>NZ_JARVTC010000020.1:0-98704 GCF_030208875.1 Pseudarthrobacter sp. MEB009
CGACCTTGATCAGGGCGAACCAGAATTCCATCTCGCCAAAGACCTTCACCGAGACCAGGTTCAGGGCCAGGACCACCACCAGGGCGATCAGGGCCCAGGCCCACTGCGGGACCGCACCCATCCAGGGGACGTAGTTGCCGAAGAAGTTCATGTAGATCGCGGCGGCGGTGATGTCCACGATGGTGGTGGTGGCCCAGTTGATCCAGTAGAACCAGCCGGAAACAAACGCGGCTTTTTCGCCGAAGAACTCCCGGGCGTAGGAAACGAAGGAACCGGACGAGGGCCGGTGCAGCACGAGTTCGCCCAGGGCACGCAGGATCAGGAACGCGAAGAAACCACACACCGCGTAGGCGATCACCAGCGACGGGCCGGCCTCGGCCAAGCGGCCACCGGCACCCAGGAACAGGCCGGTACCGATCGCACCGCCAATGGCGATCATCTGGATCTGCCGCGGCTTCAGGTTCTTGTGGTAACCCGTGTCCTCAGCGTGCAGGGACGACTCGGTCGCATGGGCATGGCCACCATCAATCAGGTGGTCGGGGACAGCGCTGCGCTCCTGAACAACCTCGTCTTTGGGGTTGATAGGCATGGGTGATCCTTTCGGTGGGGTGATGGTGAAGCGTTGTGGGGGGGGAAAGTAGTTGCGGGGCTGCGCAGCCCGGCGTTTAAAACACGGACCAGCCGGTGCGGTCCGAAAGGTCGGCCAGGGCGGCGGTGCCGGCCAGCGAATTGCCCTTAGCGTCCAGCCGGGGGCTCCAGACGCAGATGGCACATTCGCCTGGCACAATCACCAGGATCCCGCCGCCCACGCCGCTTTTTCCGGGCAGGCCAACCCGGTAGGCGAACTCCCCGGCGGCGTCATACATGCCGCAGGTGAGCATGATGGAGCCGATGCGTTTCGCTTCGCTGGGAGAGACCACGGGGCCGTGGGCCCCGTGGCCGTCGCGGGCCAGGAAAAGCCCCGCTTTGGCGAGTTCCACGCAGCTCATCATGATGGAGCATTGCCGGACATAGTTCTCCACCACTGATTCCGCCGGCCGCGCCAGGTTGCCAAAATCCTTGAGGAAATGCGCCAGGGCCAAGTTGCGGCTGCTGCTGGAAAGCTCGCTGGCCGCAGCCTCCTCATCGATGAACGGCCTCTCGCTGCCCGCCTCTGCGGTGAGGAACCGCAACAGCCGGGTGGCGGCGTCGGGCGTTTCCTTCATCAGGTGGTCCGTCACCACCAGGGCGCCGGCGTTGATAAAAGGGTTCCGCGGGATGCCATGCTCCACTTCCAGCTGGACCAGGGAGTTGAACGGGGTACCGGACGGCTCCCGGAGCACGCGGGACCACAAGGTTCCCGGGCCGTCCCCCCGGAGGGCCATGGCCAGGGTGAACACCTTGGAGATGCTTTGGATGGAGAACGGAACGCAGGCATCGCCGGAACTGAACAGCTCACCGGACGTGGTGGCAACCGCGATCCCGAACCTGTTGAACGGTACCGCCGCCAGGTGCGGGATGCTGGCCGGGACTGAACCGCTCTCCCGTTGCGGCGTGTGGCTGCGGACAATGTCGTCCAGTAACGGGCCCAACGGAGGTGCCTCGAGTGCGGTGGTCATTTCCTGCCTAAAAGTTCTTTGTGTGTGCCGGCCCATTCCTGGATGTGGAGCAGGGCCACCAACGCATCCCGGGGGTTGCCAAAATCCAGGCCGGTCAGGCGGGATGCCTTGCTGATCCGGTAATAGACGGTGTTTTTGTGGAGCTTCATCCTGGCGGCGCACGCTGCCACATCAAGGGCTGCCTCAAAATATGCGTGCAGGGTTTCGGCAAGTTCCCCGCCTTCGCGCAGCAACGCGGAAAGGCTGCGGTGACGGAACGTTGAGGACGTGAAATTGTGGACTGCTTCGCGGAAGAGGATTTCGGCTTCAAAGTCGTCCACGCTGGCAACGTGCGCGTCCCGGGACGTGCCGACGCAGCCAAGCAGGGCCCCGGTGATACGGGTGGTTGAGTGCAGCGACAGCAGGTCCGGGACCACCGGACCCACGGCGGCGAACGGCCGGAGGCCAAGGTGCTTGCCAGCGTCCCGGACGATCGATTCAGCCAGGCTGCGCAGCCCAAGTTCCGCGGCGGCGGACTGCAGGCCAGGGACAATCACCGCGGTGTCGCCCTTGAACTGGCCCACGATCGCGGAGGCTTTGTACGCGGCGGCATGAATGGATGCCAGGTTGGCCAGCTCGCCGTGCTTCAGCGCCGCGTCGTCGGCCTGCGCCTCGGCATCAGAGATCCCCAACAGGATCAAGGCCGCCGGACGGTCAGCGGGGATCTTCTCGCTGTGGGCGCTGGCCGCGGCTTCCGCCGGGCCGGACAGGATCCGGGCCACCCGGTCTTCGCGCATGTGCACGGACTGCTGGTTGCGGTAGCGGATCAGCTCGGCCGAGGCCCTGGCGGCGGATCCGTTGAGGACATAGTCAACGTCCGCGCCGAACCCCGCCCCGGTTTCCTGGAGCCAGATGTACCCCATGATCCGGTCCCCGGCGAACAGCGTGATGGCCACGCGTTCCCGCAGCCCGTCCTGCGGCCGGGCCGGCACCCGCACCGGCAGCCGGGTCCGGTGCAGTTCCCGGTACGCGCCCAGGTCCTTGAGCAGCAGTTCATATTTCCGCGGACCGCGCCGGGTAAGGATGGAAGCCTTGCGCAGCTCATCGATGTCGTTGGAAACAGTGGAGTAGGCCAGCACCTTGTTGGCGGCGTCTTCGATGAGCACGTGGCTGGAGGTGAGCCGGGCCGTGGTCTGGGCGATTGCAAACAGATCCTCTTCCAGCAGGGTCAGCACTTCGCTCTGGTAGCTGCGGGGCTGGATCCGGTCCTTGGCGATGGACAGCAGGCGGTCCCAGTCAGCCGACGGATCCACCAGGAGCAGGCCGGTGCCCGCATCGCGGAGCAGCTCTTCGGCTTCGATCAGCTCGTCCCGGTTGCCCTTAACGGCAATCACCGGCGGAGGATTCTTCACCAGCCGCCGCAGCGCGGGCAGGGCCGACCGGCCGCGGACACCGATCAGCAGCACAAAGGCCGCGCCGCCGTCGGACGTCTCATCATCGGCGTCCACGATCAGGAACCGTTCAATGGCGGAGCCGGCCGGGACAGGCCTGAGGACCAGGGTGGCGAAACCCACGGGGAGATCCGAGAGGATGTCGTCCACCGTCACCGCTGCCATGGGTTTCCTTCTGCGTCGAACTGGCCGGACGGCTCTGTCCGGACACCTCATGCTACCGAGGCGGGCGCCCCCAAAATATGGGCGGGAGCCCAAAGGCGGTGGCAGCTTTTCGGTCTACGGACCAAGTTCGCAGGGTTCCCTGGGCGTCGGGTGCCTCGCACCGGGCCACAGCCAGCCAGGATCCGCCAGTGCCGGACATCGGCGCCGGGCTCAGACCGCCTCCTCCGCCGAGAGCTGGGAGGAAACAATCTCCCGGTACGTCTCCGAGTTCGCCAGCAGCTCACTGTGCGTTCCGCGCCCCACGATCGTGCCGTCGTCGAGCACTAAAATCTGGTCCGCGTCCACAATGCTGGAGACCCGCTGGGCGATGACCACCAGCGTGGCGCCGGCGGTGTTCCGGTGCAGCGCCTGCCGCAGCCGGGCGTCCGTGCCGGTGTCCAGCGAGGAAAACGAGTCATCAAAAATGAACAGCTCGGGCCGTTTCACCAGCGCCCGCGCAATGGCCAGCCGCTGCCGCTGCCCGCCGGAAACGTTGGTGCCGCCCTGGCTGATGGGCGCATCCAGCCCGCCCTCCATCCGTTCCACAAAGTCCCGCGCCTGCGCCGTTTCCAGCGCTGCCCAGCACTCCTCCTCGCTGGCGTCCGGCTTGCCGTACTGCAGGTTGCTGCGCACCGTGCCGCTGAACAGGTAGGGCCGCTGCGGCACCAGGCCGATGTGCCCCCACAACTGGTCCGGATGCAGTTCACGCACATCCACGCCGTCCATCCGCACGGACCCGGACGTGGCGTCAAAGAGCCGGGGCATCAGGTTCACCAGCGTGGTCTTCCCGGCCCCGGTGCTGCCGATGATCGCCGTGGTCTGCCCCGCCCGCGCGGTGAAGCTGATCCCGGACAGGACCGGCTGCTCGGCACCCGGGTAGGAGAAGCCGACGTCGGCCATTTCCAGTTCCGCGCCCCGCACACCATCCTGCCGTTCCCGGCGGTCCATGGGCCGGGCAGGCGGCCGGACGCTGGACGTGGTGCCCAGCACCTCGCCGATCCGGTCCGCGGACACCGCCGCCCGCGGAATCATCACGGCCATAAACGTGGCCATCATAACGGACATCAGGATCTGCATCAGGTAGCTCAGGAAGGCGATGAGGGTGCCCACCTGCATGGACCCGTCCTGGATCCGGAAGGACCCGAACCAGATCACCGCCACACTCGAGACGTTCAGCACCAGCATCACCACCGGGAATGCGAGCGCCATCAGCCGGCCGGCCCGCAACGCCGTGTCCGTCACGTCCTCGTTGGCGCGGGCAAACCGGGCCGTCTCGATGTCCTCCCGGACAAAGGAACGCACCACCCGGATGCCTGTGAGCTGCTCGCGGAGCACCCGGTTCACGGTGTCGATCCGCTTCTGCATCTGCCGGAACAGCGGCACCATCCGCATGGTGATCAGGCCCACGGCGATCAGCAGCACCGGGACACTGACGGCAATCAGCCAGGACAGCTGGACGTCCTGCCGGACCGCCATGACCACCCCGCCGATACTCAGCATGGGCGCCGTCACCAGCATGGTGGCGCTCATCAGCACCAGCTGCTGGACCTGCTGGACGTCGTTGGTGGACCGGGTGATCAGGCTGGCAGCCCCGAATCTGGTGACTTCCTGCTCGGAGAATTCACCTACCCTGGTGAAGATGGCGCCGCGGAGGTCACGGCCCACACCCATGGCCGCTTTGGCCGCGAAGTACACGGCGACGATGGAGCAGGCGATCTGCGCCAGCGTGATCACCAGCATCACCGCGCCCAGTCCCAGGATGAACCCGGTATCGCCCTTCGCCACACCCTCATCGATGATGTCCGCGTTCAGGGTGGGCAGGTACAGCGACGCAATGGACTGCGCCAGCTGGAAAACGACGACGGCGGCCAGCAGCCTGCGGTGCGGCCGCAGGTATTCAACAAGCAGTTTCCACAGCATCCAACGGTCCTCAAAAAGACTCAGGCTCGCAATGAACCGAAGGTCAGTTTACGACCGCAGGCTGGGTGTTGAGGTGGGGTGCGGCAGGAAAATTCGGCCAGGTTCTCCTGCTTCGTCCTGGCTGATGGACGTATCCGCCGACGGGGTGGCGGCCAGCAGGCCGTGCAGAGCCGCAGCATCCGCGATGACGTTCTCCGGCGCGTCCCCCGCCACAAACTCCAGCATGATCTCCAGGTCCCTGTTGGCTGACCTGAGGATGTCCACCGCACCCTGCCACAGGTTGCTTCGCGCAACCAGCGAAAGCCGCTCGGTGGCGGGCCACCAGGAGAAAGCGTGGACCCCAACCACGTGGTCCAGGACCAGCCGAAGGGATGCGAGGGCCGCCTGGTCCGTCAGGCCGACCGCGGGCTGCCAGTAGGTACCCACGCCGGGCCGGTCCACCCGGTGGAGAAGGTCCAAGGTGGTTTCCGGGGAATCCGTCAGGGTGCCGCCGTGGTATTCGAAGGCCAGGCTGACGCCCCGCGCCGCAGCCAGCGCGGCGACCCGATGGGTATCCTCGATGACGCCGTCCCACTGTGCAGCTGTGGCATCAGCAGAGCCTGCGTCCCCGGCCCAGATCCGGATCCTGGGTGCGCCGAGTTCCGTGGCGAGGGCCAGAACGTCCGCAAAATTACCGAACGACCCGGCCCGGTAGTAGGACCCCAGGGACATAACGCGCAGCCCGGCGGCCAGCGTTGCGCTGCGCGCACCGGCTGCCGAGCCGGCGTCGTGGACATGGACATCCGATCCCCATTCAATCCCGGCCAGCCCGGCAGCGGCGGCGGTTCGGGCCACGGCATCAATATCCACCGCGCGGAGGGTCACGGAACAGAGTCCCGGGCGCAGTAACGCCTCTGCCATGGTTCATTCCTCCTGTTGAGCGGGCTGCTTGACTCCCCACCGTATGTTGGGTGTAGTTCATTGTGAACAATACGAACAAAAATAAACACAGAGGGGTGTGCACGTGCTGACTGATGACAGGCAGAACCAGATCCTGCGTGAGCTGGCGCTCCGGGGGTCAATCAACGCAGCCGAGTTTGCGCGGCGGATGGGGATCTCCGGGATGACAGTGCGGCGTGACCTGGCGTTACTCGACGCCCAGGGCCTGCTGCAGCGGGTCCACGGCGGGGCTGTTGCCTTGGCCGGACCGGCCCGGAGTCCTGCCGGCCAGGGTCGGGGAAACAACGCCCCCTCAAACCGCGAGGGAAGAACCATGGCTCCGGCCGGCCGCAACGCGCCGATCCCGGCGAAGCAGCGCCCGCTGGCCACCATCGGCATGATCGTACCCACCGCCCGGTATTACTTTCCGGGGATCATCAGGGGCGCCGAGGCCGCCGCCCAGGAGCTGGGCGTCCGGCTGGTTCTGGGCGTCTCGAACTACTCTGCCGCCGAGGAGCAGCGCCAAATCCAGCGGCTGCTCAAGAGCGGCGTGGACGGGCTCCTGGTGACCCCCAGCGGCGAGTCGCTGGCGGGCACCCCCACCCTGGACCTCCTGGCCTCAGCAGACGTGCCCGTGGTGATCATCGAACGCTCCATTGACGGGGTGCTGGATGAGGGCCGGCTGGAGTCGGTCCGCAGCGACCACGCCCGCGGGGCCGAACTCGCCGTCAACCACCTGGTATCGCTGGGGCACCGGAAAATAGCGCTCTGTGTCCGCGAAAGCAGCCCCACGTCCTCACCGGTCAGCGAAGGGTATCGCAAGGCGATGCAGGCTGCGGGCCTGCCGCATGATCCTGCCATGACCCGCGCCATCACCCTCTCGGCCACCGATCCTGAGACGCTCCGCCACGAGCTGGACAGCATTGTTGGCAGTTTCACCGACGCCGGCGCCACGGCCGCGATCGTCCACAACGACGAGGACGCGCTGATGTTTGCTGACCTGTGCGAGGCGCGGGGGCTCCACGTTCCGGGGGACCTGGCGCTGGTGGCGTACGACGACGAGATCGCCTCTTTCGGCAGCGTCCCCATGAGCGCGGTGGCCCCGCCAAAATTCGACGTCGGGTACCACGGGGTGCAGATGTGCCTGAACCGGCTGGGCCCGCGGCGGGTTTCGAGCCTGGCCCTGCAGCGCGTCATTCTCTCCCCCACCCTGGTGGTCAGGGACTCCACGGCCAGCTGATCAGGACGCAGGATCCTGGTCGGCAAAGAAGCGAACATCCACCGATGTTCACTACTGTTCAGTTCGTTGGCTTTGTTCAACTTTGCGTGTTTCATTGAAATACACCATGTGGCACCGGCCACATCCCACCTTCGCATCGTGGATTTCAAAGGAGAACAATGAAGCGTCGCAATCTTCTCGTCGGGGCCGCCAGCCTGGCCAGCAGCGCACTGCTGCTGGCAGCCTGCGGAACCGGGCCCGGCACATCCACTGCCCCCACACCCGCTGCAGACCCGTCAGGCAGCATCACCTTCTGGTCATCACTGGCCGGCATGGACAAGGTGGCTGCAGCGTTCAACGCGAGCCAAAGCAAGATCAAAGTCACGTTTGAAACGATCCCCAACGCCGACAGCGGCGGCTATGCCAAGCTGTCCACCGCCATCACGGCAGGGAACGGCCCCGATGTCTCCACCATCGAATACCCCCAGCTGCCGCAGTTCGTCAGCAACGGGCAGGTGCAGCCCCTGGACGGCCTGATCGACAAGTCAGCCACCGTGGACAAGCTCGCCGGCGAGATCCGGAGCATGGTCCAGTTCGGCGACAAGACCTACGGCCTGCCGTATGACGCGGCTCCGATGGTGATGTACTACCGCCAGGACATGCTGGCCAAGGCCGGGGTGGAGGTTCCCAGGACCTGGCAGGAATTCGAGGATGCGGCAAAGAAGCTGAAAGCCGTTGCCCCGGACTCCTACCTGGCAAGCTTCAACCCCAACCAGGTCCCGGCAACAGCCGGTCTGGCCTGGCAGGCAGGTGCGAAGTGGTTCGGCACCTCTGACGACAGCTGGGAGGTGGGGGTGAACGACGAGGCCACCCGGAAGGTGGCCGGCTACTGGCAGAAGCTCATTGACAACAAACTGGTCAAGGTCAGCCAGGCCTTCAGCGACGAGTGGAGCCTGGACCTGGCCAACAGCACGGTTGTGGGCGTCATCGGTGCCAACTGGAGCGCCACCGGGATCCAGAAACGGACAGAGGCCAGCGGCCAAAAGGGGCAGTGGATCGCCGCCGAAATGCCCAACTGGGGCACCCCGGCAGGCGCCTTCTTTGGTGGATCCAGTTTCAATGTCACCAAAAGCAGCAAGAACCCGGCAGCTGCAGCCAAGTTCGTCGAGTTCCTCACCACCAACCAGGAAGCCATCAAGGCCCGGGGGAACACGGGTTCCGCCTTCCTGGCCTATCCCGGCCTGACACCGGTAGCGCAGCAGGCCTACGACGCCAGCTACTTCGGTAACGACATCTACGACGTGTTCGAAAAGGCCTACGCCACCGTCAGCCCGGGCTGGCAGTGGGGCCCCAGCTGGGACCTCACCAACACCGCGCTCAAAGACGCCTACGGCAACCTCGGCACCGGCGGCACGGTCCCCACAGCGCTTGATACCGCCCAGAAGGCCACCGTGGCCGGGCTGGAACAGGCCGGACTTTCCGTCAAACAGTAGCTTCGCCCCTGGGCTGCCTCTCCGGAGGCAGCCCAGCCAGTTTAGGAGATCATCATGGCCATACAGGCCCCTACTGCTGTTCCGCAGCCCGCTGCACCGCAGCGCAGGCGCAGTACCGCCTCCGGCACGGGCGGGCGGACAGCAGCCCTCTTCCTCGTCCCGTTTTTTGCCGTCTTTGCAATCGCCATGGTGGCCCCGGTCATCTACGCCATCGTGCTCAGTTTCTACGCACAGCAGAAGTCCGGACTTGGCTTCGGGGAAGCCAAAACCTCTTTCGTTGGCTTCGAGAACTACCTGCAGGTCCTTGAATCCGAGTCCTTCGTCACCGGCATTGCCCGGCTTGGCCTGTACTGCGCGATCTACATTCCCTGCATGGTGGGCGGCGCCGTTGTGTTCGCGCTCCTCCTTGACGCCACCGTGGCGCGGGCACGGAAGCTGTTCCAGCTGCTCGTCTTCCTGCCCCACGCCGTACCCGGCGTAATCGCCGCCCTCATCTGGGCCTACCTGTACACGCCGGGCATCAGCCCTGTGGTCCAGGCGCTCCAGGGCGGCGGGATCCAGGTCAACTTCCTCGATGCCCACATGGTCCTGCCGGCGATCGTCAATATCGGTGTCTGGGAGTGGACGGGCTACAACGTCATCATCCTCTTCACCGCACTGCAGGCCGTCCCACGGGAAATCCTGGAAGCCGCCCGGGTGGACGGGGCAGGGGAAATCCGGGCCGCCGTGAGCATCAAGTTCCCGCTCATCCTGCCCGCGCTGAGCGTCATTATGCTCTTCACCATCATCGGCACCCTGCAGCTCTTCACCGAACCCTCCATCATCGCCAAGGCCACCCCGTCCATCACCAGCACCTGGGTGCCCAACATGTGGGCCTACGACGCGGCCTTCATCCGGCACAACCTCAACCAGGCTGCGGCTGCCTCGATCATCATCGCCGCACTCGCTGCGTTCCTTTCCCTGGTGGTCACCCGCTTCAGTTCCAGGATGAACAAATCATGAGCACAAAGACCCTTCCCGCCCTCCGGACCAAGACGCCCAGGACCATGCCAAGGAAACCCGCCCAGCGTCAGGACACCGTGGCAGGCCACGGAGGTTTTGCCAGCAAGCTGACGGTCAACGGGCTGCTGGTGGTGGGCTCCCTCTATATGGTGGTCCCGGTCCTCTGGCTCCTGTTCGCCTCCACCAAAAACGCTGCGGACCTTTACGGCACCAGCGCCTACGCCCTGGGCAACTTTGCCCTGTTCGAGAACATCGCCGCCGTGGCGGCCCAGGACGGCGGAGTGTTCTTCCGCTGGATGGCCAACTCCATCCTTTACGCCGGCGTCGGCGCCGTAGTGGGCAGCCTCATCTCCGTGATGGCCGGCTACGCGTTCGACAAGTTCAACTTCCGCTGGAAGGACTCGCTGTTCGGGTTTGTGCTGGTGGGTGTGCTGATCCCCAATACGGCGACAGTGCTCCCCATGTATCTGCTCGCCTCGGTGGTGGGCATGACCAACACCATCTGGGCGGCCCTGATCCCGGTCCTCTGCAACCCCTTCGGCGTGTACCTGGCCCGCGTCTACGCCGCATCCTATGTTCCCTCGGAAACGCTGGAGGCAGCACGGGTGGACGGCGCCGGTCCCATCAGGTCCTTCTTCGCCCTTGGCCTGCCCATGATGATGCCGGGCTACATCACCATCGCCCTGTTCCAGTTCGTGGGCGTGTGGAACAACTTCATGCTTCCCCTGGTGATGCTGCAGGACCAGCAACTCCTCCCGGTCAGCGTGGGCATCTCCATCTGGCAGGGCTACGCCGTCCCCCAGCCCGAGTTTGTTCCCCTGGTGATCACCGGATCATTGCTCTCCATCATTCCGTTGCTGGTGGCTTTCATCATGCTGCAGCGTTTCTGGAAGTCCGGACTAACCACAGGAGCCGTCAAATGAGCAGGGAAACACTGAACGTCGCCCTGGCCATGGGCCCCGGCGTCGCGTCCCGGATCTTCTCGGCCGGGCACCTGGAATCCCTGCCGGCAGGCCTGCGGCTCCTGAACCATGAACCCATGGAGGAATTCAGCTCCCGGCGTTCGCTGGCGTTACTGGCCGAGACAGATATCCTCCTCACCGGCTGGAACTGCGCAAGGGTGGATGCAACCGTTTTGGATGCCGCACCGCGCCTGCGCCACATCCTGCATGCCGGCGGCACGGTCAAAAACCATGTTGACGGTGCCTGTTGGGCCCGCGGTGTCCAGGTCAGCACGGCAGCTGAAGCCAACGCCATCCCCGTAGCGGAATACACGCTGGCCATGATCCTGCTCGCCAACAAACGGGTCCTGCAGATCGCGGGCACCTTGCACCGCGAGAAGGCACCGGTGGAACCGGATGGCCTGTTTCCGGACATGGGCAACTACGGCAAACGGGTGGGCATCATTGGCGCATCAAAAATCGGCAGGCATGTCATCCGTCTGCTCCAGCCGTTCGAACTGGACATTGTGGTGGCCGATCCGTTCCTGTCCGCTGATGAGGCCAAGGTCCTGGGCGTGAGGGCGGTAGGGCTCGAGGAACTGATGGAGACCAGCAACGTGGTGTCGCTGCATGCTCCCTCGCTGCCGTCCACGCTGGACCTGGTCAACGCCGGACTCATTGCGCGAATGCGCACCGGAACCACGTTCATTAACACCGCCCGCGGAGAGCTGGTGGACCAGGAAGCCCTTTTGGCCCGGTTGGAACGGCACGAACTTTTTGCCGTCCTGGACGTCACCACACCCTGGGTCCTGCCCCCGGACTCGCGTTTCTACGCCAACCCCAACGTCCTGCTCACCCCGCACCTCGCCGGGTCCCTCGGCACCGAGTTGGAACGGCTGGCGGCCACGGCCCTTGCCGAGGCCCAGCGCATTTCCCAAGGTGAGCCGCTGCGCTTCCCCGTCCAGGACGAAGACCTGGCCTTCACCGCCTGACCCACCCCGCCGCCGTCGTCCGCATCATGGCCGGTACCACCGGCCCTGTTATCGGCGCGCAAAAAAGTACGACGGCGGCCCCCGCCTCTGCCCTTCACCTCCCCTTCAAAACAAAGGAAGTTCAATGCAGATCTCCCATCCCAGCAGGCGTTCCGTCCTCCAGGCGGGCGGCGCAGCCGGCCTGGCCGCAGCGTTGGGCCTGACCGCATCCGGGCCCGCCACCGCAGCACCGGCGAAGGCCGGCAGCACCGAAATCACCGACCTCGGACCGGCAGTGGTCCAGTTCTCGCTGATGAGTTCCCTCCTGGTGGGCGACATCGCCTACATCGGGTCCCGCAATCTCGATCCCGTCCGGATCGTCGCCTTCCACGTGCCTACGGGCAAAGTAGTGGGTGAGACCGTGGTGGCCACGGGCTACAGCATCCAGACCCTGGCCGCCGATCCGGCCGGCCGCTACTTGTACGCCGGTGTCCTGCAGAAGTCCGGCGGCCCACAGCCGAACCTCTACCGCTGGGACCTGGCCACCCTGTCCGCGCCGGCAACACCGATCGGCCAGATCGGCGACCGCGACGTGCGCGACCTCAGCGTGTCACCCGACGGACGGCTCTACGCAGTGGGCGGCGGCAACCCGGGCGCGCCAGCGCTGTGGGAGTACAACCCCGCCACCGGCCAGGTCAGCAACCTGGGCATTCCCGACGCCGGCGCCACCCTGGCCCGCGCGGTTGCGGCAACGGACGCCACCGTGTTCTTCGGCGCCGGCAGTACCCTCAATGGCGGCGGCAGTGCGGGCCGCGCGTGCCTCTACGCCTACAGCCGCGCCACCCAAACCTTCGCGCAGGTCACCCCTGCGGAGATGCTGGCCGATCCCAGCATCCGTGAACTGGCCATCCTTGGAGACAAGCTCCTGGTCGGTTCCGCCGCGTCCACGCAGCAGTCCAAAATCGCGTTGCTGGACTTGGCCAACCCGTCCTCCTACTCGGTGGCCACGTCCATCGGCAAGACCGCCAAGAACTTCACCAGCATCGGCGACCAGGTGTACTTCGCCAACGAAACCGGCCTGTGCACCTTTTCACCCGCCACGAATTCGATCGCCCAGCTGACACTCAACGGCCCGTCCCTCGGCGAGATCTGGGGTGTGGACGCACGGAACAACAGGATCCTGGCCACCTCGGGTTACGGCTTCGTGGCCGAGATCGATCCCGGCACGGGAACCATGGTCGTCACCGACCTTGGCGAAGCCGGGGCCTCCGCCACTCCCCAGACGGTCATGGGCATTGCCGCAGGCGCGGGTTACGCCTACGTCGGGGGGAACGGAGTGATCGCCCGTCACTCGCTCGCCACCGGCGGGGTGGCCAACCTGAACGCCCCGGGTGAGGCCAAGGACGCCGTCATTGTGGGCGGTGTCCTCTACACGGGCCAGTACAGCTCGCAGGGCATCTGGACGTACGATCCGCTCAGTGGCCAGCCGATCCACCAGGCCGCCGATTTCCCGGGCGCGCAGAACCGGCCGCTTGACGTCTGCTGGGACGAGGTCAACCGGCTTGTGCTGGTGGCGGCGCAGTCCGATACGGAGGGCGGGGGGTCCTTCTGGACGTACAACCCCGCCACCGGGGCAAAGCAGTGCTTCATCAACCCGATCGACAACCGCCAGCTCCTGCGCGCCGTGGCCACCAGGGATGGTGTCGCGTTCCTGGGTGGCGGGCTGCCAACCCTGGACGGAGCCGGCACCGTTGTCGCCTTCGACCCGGCGGCCGGCCGCGAACTGTGGCGCCTCGATGCCGGGTCCGGCGCGGGGCTGGCAGCCCTCGCCGTGCAGGGCCGCAACCTGTATGGGCTCACGCGCAAGGGCGGCCTCTTTGTCCTGGACATCCCCACCCGGAAGGTGGTCCACCGGGCAGACATCAGCTCCCTCTCCTACGGTTTTGGGGCCCTGGTGGCCAACAGGGGCGTCATCTATGGGGTCTCGGATACCAACGTGTTCCGCTTCGACCCCAAGTCCTTCGAGGTGTCCACCGTCCTCGCCGATACCGACGGCGGGTGGTACAGCGGGTCCCACATCACCAACGATGAAAACGGGTACCTGTACACGATGCGTGGCCGCAACCTGGTCCGCATTGACGACCACCCCCGGAAGCCGTGATGCCCCGGGGAACCGGGGCGGTGCAGCCCGCTGCGGGGTCCATGCGGATCGGGGTGGACATCGGCGGGACCAAAACCGAAGCGGTGGCAATCGACGAACACAACACCGTCCTCTGCTCGCTGCGGCGGCCAACCGGCCAAGGCAACAGCGGTGTGCTTCGAACGCTCTTCGCGGCAGTTGCCGAACTCCGGGAGGCCGAAATCCTGGCCCCGTACCGGCTGGCCGGGCTGGGAATCGGGGTCCCGGGGGCCGTGGATCCGGCAACGGGGAAGGTATCAAACGCAGTGAACATCGGCGTGGCGGAACTGGAGCTGGGTGCATTGGCGGAAGCCGGGCTCGGGTTAAAGGTCCACGTGGAAAACGATGTGAATGCCGCTGCTCTGGGCGCCCACCACCTGCTCTCCGACCGGACCTGTGCGGACCAGGGGTCCAGCGCCTACCTGAACCTGGGGACGGGCCTTGCTGCAGGGTTGATCAGCAATGGTGGCCTGGTGCGGGGGGCGGCCGGGGCGGCCGGCGAGATTGGCCACCTCCCCCTGGGCATCACGCAGGAGCCCTGCCCCTGCGGCCAGACCGGTTGCCTGGAACTGATCGCTTCCGGCTCAGGCATCGCCCGCCAGTGGACCGGTGACGGCGAATTCCCCGCAGTGTCGCTCTTTGAGCACGCATTGCTTGGTGAGCCGCTGGCGGTTGCGGTCCAGGACAGGTTTTTCCGGGGTGCAGCTGCTGCAATCCGTGTCCTGGGCCTCTCCGTCGATCCTGCCGTGATCTACATCGGCGGTGGTTTAAACGCGTTGGGCGAACCCCTGCTCGAGGGCATCCACAGGGAGTTGGCCCGCACTGCCGGCCTGTCCCCCTTTATCGCCGGCCTGGGCCTGGGCCGCCGCGTCCGGCTGGTCCCGCCCGGACTGCCTATCGGCTCGGCCGGAGCAGCGCTGGCAGCCACCGGTTAGGCAATGTCGCGCAGGGAAGTGGCCCTCACCGGCCACTTCCCTGCCGCCGCAGGCCCTGCACGGCTGCGCCGTCATCAATCCGGACGAGGTTGGGGCCGCGGAGCGTGTAGAGCGCCCCTTGCTCGTCAGCTGTGATGTGCGGTCCGCTGTACCAGCCGCCGTTGATCCCCGCCACCACCACGGAGACGGCGAAAGTCGCCGGGTCGATCCGGAACACGGTGGTGTCGGAGACTCCGTAAACCATCCCCCTGCTGACCGTTAGGGCGCCGAAATCGGTGCACACGCTGCGGAGGTCGCCGGTATGGACCAGCGCCCGGGTTTCCAGGTCGATGACAAACAAACCGGCTGCCCGGCGGGACATGCCGTAAAGGTAACGGCCCTGGATCGCCAGGGCTGCCACCCCTGACGTCTGGCCCGGGTCCAGGCGCCACAGCTCCTGGTTGGTGGTTGGGTCCCACGCCACTACTGTGCTGCGGGGACCGGTGCCGTAGATGTTGTCACCGCCGAGGTAGGCAACACCGTCCTTCGTCGCAACAGCGCGCACCATCTGGAGGGTGTCAATGGGATTGACCTTGGTGGTCACCTGGCCAGTGGCAGGGTTGTAGGCGGCGAAGCAGCCGCCGCCGCCGGTATCGTTCTGGGCGCCTGCAAGAACCAAACCGTTCGTGGCGTCCCAGCAGATGTCGAGCGGCCGGTTCTGGCCTGCCGGCAGCGCGGCAACCTGGTGCGGAAGCTGCCCGGTGGCGGGATCGTAGGCGTAGATTCCCCGTGAGTTGTATTGCCCGGTGTAAAGGATGCCACCCACAACAACAGCGTCCTTGGCCTCGCCGGTGGCGCGGAGATAGGACACCGCCGCCGGGCCTGCCTGGTGCCGCGCGATGGTGCCGGTGCCGCCAACGTAGACGTCGCCCGCACCCGCGGCCAGTCCCATGCACAGCTGCGGACCGCCCGGGGCTCCTGCTCCGGCGAGGTCGTATTTCAGCGCGGTGGCTGTGGCCGGGTTGATGCTGATGACGTCGTAGGACGAACCAGCCACCGCTTGGGATCCGAAGACATCCAGTCCCCAGATGGCTCCCACGTCCTCGGTGAGGATCTGGGTGATCTTCTTGGTTCCGGTGTTGTAGGCCCAGACACCGGGCTCCTTGACGAAGAACACCTGGTTTCCGAGTTGCCGGAACATCACTCCGGTTTTGGGTATAACGGTGTAGTCGGTGTGGTCTGACAGATTGATCAGCACGGACTTTCCCGGTCCCTTGACGCCAACGCCGAGCTGTCCATCGAGAACGTTCAAGGAGGTTACGGACACGCCGGTGGCGACGTCCGCCGGCAGGATGTTCGCTGACATCCTTGTGGCCCGGTCAAAAGCGAACAGCCGGGCGGGGCTCGAACCACTTCCACCGCCCAGGGTGCTGCCGGTTCCGAAATAGACGGTGCTTGCCGTGGCAGCGATGGCTTGGGCAATAGTGGCTCCCGGGTCCGGAACACCCCAGCTGGTGGTGGCGCCGGTGCCGGGATCGTACTCCCACAAGGCCGGCGGATTGGTGGTCTGGCCGCCGCCTGCGGCGTAGACCCTGCCATCCGGAGCGACTGCAAGGGCACGGATGTCACGGTCTCCGGTCTCGGCCACGCCTACCGCGGGCAGGTCCGGTGTGCCAAGGTCCCAGCGGTAGATGTTCGGTTTGCCGTCGATCCCATCACGGAGGACGCCCGCGTACAGGTACCGGCCTGTGGCGTCCGCCGCAAGCGCCTGGATGCTGTAACCCGAACCGAGGTCGGTCCGTGCGGTGATGGTCCCGGTGGGAAGGTGGAACCCTACGATCCGTGCCGGATTCAGGTTGCGGGAGCCGATGTAGACCGTGTCGCCTACCAGTAACGAACTCATCAGGGAGAACTGGACCACTGCGGGTCCCAGGTCGGTGATGGCAGGGCTGTCCGCGGCCAGCCGGCCGGAGTCAGCCATGGCAGTGCCGTCGGCCAGCGCGGCGAAGACAGCGGCGAGGCTCCCGGCGCCTGATGCCTGCAGTAGCCGGCGGCGGTTGAACGTGGCGTTGGCCATGGGAATCTCCTCGTTGAGTTACCTGCGCTGGATGGTCCAGATAGGGAACACTAGCTGCGGCCAGGTTCCGGGGACACCGGTCTGCACAGAACTGAACAGAGGTTGTTGTGGGGCCAGCTGCTGCACTGGCCACTCACTGGGACCTGGTTTCACCGTCCGGCCCGGAAAGGTGGTTCCGCAGTTTGCCGGTAATCCTGCCGAGGTCCGCCAGGTCGTCGGGGGTGAGGGCATCGACGAACAGCTGGCGGATCAGGCGCAGATGCGGGGCCGATGAGGCCCGGAAGAGGCGGGCACCCTCATCGGCAAGCTCCACCACGGCGCCGCGGCTGTCATTGCCGGATTTTTTGCGGTGGATGAGGCCGCGGCTTTCCATCCGGCCCAGGTGGTGGGACAGCCTGCTCCGCTCCCAGCCAATGGCCTCCGCCAGGACCGAGGACCGTAGCCTGCCCTCCTCCGCCTCGCTGAGAGCCAGCAGCACTCCGTAGTCGCCCGGGGAGATACCCGAAGTGGCCTGCAGCCCGGCCGCCATCATCTGGCGGACCACCTCACTGGTTTCCACGTACTCACGCCAAACTGCCAGCTCGCCTGCCGTGGGGCCCCGACGCCCCTGTATGCCGTTCTGATCCACGCGCCCTCCTCGTTGCTTGACATGTCAAGCATAGTGGGGTGATGATTGACGCGTCAATTAACTAATTGACGTATCAATTAAAAGGGCGCGTGACTTCATGATTTTTGGTTTGGACACCTTCGGCGACGTTCCCCTGGACGACGCCGGTAAGCCCGTCAGCCATGCCAGGTCCATCCGCCAGCTGGTGGATGAAGCGGTCCTCGCCGACCAGCTGGGCGTGGACGTTTTCACAGTGGGCGAGCACCACCGCCCGGAGTATTCGGTCTCGAGCCCGGAAACGGTCCTGGCCGGAATGGCCACCGTTACCAAGCGGATCCGTCTGGGCTCCGGGGTGACTGTGCTCAGCTCAGATGATCCGGTGCGCGTCTTCCAGCGTTTTGCCACCGTTGATGCGCTCTCCAACGGCCGTGCGGACGTGATTCTGGGCCGGGGTTCCTTCACCGAGTCCTTCCCGCTGTTTGGGTACGACCTGCAGGACTACAACGTCCTGTTTGAGGAGAAGATCGAGCTTTTCGCCCGGCTCCTCAAGGAAGCACCCGTCACCTGGAGCGGGAGCACGCGGGCCCCGCTGGTGGACGCCGATGTGTACCCCAAGACCAAAGGTGGCCTTAAGACCTGGGTGGGGGTGGGCGGCACGCCGGCCTCCGTGGTGCGGACCGCAAAGTACGGCTTCCCGCTGATGCTGGCCATTATTGGCGGCCAGCCGGAGCGGTTCAGCCCGTTCATCGACCTCTACAAGCGGTCGGCGGGAGAGTTCGGCACCACCGCCTGGCCGGTGGGGATGCACTCCCCCGGCTTCATCGCCGATACCGACAATGAAGCGAAGGAGATCTTCTGGCCCCACTACAAAGTGGTCCGGGACCGCATCGGAGCGCTCCGGGGCTGGCCGCCGGTGCGCCGCGAAGAGTTCGACGCAGAGATCGAACACGGCTCCATGTACATCGGTTCCCCGGACACTGTGGCCAGGAAAATCGCCCGGACCGCGGCAGCCATGGATGTGGGCCGGTTTGACCTGATCTTCACAGCCGGGACCCAACCCATCAGCGCCAGGCTGAAAGCCGTGGAGCTTTACGGCAGCAAAGTAGTCCCCCTGGTCCGCGAGATGCTCGCCGAAAACCCCCGCCCAACGGGGTCCTAACTCCCGCTTTTCCCAGCCCCGCTCACTCCCCCGAAGGACAAACCATGAACATCACCCTCTGGATCATCACCGCACTGCTCGCCCTGGCCTTCCTGGCCGCCGGAGCCATGAAAATTGCGCAGCCCCAAGCAAAGCTGGCCGCCGGCGGACAAGGCTGGGTGGAGGGCTTCTCCGCCGGAGCCGTCAAAGGGATTGGCGGCTTGGAGGTCCTCGCGGCGCTGGGGCTGGTCCTGCCTGCGCTGCTCAACGTCGCCCCCGTCCTGGTTCCCCTGGCCGCAACGGGGTTGTTCCTGCTGATGGTGGGGGCGGCCATCACCCACGCCCGCCGCGGCGAAAAGCCCAACGTTATGGTCAACGCAGTCCTAGGTGTCCTGGCGCTCCTGGTGGCCATCTTCCGGTTCGGGCCCTACGCCTTCTAATACTCCAGACGTGCCCCCGGAGCTGGCCCCTGCGGTCCCGGCCCCGGACGCGAAAGGCGGTCAGGGAATCAGCTTCGATCCAGGTCGGGTTCGCTCAGGTGGTGCCGGCCGGCCAGTTCCCGCCATTGGTCCTCCCGGCCGGGCATTGACTGTTCGAGGAGCCGGGTGAACGAGTCGACCACTGGTGGGCATTGTTATAGTTGCAATATAATAATAGAATGGGTGCATGCTGATCCGTTTGACGCCAGATAACGCGTCGCCCCTCCATGAGCAGATTGCCGGCGCGATCCGTCAAGGAATCCTGGAGGGCTCACTCGTCGATGGGGAACGGCTGCCGGCAGCAAAGGCGCTCGGTGAATCGCTAGGCGTAAGCCTGCATACCGTTCTACACGCCTACCAGGACCTGCGCGGGCAGGGCCTGATCGAGCTGCGCCGCGGACGGGGTGCTGTTGTGACCGCACCGGAAACGGCATCCCGCGAACACGCCACACGGATTCTCGACGAAGCAGCCCGACAACTCGCAGGCCTGGGTCTCTCGACCGAGACGACTCTTGCGCTGTTCCGCCAACGACTCGACAGGGGAAAAGCTTCATGACGACGGATACAACACACCGCTCGGTGACCGAACCAGATCCACGGTTTTGGCTCGGCGCGTTCCTACCCACAGCGGCAGTGCTCCTCGGCGCCCTCGCCCTTACCTTCAGTTGGAGCGGTCGGCTGCCGTCGCCCGTCGCCCAAAAATGGGACTGGTCCACTCAGGACGTCATTACCGTCGCACCACTCTGGCAAGGAGTGCTCTCCCTCGCTGTTCCGTCCGCGGGGGTGCTGATCTTCCTGGTGTTCTTGAAGTGGACAGGCAAACTCACCGGATGGGGGCGGCGCATCTCCATCGCCGCCCTCGCAGGAATCGCCGTCTTCACTGCCGCGTCGCTTCCGGTCATGCTCAATGGCCAGGTCGGGCTCACGGACCCACAGCTTGCCCCCGACCCACGCACCATCATGGGCGTCACCGCGGCGCTCAGCCTCGCCTACGGAATCCTCACAGCCCTCATCGCCGGCGGACGCCCGCTCGCGACCCCGGCCGCGGGCACCACACCCACTCCGGCCCTCGAGTTGGAGCCCAACGAGCTCGCCGTGTGGACTACCACGACCACCGCCTGGGTGTGTCTGCTCGGCGGCGGCTTACCGGGGCTAACCCTGATCATCCTTGGCAGCACCACAACGGTCTGGGGCCTGGCCATCCCTGGCGGGATATTACTGGCGCTGGGGATTACCACCGGCCGATGGACCATCACCGTCGACCACAAGGGCCTGACCTGCACCACACTCCTCGGCTTAGGCCGCTTCGCAGTCCCGGCCAGCCCGGGAGCTGCCGCCGAGGTAGTCAACGTGCACGGATTGTCCGAGTTCCTCGGCTGGGGCATCCGCGTAGGAGGATCCAGCTCCATCGGCCTGATCTTCCGCAACGGGGAAGCTCTCCGCGTCCACGGACCCAACGGCTACAGCCTCACCGTCACCACCTATGACGCCACAACAGCAGCAGCCCTCTTCAACGCCCAAACAGCCCGTCCCCACACCACATAAACCGTTCTCTCGACGCAACCGGGAGCCCCCGGCCGGGGGCTGCACCGCCCCTCCCGGCCTGGCTTCCGTCAACAGCCGGCTGACGCCGTCAGGATTTCTCTGTGGCTTCCGGGTCCTCTTCGGGCTCAAAGCTGTTGGGTTCCGTGTCCGCACCGATGCCTACGCCGTCGCTCCCGCCGGGGATCCCGCCGTCGTCCGCGTCCTTTTTGCCCGCGGAACGGTCCTTGTCCTTGTCCTTGTCCTTGTCCGGGTCCTGCGGCGGCAGCGATTCGGGTGAGTTGATGGACATGGCATCTCCTTTAATAGCCCGGGCTTTCACGCTAACAGCCCGGTGCGGCAAAAGAACCTGCTCCGCCGGGGAAATTCTGCCTACTGCGTCATTCGGTAGCCCACGCCGCGGACCGTCTCCAGCCACCGCGGCTGCCGCGAATCGTCACCCAGCCGCTGCCGCAGGGAGGCCACCTGCGCACCGAGGGACCGCTCCTCACCGGCGCTGACAAACGAGCGCGAATCGGCGCGTTCCTGCCGCAACTGCCGCACCAGCTGCGCCTTCGTGAGGACATTCCTGCCGTTTTCCATCAGGATCACCAGCAGGTCGAACTGGTTGGCGGACAGCTCCACCGGCTGTCCGTCCAACGCCGCCTGCCGCCCGGCAGGGTCCACGGTCAGTCCGTGGTGGGCAAGGTCCGCCGGGCCGTCCGGTGCGGGGGCATGCGGGGACGGGAAAGGCACGACGGCGGCAGGCACCCCAGACGCGGCATGCACCGATGGAACCGGCGCGGCCCCCTCGCCTGCAGCTTCCGCCGGAACGGCAGCGATGCTCCGGGGCCTGCGCAGCAAGGCCGCAATCCTGGCGCGCAGCTCCCTCGGGCTGAAGGGCTTCACCAGGTAGTCGTCAGCTCCGGTTTCGAAGCCCATCAGGGCGTCGGCCTCGTCCGCCTGCCCGGAGATGATGATGAGGTAGGCGTCGCTGAAGGAACGGATCCGGCGCACGGCCTCAAGCCCGTCAAAGTCGGGCAGCCCCACGTCCATGGTGACCACGTCAGGGTGGAACTCGCGGACGGCCGCCACAGCTTCCTGGCCGGTACCCACGGCATGGACGGTGAACCCGGCCTGCTGGAGCACTTTTTCCAGCAGCCCCCTGGTTTCCTCGTCGTCCTCCACCACTAACGCCATGCCGCGTTGGGCCATGCTTTTCACGTCCTTTTGCCTTGGGACCGGCCGCGGTAGTCCGGTGGGCCTGCGGTCCGGAATCCGGCCCTGGGCGTCCCGTGACGTGCGGACGGCGGAAATTTCAGCACTTATGTGCCGCGCATTTCCCTCAGCTGTTCGGAGCGCCTCGACAAAAAGATGGCTGCAATTCCCTTCATAACATGCAAATTTACCGCTATAAATCCGGGTGCGGAAACCATAACGGGCGGAAAGCGTACCAGCTGGAAATTGCGCTGAAATTGCGTTTATCCTGAGCGGAATACTGAAGCTTCTTGAAGGACTTCCCCTATTGCAAACTCCCATTGTTGTGCCCCATGATCTAGCTACGCCAGAAAGCGGCGTACTTGCTCGCTGGGAGCAACTGACAAAGGGGCCTGCATGTCTCGTTCTTCTTCTCCGGTCTCATCACGGCTCCGCCGGACCCGGACGGCTGCCATGATCTTCACCGCGGCCCTGGCCATGCTGGCCACCATCCCTCCCGCCAATGCTGCAGACACAACCCCCATGGACCCGAATCCGGGTCCGGCCGGGAGTTTCAGCTGGAAGGGTTTTAACTGGGAAAAGCGCTTCTGGGGCGGCTCACCCCAATTCAACGGGCAATTTGCCACTGCGAATGTTGTTAACCCGGATGCCAACGGCTACATCTCCATGAAATTGACCAACCCCACCGGCACCGCACCCGTGGCCTCGGAATTCCAGTCGACCCGCAAGGGATTCGGCTACGGGACCTACAGCACCACCGTGGAGAAGGACCTCAGCATCCTGCAGAAGGAAGTGGTGTGGGGCTGCCTCTTCACGTACGACCCGGATGCGGAGCCCGGCTACAACGAGATCGACCTGTGCGAGGCCTCGGCGTGGGGCGGCGGCGCAAGCTACGGCGAATCATGGCCGGTGACCCAGGGCCACGGCTACTGGTTTGATGCCACCAAGCCGCCGGGACAGGGCAATAACACTGTCACGTTCGGCGTCACCTCAAGTTCCATCACCACCCACAGGATGGTGTGGGAACCCGGCAGGATCACCTTTGAGACCTTCGCGGGCACCGGCTACACCGGTGCCCTGTTGAAGCGGACGGTCCTGGAAGGGACCACGGTGCCGGTCCCGGCCCAGGAACAGGTGCACTTCAACCTGTGGGTCACCGGCGGCGGGGGCGGTAATCCGGCCGCCGTTAAGGCGGAGACCGTCAAGATCCGCGATTTTTCGTTTGTGGCAGCCCCGGCGCCGGCCATCAGCCTCCGGGCGGCCACAAGCACATACACCGGCGGCTACACCACCAACAGCATGAAGTGGACGGGAGCCCAGGGGGACACTGTCACGCTCTGGATGAACAACATCCAGAAGGTGGTGCCCAACACCGGAAGCTTCCCCCACAGGTACAAGGGAACCGCCGACTACGCCTATAAGGTCTGCGACGCCAACGGCTGCTCCAACGTGGTCAACCCGTAGCCCGGCGTGCTGCGGGACTTACCCTGCCGGACAGGGCGAATCCGGTTTCCGGATGCGTGCCCTGCCCGGCAGGAGCTTCGTTAGGACTTCCTGGTGCCGACCGGGACGATCCGCTGGATGGCCAGTCCCAGGGCCAGTAGGGCGAAGGCCGCCAGCGCGAACCAGAAGATGTCCCCTGCGCCGGTCATGGCCAGGGTTCCGGAACCGGCGCCTGCGGCAGCGGGAAGTGCGGGGTTGTTGTACATGGTGTTACCAGGCTTTCTTTTTGTTGAATGCTGCGTCGGCATAGGCCTTCGCATGGACCGCCTGCAGGAACAGGTCAATCACGATTTCGTACATGGTGGCGGCGGCAAGCATGTAGCGCCAGCCGCGGAGCCGGACGGTGATCACGCGCTCGAGGATGAACACGCCGGTCACGGCCAGCCAGAAGGGCTGGATGTTCATTCCCGCGCCGCTGATCAGCGCAAACGCGATGGTGCTGAAGTAGGCGATGGTGACAACCACACCCACCATGGCCAGGATCTGGCGGCCCCAGTAGGGCTTGGTGACCCAGGTCCAGCCGTACTGCACGCAGTTCTCCACGGCGCCGCGCTTCCAGCGGAGCCGCTGGGCCCACAGTTCCCGCCACGTGGGCATCACTTCGGTGACCAGGGTGCAGTCTGCCGGCGAAAGGATCCGGTACTTGAGTGTCAGCAGGGCGAAGGAGAGTTCGTTGTCCTCGGTGAGCACCGACGTGTCGTAGACGCCGCCGCTGCCGTTTCCGGGAGGCAGGGCGCCGGAAAGCCGGCCCGCCACCACGTCGCGCAGGGTCCGGACCCGGAACAGTGCCGCGGTGCCGGTCACCACCAGGCATTTGCCGTTCAGCCGGCGGACGTCGCGGGCGTAGCGGGCGTATTCGTTGCGCTGCAGGTGGCCCACAAATCCGCCGCCGTGGCCGCCCTTGAAAACGCCGCCGACGGCGCCAAGCCGGGTATCGGAGAGCAGGTGGCCTACGGCGAGCTCAATGAAGTCGTGGGACAGCTGGGAGTCGGCGTCCTGGACCAGGATCATGTCTTCCGGTTTGCCGGTGGGCAGGAGCCCGGAGAGGACGTAGTTGAGGGCGCCGGCCTTCTTGTCGGTGTTGCCCACGGTCCGGACCACCTCTGCGCCCGCGGCCACGGCGATGGCTTCGGTGGCGTCGGTGCAGTTATCGGCCACAACGATGATGCGGTCCGGGACCAGCGTCTGGTTCTGGAGGGAGGTCAGGGTCTCAAGGATCCCGGCTTCTTCATTGTGCGCGGGAACCAGCACGGTGATCCGTGCCGGACCCCCTTGCGTGGTGGGTCCGGGGCGGAGTTCTTCGCCCTGCGGCCCCGTCTGTGTGTCTTCCATGATTCCCGTCGATCCTCCGCAGCAACATTTCCTTGCTGAGAGTGTTCCAACGGAAACGCAAGCAATTGGCACCGATCAGGCAGGAAAACCGCAAGCTTGGGTCAAGATCATGACGGGCCTAAAAGCGGCCGCGGCGTACACTTCTGAACCCCGAAGTCCACGAGGTTCACGGGATTCAGCGGCAGGGCACTTGGCTGCAGCGCCGCCGTCGTACGGTCCGTGGACGCGCACCGGCCGCCCCGGGTTTACGAGCCGCCCAGGTGGTGGACCGTGAAGGCGGTGAGGAAGCCCAAGGAAGCCGTCAGGCCGGTGAGGTTGTGGTGCTCTTCGAACGCCTCGGGGATCATGGTGTCGGCCAGCATGGCCAGGATGCCGCCGGCGGCAACCGAGGTAATGAAGGCCACCAGCTCACCGGAAGCGTTCTCCAGCGCCACGTATCCCAGCAGCGACGCCAGCCCGGACAGCAGCGCGATGCCGCCCCACAGGCCAAAAACGTAGCCGGCGCTGCGGCCGGATTTTCTCATGCCGGCGGTCCCTGACAGCCCCTCGGGGACGTTGGAGATGAAAACGGCAGCCATCATGGCCGGGCTGACGGCGCCGCCCGCCAGCATGCCCACACCCAGGACCACGGACTCGGGCACGCCGTCCAGCAGTGCGCCCACCGCGATGGCGGACCCGCTGCCCGGGCTGTCCTGCTCGGACGGCTGCTGGCCGCCGGAACGCTTGCGGTGTTTGGCGCCAGCCCGGGCCAGCAGCATGTTGGCGCCGACGTACACCACCGCGCCCGCCATGAACCCTGCCACCGTGGGCCACAGCCCGCCGCCGGCCACCGCTTCATCCACCAATTCGAAGGCCAGTGCGGAGATCAGCACGCCCGCGCCGAACGCCATCACGGTGGAGACCACCTTGGGCGGCAGCTTCCAGCGCCAGGACACGGCCGCTCCCAGCACCAGCGCCGCCCCCGCGGCAGTACCCCACGCAAACGCCTGCAGCCACACCGGCATACGAACCCACTCTCCGGTTCCCGCAGGAACCACTCCGGCGGGGCTGTTCCCGTGGCGGGACGCCCCAAGGGCCACAGTAGTTCAGCGCACCCGCCGGGCAGAATTGATGGGATCTTGACCCAAACCTTGCAGGGCCCTGACATTGCGGGTTCACGCTGGTGCCATCAGACCAACCAGCTTATGGGGAGCAGGAAACGGCATGGCACAGAAGGCAGCTCTTGACGACGGCGTCATCGCAGTGGAAGGCGTCCTCACGGACCAGCACCCGCTGGACTTCCACGCATTGGGGCTGGCCGGATGCATCGACCGCCTCACCGGGCCCCTGCGCCGGCGCGGCACCACCATCAACTGGGACACTCCGCACTGGGGCATCGAGATCCCGCCGGACTGCGCCACCCTTCTGTACCAGTCCGCCCGCGAAGCCCTCAGCAACGCGTTCAAGTACTCGGATGCGTCCCGGCTCACGGTGCAGCTTTCGGCGGTGCACCACGGTATCCGCCTGGTGGTGGCCGACGACGGCACAGGCTTTGACAGCCACAGCGCCACTTGCGGGCGGCACCACGGCTATGGGTTGCGTCTGATGGCAGTGGCAGTGCATGAGGCAGGCGGTTCCCTGGACATCAACTCAACCCCGGGCGCCGGCACCAGCGTGACCGTGACCCTGCCACTCGACTAGGTCACGGCCTGGCCGGCGCCGCGTGGTTCGTCAGCGGGAGAGTTTGCCCTCGTCGGGCTCTGCATCGCCGATATGGCCGGGTGCGTTGGCCGCCAGGACCCGTTCAACAAAAGCCCCGTATTCCTCCATGTAGTGGCTCAGGAACTTGCGGGTGGCCTCGTCCTTGACCTCGCCGTCGTCGCCGAAGGCACCGGCGTCGTACTTTACGTAGGCCTCCGGGGCGTTGAGCTGCGGTGCGTCCAGGAAGCTAAGCACGCTGCGCATCGAGGACTGCATCACCGCGGTGCCGATGCTGCCCGGTGAAGTGCCGATGATGCCCGTGGGCTTCCGGGCAAATGAGTTGGTGCCCCACGGCCGGGAACCCCAGTCGATGGCGTTCTTCAGGGCGCCGGGGATGGACCTGTTGTATTCGGGTGAGACGAACAGGATCCCGTCAGAGGCTTCGATGGCCTCCTTCAGCGCACGGCCGGCGGGTGGAAAGTCCGCGTCGTAGTCGTAGCTGTACAGCGGCAGGTCCTTGATGGGGATCTCCGTGAACTCCAGGTCGTCCGGGGCCACCGAGATCAGGGCCTTGGCCAGGATCCTGTTGATGGAGCCCGCTGCCAGGCTCCCCACGAAATAGCCGATCTTGTACGGTGCCATGCGCGTTCCTTCCGTGGCCGGCTCAGGCCGGCCGTGCTTGGATCCTGCCAACAAGGTCCGCCGCATTCTTCCGGCGGCGTGCTGCCGCGGTGCTGGTTTCCGGAGTGCTGACTGCCGGACCCTGCCGGTAGCGGGCACCGATTATGGGAGACCGGCCGGATGAGCTGCGACGGTGCTGCTCACTGCATCATCAGCCAAGCACAGTTGCCCGGCCGCGGCCAGAGCGGAAAGCGATCCAGCCGGAAAGAAGACACCGGACTGCGGCGGGCCCTTGCCTTGGCCGTCGCAGCGGACTAAATTGAAACGAATCAGAAGGCGCTTTCCCGGACGATAGTGGTGTCTGCGGCGCACCACCTCCCTACGGATTTGGATCCCATGACGGTCAATACCCCCATCAGATGGCTCGACGGCGAAGCGCCGGCTGAGATCAGCGGCGGCACCACGTGGGGCATGCCCTTTGCCCGCGGTTCCGTGGCAGGCCCGGAACTCCTCAACGTGACGGACGATCTCGGCGCACCGGTGTCCAGCCAGGCCTGGACCCTCGCCACGTGGCCTGACGGATCCCTGAAATGGGCGGGCTTGGCCCTGCCGGCGAGCAGTACACCGGCGGCGGGGTACCGCGTCGGCGCGGGTGGAAGCGCCGCAGGCGCGGGTGGAAGCGCCGCAGGCACCGGCGAAGGTGGGCCAGGCACCGGCGAGGGCGGGCCAGGCACCGGCGAGGGCGGGCCAGGCGTCGACCACACGAGCGGCCGTGATGCCGCCGCCGCGACACCCGGACCCGTCCTGCACATCACCGAAGCACCTGACGCCATCACCGTGAATACCGGAAAGCTCCGGATGGTCCTTCCGCGCAGCGGCACCACACTGTTCAGCAGCCTCACACGTGACGGCCGCACCGTGGCACGGGACGCCCGCCTGGTCAGCCTGCTGCAGGACGAAATCCCCGAGGGCGCCGGAACGGCCAGCCGGGAAGCCTTCACCGGCGAGGTCACCGCCGTCGTGCTGGAACAGGACGGCCCGGTCCGGGCGGTGGTCCGCGTTGACGGCCGGCACCGTCCGGATGCCTCGGACAGCGGACGCAGCCACTGGCTGCCGTTTGTGGTGCGGTTCTACTTTTCGGCCAACGCGCGCAGCGTGCGGGTGGTGCACTCCTTTATCTGGGACGGCGATCCGGACCGGGACTTCCTGGCCGGGCTGGGGATCCGGTTCACGGTGCCGCTGGAGGCGGAACTGCACAACCGCCACATCAGGATCGCCGGAGCTGACGGCGGTTTCCTGGCCGAGGCCGTCCGCGGCCTGACGGGCCTTCGCCGGGATCCCGGCGAAGAAACCAGGGCTGCGCAGATTGCCGGCCGGCCCACCCCGCCCGCGGAGAGCTGGAACCCGGAGGTTTCCGGACGCCTGCACCTGATCCCGGCCTGGAACGACTACACCCTGACCCAGCTCAGCGCTGACGGTTTCGAACTCCGGAAACGCACGGCCGCCGGGCATGCCTGGGTGGGCATCTCCGGGGGAACCCGGTCCGCAGGGTTCTGCTCGCTGACGGACACCCGGGGCGGGCTGGGCGTGGGCATCAAGGATTTCTGGCAGTCCCACCCGGGCCAGCTGGACATCCGGGGCGCGGCAACCGGGGAAGCCTCGCTGACCGCCTGGCTCTACTCCCCCGAAGCCCAGCCCATGGACCTGCGGTTCTATCACGACGGGTTGGGGCAGGACACATTCGCCGAACAGCTCGAAGGCCTTGAAATCACCTACGAGGACTACGAGCCCGGCTTCGGCAACCCCACCGGCATTGCCCGCACCCATGAGTTAACTCTCTTCGCCTACGATGCCACCCCGGAAACCGAAAGCCTCGCCGCGGACGCCGCGATGGCTGCCGCACCGGCACTGCTGCAGGCCGGCCCGGACTACCTACATTCGGCGGGGGTTTTCGGCGACTGGGATCCCGTGGACCGCAGCACCGCAGCGCGCGCCAAGCTTGAGGACAGCCTGGACTTCCTGTTCGACTTCTACCAGGGCCAGGTGGAGCAGCGCCGCTGGTACGGCTTCTGGAACTACGGCGACGTGATGCACACCTACGACTTCGACCGGCACGTATGGCGGTACGACGTGGGCGGCTATGCGTGGGACAACTCCGAGCTCTCCCCGGACCTGTGGCTCTGGTATTCGTACCTGCGCTCGGGCCGGGCGGACATCTTCCGGTTCGCCGAAGCCATGACCCGGCACACCGGCGAGGTGGACGTCTACCACCTGGGTCCGTGGCGCGGCCTGGGGTCCCGGCACAACGTCCAGCACTGGGGCTGCAGCGCCAAGCAGCTGCGCATCAGCACCCCTGCCTACCGCCGGTTCTACTACTACCTCACTGCCGACGAACGCACCGGCGATTTGCTCACGGAGCTGGTGGACAGCGACACGAACTTCCTGGGGCTTGATCCCGTCCGCAAGGTCCGGCCCGACGCCGACACGTACCGCCCGGACCGCGCAGCGCTGGGCGTGGGCCTTGGCACGGACTGGGGCTCGCTTGCCGCCACCTGGCTCACCGACTGGGAGCGCACCGGCAACCCGCGGTCCCGCGACCGGCTGCTGGGCACCATGGCGGACATCGGCAAACTCAAACACGGCTTCCTCACCGGCGAAGCGCTGTACAACCTGGACACCGGCCGGTTCGACACCAGCCGGGACCTGATCCAGGTGTCCCACCTCAGCGCCGTCTTCGGCCTGGTGGAAATCTGCAGCGAACTGGTGGACCTGGTGCAGGACCCGGACTTCGAACGGGCCTGGCTGCAGTACTGCCGGCTTTTCCTCGCCACGCCCGCGGAGCAGGAGGAAGCCGTCGGCCAGCCACTGCCCGGGATCTACCTCACCCAGGCGCACAGCCGGCTGACCGCCTGGGCCGCCGCCCGGCTGGACGATCCGGACCTGGCCGCCCGCGCATGGGAAAGCTTCGCCGAGGGGGGCGAGCACCTCAACCACGAATCGGCGTTTACGCTGCGGAGCATTGAACCCCCGTACGTCCTGCTGCCGGTGGACGAGGCGCCAACGGTGTCCACCAACGACACCGCCCAGTTCGGCCTCGCCGTCATCCAGAACCTGGCGCTGATAGGCAAGCACCTGCGCTGAACCACAAAGACGGACGACGCCGGCACTCGGCCGGGCCGGCAACGGAACCCGGGTGCCGCCGTCGTCCGCCCTGCAGAACCGCCGTGCCGAACCGCGGCCACCGGTACGCCCAAAGGGGCGTTGGCCGAAGCGTCCCGAAGCCCATGATCATGGGCTCTGGTCCGGCCTATCCAGTGGCGGTATGGTGTGCCTGGCGGAGGGATGGGCATATCTGAACGCCGCCACGGCGCGCCTGTCATTTCGGGGATTGCATGCGTCGAAACGGGTCCCGTACAACTCTCCATTGTCACGGGTTCCGTGCCGGAGCAAACTTGAATGGACGGCACTATCCCGTGCCGCCCGCGGGGCCACCCGGCTGCGGGGCCTCACAGTTTCCTGTAGCGGCCTGGTGGATCGATGCGCCCCGTGACGCCCCCCGGAAGGACTGCCAGGCGTTTCCGTCATCTCGTGCCCTTGGTGGCAATCGCCCTGGTCGGATGTCTCGGCGCCTGCGAGTATGAGTCCAAGGACGCCTCCCGCCTGCCCTCCCCTGCTCCGGCCACCGAGGCTGGCGCGGTTCCGCCGGGGCCGGACGGCGGCGGCACCGCCACGATCCCGCCACTGCCTGACGGCGGCGAAATTGACGCCGGCACCTACCTCGTCCTCGCCCCCGGCTACCCGGTGCCTTTTGAGATCACCGTCCCAGCCGGCTGGTCCAGTGAAGACGGCGATGGCCTGCGCAAAGACGACCCGGATCACCCGGATGACATGGCAGTCTTCGTGGGTTGGTGGTCCGCCGGCTATGTGCCGACGGACGCTTGCGCGTGGGAGGGCGCTCTCGTCCGGATCGATCCGTCGGCCAAGGCCTTCGTCGACGCGGTCACGGCGCAGGCGTCAACGGCGAGCACCCCTCCCGTGGAGGTCAAGGTTGGCAACTATTCCGGCTTCGAGTTCGACCACGCCATCGAGGGCAACGTGGACGTCACAGCCTGCGACCGCGGCAAGTTCTGCATCCACTCAGAACTCTCCAACGAGTGCACACGCTGGTACTCAACCCGGGAAGAGCATGAAGCGTACCGGGTGGTCGACCTCTACGGGCAGCGCGCCGTGAGCTGGGTGGTCCAATTCCACGAAGCGATCAATCCGGAGCTGACCAACGAGGCGCGCACCGTCTTCGACTCGATCGTGTACAGGTCCGGCCAGTGACCGGCTCTGCCGGAGAAATCAGGCCCCGCCTTCACACCCAACCGGGACTGTCGCCAAACCTGATCCCCTCCGGCCCCTCTGGAATCCGGGTCTTCGACGCTATATGGTAAGCATACTGATGAATGTTCGAATGTTCCTCAGGTTCGTGTAGACAGCAAAGGAGTAGCGATGAGCACCAAGGTGGAAAAACGCATTCTGGTCAACGTTCCGGTCAGCACTGCTTACAACCAGTGGACCCAGTTCGAAGAGTTCCCGCACTTCATGGGCGGAGTCAAGAGTGTCCGGCAGCTCAGCGACGACCGGCTGGAATGGGTGGCCGAGATCGGTGGCATCCGCCGCCAGTGGGAGGCCCGCATCCTGGAGCAGGTGGTGGACCGCAGGGTTGCCTGGGCGGCAACCGAGGGTGCCACCAATGCTGGCGCCGTGGAGTTCGAGGATGTGGGCGGCGGTCAGACGTCCCTGCAGTTGACCCTCGAATACGAACCGGAAGGCCTGATCGAAAAAGTCGGTGACAAACTCAATGTCGTGGACCGCCAGGCCGAGGCCGACCTGCAGCGCTTCAAGGAGTTCATCGAGGACGAAGGCTACGCCAGCGGAGCCTGGCGCGGGACCGTGGACCAGGGCGGGACCGTGGGCACGCCCGGCGTCGAGGACGCCGCCGGTTCGCGTGGGGATTCCGGCAAGGCGGGCATCTCAGGAGCCGTAGCCGCAGGCTTGGGCGTCGCAGCCGCCGCCGGCGCCGTTGCCGCCGTGGGCGCCGCCACTTCAAAGCAGGACGACACAACACGGGGAACCGTTCCTCCCGTCACAGTGGAACCTGTGCCGGCCGCTGGGGCCGGCAGTCCGGCCGCCACCCCCGTGGTGGACGTTCCGGTGGAAAGCACAACGCCGGGCACTGGCTCGGCGGGTTCCGTCGCCGACCTGGGGGATGACAGGATCGGCCACACCTTTGACCAGACGAACGGTTTGGTGGACACGTCCGGAGAATCCGACGGTACGGCTGAGGGAGACCTTGCGAGCAAGGGCGAGCGCGAAGACGGCGGATTGCCGGCGGTCCCGTTGCCGCCCATCAACAACAACCTGCGCCAGCCCTGACCCTGCGCCGCGATCCCGCCTCCGGGCTGCCGGGGGCGGGTCCGGCGTCGGCCGTTCCCTAACAGCGGTTGTCGAACCGCCCCTTCCCTAACCTGCCGTTCCAAAACCGCCCGTACCTAACCGGCCGTCAGTGCCAGGGCTGCGACGGCCGCCAAGACTGTCAGCGGTCCCACCAGCAGGCCGAAGACGGCGAACCCCTTCCAGGAAATCAACACGTTCATTTTTTGCAACCGGTCGTGCCACAACAGTGTGGCCAGAGAGGCCCAGGGCGTGATCAGCGGGCCTGCATTAACGCCGATCAGCAGCGCCGCGAGCCGGAGCGGGGACCCTGCAACTGCTTCAAGGGCCAGGTAGGCCGGCAGGTTGTTCAGCAGGTTGGCGCCCACCATGCCGGTGGCGGCCAAGCGGAGCAGCTCCCCGGCGTCGTCCCCCTGGCCGGACAGGGCGGACAGCAGCGCGGGCGCCCCCAGGTGCTGGGCTGTTTCCATGACCAGGAACAGGCCTGAGGCGAACAACAGCAGCGACCACGGCACCAGCAACGGCGAGAGCACTGCCCGCCTCCGGACCGCGAAGATCACGGCGAGCATGAGGGCCGCGCCCGTCGAGGGAATCCACACCGGCACCCCGGAAACAAGCATGACCAACAGGACGGCCAAAACGCCCGCACTGCCGTACAGCAGGACCCGGTCCGGCACGTTTTGCGGAGCGGCGTCCAGTGGTGGCTGGTACTTCCGGGCCAGGTCCTTGCGGAAAACAACTGCGATGAACGCCAGCGGAATGATGATGGCCACCAACGCCGGCGCAAGCATGAGCCGGGCAAACTGCAGCGGCGTGATCCCTCCCATCGCGTGCTGGGCCAGGAGGTTGGTCAGATTGGAGATGGGCAGCAGGAGGCTGGCCGTATTGGCCAGCCACACGGTGGTGAGGACAAAGGGCAGCGGCGGGAGCTTTGCCTGGCGTGCCAGGGTCACCACAACGGGTGTCAGCAGGACTGCCGTGGTGTCCAGGGACAGAAAGATGGTGGTCACACAGGCGGCAGCTGACACCAGCAGCCACAGCAGGACGCTGCTTCCCCGGCCCCACTTCCGCAGACGCCGGGCCAGGAGCTGGAACAGGCCGGCCTCGCTGACCAGCTCGGTCACCACCGTCATGGCCGCCACAAACACCAGGATGGGGGCGACGCGCTCAACGAGTGCCCCGAAATCAGCGGCCGGAACCACACCAAAAAGGGCTGCTGCGCCGCCGGCGGCCAGCAGGACGGCACCGATGATCGCCAGACGCATGACGGGAGCATATCCGACGAACCCGGGAATACCGGCGCCGGCCGCCCCTTTGGGGACGACCGGCGCTATGAGGTAAAAGTCGGTGCGGTTGGCCCGCAGGTTTCTGCTTGCTGCTACTCGCCGCTGCCGGCATAGGTCACGGCCGGCATGGCCGGGGTGGCCATGCCCTCGCCCAGGTAGAAGCTGGGGTGCGGGGGCTGGTTGTAGCCCACGGTCTCCCGCGCAACGCCGGTACGGTACATGGGATCGTGCATCAGGGTGCGGAGCCGGATTTCGGTGGGTGAGGTGCTGGTGTAGATCCGCAGTTCGGTGCTGTCCGTCGACGGGAAGACCAGTTCCTCCCGCCAGTCGCCCAGGAGGTCAGCCTGGAGCGACGGGTTGCCCTTGGTGTGGTTGTTGGTGCGGGCGCCGGTGGCGGTCAGCAGGTTATCGCTGGTTTCGGTTTCCCAGTTCCATTTGGAGATGGTGGGAACGCCCACGCCCGCTACGGCATCAAAGTTGTGGTCGACAATTTCGCGGAGCAGGTCGCCGTCCCACCAGGCCATGAAGTTGGCGGCCGGAATTTTGTCGGAGATCCGTTCCCCCTTGGCTGACATCAGGAACCCCACGGGTGAGTTCCAGGCGGCGTCGCCACCCACGGCCCAGCTCTCGGAGCCGGGGAATCGCGGGTCGATATCGCCGGTGGCGCCGCGGCCGGTGTCCTTGATGGCGGGGATGCTCCACAGCACCTCACCGGTGGCGGCATCGCGGAAGGTGGCGCCCCGGTTGCCGCTCTGGCTCATGCTTTCGTGGACCGCGAACGTTTCCAGGCCGGGCCGGGCCGGGTCCAGGTCTCCGGTGTGGATGGCGTCGCCGTGGCCCAGCTTGGTGTTGTACAGCGGGGTTCCGTCGTCGTCGATGGTCATGGAGCCAAAGACAAACTCGTCCTTGCCGTCCTGGTCAACGTCGGCCACGGACAAGTTATGGTTGCCCTGGCCCTTGTACTGGTCGCCGGCGACGTCGGAATCGAAAGTCCAGCGCTTCACCAGCTTGCCGTCCACCAGGTCATAGGTGACCAGGACCGCCCGGGTGTAATAGCCGCGGCTGAACATCATGGATGGCTTCTCGCCGTCGAGGTAAGCGACGCCGGCCAGGAACCTGTCCACCCGGTTGCCGTAGTTGTCCCCCCAGGAGGCCACGGATCCGCGCGGCGGATCGTACGGAACGGTGTCCATGATGGTGCCGTCGGCCCCCTTGAAGACCGTGAGGAATTCCGGGCCGGACAGCACGTAGCCGGCGCTGGTTCGGTAATCGGCCGCGGCGTCCCCGATGACGGTGCCTGCCGCGTCCGTGGTACCGTCCGCCGTCTTGAAGGCCACTTCCGCCTTGCCATCGCCGTCAAAATCGTAGGCAAGCATCTGCGTATAGTGCGCCCCGGCCCGGATGTTCCGGCCCAGGTCGATCCGCCACAGCTTGGTGCCGTCCATCTTGTAGGCATCGACAAACACGTTGCCGGTGTACCCGGCCTTGGAATTGTCCTGGGCGTTGGACGGGTTCCAGAGCTGGATGATCTCGTAGCTGCCGTCGCCGTCCAGGTCCGCCACACTGGAGTCGTTGGCGGAGTAGGTGTACGCCTTGCCGTCAGGGGCGATGCCGTCCGCCGGTTTGTCCAGCGGGACGGCCAGGTAGTCCTGGGCCAGCGGGGTGAATTCCGCACTGAGTTTGTCCTGGCCGTTGCCGTTGCCCACGGTTTTGATGACATATTTCGAGTCGGCCGTACCGGCGGGATCAACGAAGGTGGTGGTGTCCCGGATGGGCTGCTTGGTGATTTGCTTGCCGTCCCGGAGAACCTGGAAGCCGATGCTGTCCTTGTCCAGGCCCAGCATCCGCCAGCCCAAGGTGACACCCTGGTCTGTCAGCACCGCAACGGGCGCCCGGTCCAGGTTTTCAACCTGCCGCTTGAGCGCGGTGGCGCCGGCTGCCGGCTGGCCCGGATTTCCCGGGGCGGCCTGGGCCAGGGACACACCCGTGAAGGCCAGTGCTGCTGCCGTTATCGACGCGGCGGCCGCAAGCGGGACGGTTTTCCAGCCGCGACTGCGGCAGCCGGGGTCCTGCGGGGATTTGTTGTGCGAGGGATAGGTCAAAAGAACATCTCCTTTGATGCTGCGGCACCTGAGGTGGCGCGCTAACGGGCTTGGAACGTTTCATTTCTTGGCCGAAAGGCGCCTGTCACTACTTTTGACAGGGGCTTTACAGCAGCAGTAAACGCTTTCTGCCTTTTTGTTTTATCAGGTGCTGCTTGACGAGGTCAATGGTTTGCCGTGAGGAAATGGGAGAAATTGTTCCGTTACGTACAGTTCCCACCCTGGCGCCCGGCAGGTCAAAGGCAACTGTCGCGACGACGACGCGCTCACTGATGGCCACCTTCTCGCACAAACTTGAATGGGTAATAGTTTACCCATAAGTGTGCTTTAGGGGTAAACTATTACCCATGGGACGTCGAGAACTTGGTCTAACCCGCACTGCCGAGGACGCGGTTGCCGTGCTCGGGCAGCAAATTCGGATGGCGCGCGTTGCGCGAGGGATGACCGCCGAGCACCTCGCTGGCACAGCTGGCATTACGCGGAAAACCCTTGCGGCCATCGAGCACGGAAGCGCCGCGGGCAGTATCGGCAACGTGTTCAATGTTGCGTCGATCGTTGGCGTCCCCCTGTTCGGGGTCGACGACCCCAGTGAACTCATCGCGCTCCGCCGACGAGGCGAGGAACGACTCGCACTGCTTCCCACACGCGTCGACAAGAAGCGGGACAACGACGATGGCCTCGACTTCTGACATATATGTTTGGGCGTGGCTGCCCGAGGCCACCGCACCGGTGCCCGCTGGCCGTCTTCGAGAGGGTGCGCCCGGCCAGTTCTCCTTCGACTACGGCCGGCGGTACCTGGAGCGCCGAAACGCCATCTCCCTGGCTCCAACCCTCCCGCTGTCCGAGCGAACGTTCGGGCCCACCGGGTCACTGGGGCTACCTGGGGCCCTGCGCGACGCTTCGCCAGATGCCTGGGGGCGGCGCGTCGTTCAGTACCAAGTCACCGGTGACCGCGGTGACGACGCCGACACCGGTGACCTTGATGAACGCACATATCTCTTGAACTCCGGCTCCAACCGCTTCGGCGCCATCGATTTCCAGAGGTCAGTCACCGACTACGTCCCGCGTGCTGCGGCCCCCGCCCCGCTGGAAACTCTCCTGGACGCCGCAGACCTCATTGAAGCCGGCGGCGATCTGCCGTTCGAACTCGAGCGGGCCCTCCTGAGCGGTACAGCGATGGGTGGGGCGCGCCCGAAGTCCGTCATCCACGACTCTGGTCGCGAGTACATAGCGAAGTTCACCGCGTCCAACGACCACTTCCCGGTGGTCGGGGCAGAGGCAGCGAGCATGTTTCTCGCCGGGAAGGCGGGGCTCAACGTCGCTCGAACCCGCGTCGAAAGCGTCCTCGGCCGGGTTGTCTTGCTGGTTGAGCGATTCGACCGAACGAACGACGGCGGGCGCATCCTTGCGACGAGCGCCCTGACCCTGACCGGCTTGGACGAGTTGCAGGCGCGCAGCGGCAGTTATGTCGAGTTTCTGGACGCTCTTCGCAGCAACGGTGCGCCCGAGGGTACTGCCGCCGAACTCTTCGGACGCATCGCGTTCAGCATGGCAATCTCCAACTCCGACGACCACCTTCGGAACCACGCGGCGCTCTGGGACGGATCCGTAGCCATACTCAGCCCCGCCTATGACCTTTCGCCCATGCGGCGTAGCGGAGAGACGGCTTCGCAGGCCATCGCATATGACCGGAAAGGGACAAGGCGGAACAACTTATCTGACCTCATCGCCGTCCGTAGTCTCTATGACCTGACCAGGGATGAGGCCAACACCATCGTTGCCCGAATCGAGGACGCTATTCGTGAGCACTGGACGGAGGCTGCGGACTTTGGAATGCTGACCAGCGCCGACCGGCGCCTCCTGTGGGGGCGGCAGTTTCTCAACCCCGGCAGCCTCTACGGTTTCCGCGATCGGTGAGTCGCAGGGGTCTCCTACCCCCTGAGGCAGAAATACGCCATCCCGAGTACGCCCCGGTAGCCCTCTTCGTAGGCAGCGCGCTGTTCCTCGTATCGCCGACGGACCTGCTCCGCGGCGGGATGGTCCGCATCATGTGCTTCCAGCCAACGGGTAAACCTGTCGCGGAAGCCGGCCTCGAACACGTCCCACTCCTGAACGCTTGCCTGGTCGTTGTCCACCACCTCGAAACCAGCGGCGCAGATCTGCTGGCGCAACGCATCCGCTGACAGGTACTCGTCGTCACGTCCAGCCAGAGGGGCGGTGGCCGCCAGATGAGGTGTTGCTGACCAGATCGCCTCGCCGTAGACGAGCCGGCCGCCCGGAAGCACCAAAGCCCGAAGGGCGCGCAGGGCCGCGGCGTAGTCGAGCGGCTGGGCGTCCTCGACCGGCGGCCCCCAGATCTGGCTCGCGCCGATGCAAATGACAGCGTCTGCGGGGCGAACCTGGGCTTCCCGCCCAGGCATCGAATCAAACGCCGCCCTGTCGAGCAGCCCGCGGGTCAACGCCTGTTCCCTCGCCCGGTCGATGGATGCGGAAGCACTGTCCACCCCCCGTCCCCGTGCCTGCGGGGCCGACGTCAAAACCCGAAGCAGCAGTTCACCCCATCCGCACCCCATGTCCAGCACCTCAGCCGGTGCCGGGTTGGACAAAAACGCCACAAGGCGTGCAGCGCGTTCCTCGGAGAGCGGGGTCAGCCAGGTCAGGGATTCGTAGAGGGGCGGCAGTTCAAGCGAAGTGTCGTCGGTCACTCAATGATGCTCTCACGATTCACGGCTGCGGCTGCTTGTCCATAACCCCGTGGCACTGCGGACAGCCCGGCCCCGCCTCAGCGGATCCCGCGGAGCTTCACGCCGGAGGCCAACGCCACAAGGCTGATGACTGCCACCACTGCAAGGTAGTAGCCGGGGGCCACAGCCTGCCCGGTCTGCTGCACCAGGAACGCCGCAATCATCGGCGTGAACCCGCCGAAGGCCACCACTGCCGTGTTGTAACTGAAGGACAGACCGGTGGCCCGGGTCCGCGGATCGAACGCATCGGACATCACTGACGGCAGCGCCCCGAAGTAGGCAGCCTTGAGCAGGCCGAGGATGGTCATCACCAGCGCCAGGACCAGGAACGAGCGGGCCGTGATCACCCAGAGGAAGAGCGGCACCACGCCGATCATCAGCACAATCACCGTGGGAACCATGATATTCAGGCGCCCGTACCGGTCCGACAGGTGGCCCACCAGCGGGGTCCCGAAGGTGAGGATCACGCCGGTGATGATCAGGGAGGTGAACGCGATGCCCGGCTCCATATCCAGTTCCTTAATGGCAAACGTGGGCATGTACTGCAGGATGAAGTTCAGGGCCGTGGAGACTGCCAGCGCACCACCGGCCAGCAGGATGCCGGTTTTCTGGGTGGCGAAGACTTCCTTGACCGGCGAGTGCTCACGCCCGTCCTTGGCGGGGTCCACGGCCACAGGAACCTCCCGCATGTTCCTGCGGATCAGGAAGCCCGCCGGTCCCACCAGCAGGCCGAACAGGAACGGGATCCGCCAGCCCCACGCCGTCATGTCCGCATCGGAAAGGACGGTTGTCAGCACGGCCACGAAGATGGCCGCCAGCAGGCTGCCCAACCCCTGGCTGGCGAACTGGAAACTGCCCAGGAAACCCTTGCGCTTGCCGTTCTGCGCGATCAGGTACGCCGTTGCGGCACCGAACTCGCCGCCGGCGGAGAACCCCTGGATCAGCCGCGCCAGGACAATTCCGACCGGCGCCAGGATGCCGATGCTCTGGTAGTTCGGCATAAAGGCGATCAGGGCGGTGCCCACCACCATCAGCCGGATGGTGACCGTGAGGCCTTTTTTCAGTCCGTGCTTGTCGGCAAACGCGCCCAGCACCAAGCCACCCACGGGTCGGATCAGGTACGAGACGCCGAACACCGCGAAGGCCTGGATCAGTTCCACCCCTGGATCGTCGCTGGGGAAGAAGTTCCGGCCGATGTAGATGGCCAGGAGGGCGTAGATGGCAATGTCGAACCATTCCAGGGCGTTGCCGATGGTGGCCGCGACGATGCCCCGGGTGGCTGACGGTCCGGAGTCGGCGGTTTCCTGGGGACCGGCCGGACGGGGCTGGTTCTTTTGCTGCGGGATGCTCATGGGGACTCCAGTGGTTTCAGGGTGCGGAGCGGGCGGATTCGGTGGCAGCCATCCCCAGAGGGGTGGCCGCGGCAGCAAGGTCGTGGAACAAGCCGCAGGCCAGCTGCAGGCCCTCACGCGCGACGGCGGCGAGCAGGTGTTCGTCCGGGGCGTGCTGTTGGCAGCCTGGATGGGAATGCGGGATCCAGATGGTGGGCAGGCCCAGGACGTCCGCAAAAACAAAGCTGGGCAGGGAACCGCCGATGTTCGGCAGCACCACCGGCCGGGACCCGGTGGTGGCCGCCAGGGAACCGGTCGCCCAGGCAACCCAGGGATTGTCCGGGTCCAGCCGGCTGGCCGGGAAGGACATGCCCATGGACACGTCCACCATGGTGAAGCCGGCGGCATCCAGGTGCCGCCGGACCGCCGCTTCAAGGCCCGCGGTGTCCGTCCCGGGAACAAAGCGGAGCTGCAGGGATGCCCGTGCGGAGCCCGGAATGGCGTTGACCGGTTTGTCCGGGTTGCCGGCGCCGAGGGCCAGCACCTCCAGTGTGTTCCAGGCGTACAGGCGCTCGGCCGGGCTCAGGCTGCCGTCCCCCCAACCGGGATCGGTGGCGGGATCGCCAGGGTTGGGGACCAGGTCAATCAATTCCAGGGCCCCGGCCACGGATTCCGGAATGCCGGTGGGCAGCAGCTCGGGCAACCTGATGATCCCGTGGCCGTCCACCAGCGATGCCACTGCGGCGGAGATGGTGGTGGCCGGGTTCCGGAGCAGACCGCCCCAGTTACCGGAGTGGTAGGAGCCGGCCCGCAGGTCCGCCACCAGATCGAAGCTGACGCCACCCCGGGCGCCCAGGAAAACCGTGGGGCTGCCGGCGGCCAGCCGTGGCCCGTCCGAGCCGATGAAGACATCCGCCTGCAGGTCGCTGCGGTGTTCGGCAGCAAACTCGGCAAGGTCCGGGGAGCCGATTTCCTCGGCGCCCTCCAGCAGGAAGACCAGGTTGAAACCGAGGCTGCCCCGGCGTTCCAGCAGAAGCCGCAGGGCCACGATATTGATCCAGTGCTGGCCCTTGTTGTCCGCCGAACCGCGGCCGTACCAGCGGTCCCCTTCGGCACTGAGTGTCCAGGGGCTGCGGCCCCCGGTCCAGCCGGCGTCCTGCCCGTCCACCACGTCCGCGTGGCCGTAGCAAAGGACGGTAGGGAGGTCGGCGCCCTCGTGCCGGGTGGCCACGAGGAAGGAGTTCAGCCCGCCGCGCCAGGAGTCATGACGGGCCACCGTGCAACCCAGGGCCAGGAATGCGGGTTCAATAATGTCGTCCAGGTATGACTTCAGCGCAACCCTGCCTTCCGGCGTGGAGCTTTCCGTGGGGTAAGCCACCAGCCGCGCCAGATCCGCCTCAAACGTGCCGGAATCCACGAAGTCGGCCGCTGCTGCCAAGAGATCATTGCGTTGCTGCATCATTTTCCGTTCATCGATTACGTTCCCGGGTCCAAAGCTAAATGGCCCCACGGCAAACAACCAGTATCATTTTGTCGACCAGCTTTGACTTCAACGCAAACCTCACGGTGAAAGAGCCGCCGCATGAACATGCTGACGCCAGGCCTGCTGTATTTCGATGCGGTGGCGCAGGAAGGCACGCTGACGCAGGCGGCGGAAAAACTGCACGTCTCCGCGTCCGCCATCAGCCGCCAGATCAACAAGCTGGAATCGTCCCTGGGCACCCCGCTGTTCACGCGGCACGCCCGCGGCGTGGAGCTCACGGAGGCCGGCCGGCTGCTCCAGGCCTACGTCCGGCGGGCAGAGGCCGAGGGCGCCGCAGTCCGCGAGGAGCTCCTGGTTTCCGTGCAGCGGAAAACCCGCACCCTGCGGGTGGTCTGTGCCGAAGGGTTCGCCAGGGTGTGGGTGCCGTCCGCGATTGCCCGCTTCAGCCGCCAGCACAACGACATCGAGTTCCATCTGGATGTGGTGGCCTCCTCGGAGGGCACGCGCCGGGTGGCCGAAGGCGAGGCGGACGTGGCGGCTGTTTTTTCGCTGGGCCCGCAGCCGCGCGTGACGGTGGAGCATTCCACTCCCATGCCGGTGGCTTATGCCCTGGTGGCCCCGGACCATCCGCTGGCCACCCAGCCCAGCGCCAGCATGCAGGACCTGTGCCGGTACAAACTGGCGGTGACAGCGCCCGGCTCCAGCCAGCGGGAGCTGTTTGACCTGGCCATGCAGATCGAGGGGCTGGTCCCGGCCATCACCCTGCAGAGCGACCACATCAACCCGGTGATCGAGTTTGCCCGCGCAGGGGTGGGGGTGTCGCTGGTGGCCGGCCTGTCGCTGGACCGTCGGGACCGCGAGGACCTGGTGACCGTGCGGCTGGACCATCCGGTGCTGCGGCAGCGGCAGGGGCAGATCCAGACCATGACCGGACGCGCCCAGCCGGCCATCCTGACGGCGTTTGTGGATGCGCTGATCGATGCCTTGGATGACCTGGTGTGAGGTTTCCCCTGCAGTGCCGGCCGGTCAGCGCCGTTCCGGTCAGGCCCCGCCGGCCGCCGCTTCCAGCAACGGCAGCGTCCGGACGGGCATAACCTCCACCAGCGACATGGCCGTGCTGGTGCGGACGACGCCGTCGATCGCCAGCATCCTGTTGGTGATCCGGTGCAGCCCGGCCGGGTCCGCCGCTGCCACTTTGGCGAGGAGGTCGGCATCGCCGGTGGTGGCGTGCATCTCGATAATCTCGGGGATGGTCTGCAGCGCCGCAACCGCAGCGTCGCTGGAGGACTGGCTGATGGAGATCGAGATGAACCCGATCAGCGGCAGGCCCAGCGCTTCGGTGCGGACCCGCTGGCTGAAGGGGGCCAGGCTGCCATCGCCCAGCAGCCTCCGGAGCCTGGCATGCACGGTGTTCCGGGCAACGCCCAGCGTGCGGGAGAGGGACAGGACGGTGGCCTGCGGATCGGCATCGAGCGACAGCAGGATTTTGGCGTCCAGCGGGTCAAGAAGGTGCATACTGAGCATTTTGTCATATGAAGCGGACCAGAGAACCTGATCTGTCCGGCCACTTTGGCCTGTGTTGTGCACATCCGACGAAATGCCAGACGATGCTTGCATGACCAGCATCCTTCCCGAAGCTTCCGCACCCAAGGTGCGTCCCGACGTCGCACAGTTGCCCGCCTATGTTGCCGGCAGGAGCGCCCTAACTGACCTGACCGCGGCGCTGGCCTCGAATGAGAGCCACTTCGCGCCCCTGCCGTCCGTGCTGGACGTGTTGGGCGCGGAAGCAGGCAGGATCCACCGCTATCCCAGCATGGGGGCGGTGGAGGCCCGCGAAGCGATTGCCCAACACCACGGCGTCACACCGGACGAGGTGGCGGCCGGTCCGGGAAGCTCAGGGGTGCTGCAGCAGATCCTGTCCGCAATGTGCGGGCACGGCGACGAGGTAATCTTCGCGTGGCGGTCCTTTGAGGCCTATCCCATCCTGGTGACGGTGGCCGGCGCGGTATCGGTCCCGGTCCCGCTGCGGGCGGACGAGCACCACGACCTGCCCGCCATGGCAGCGGCCATCACGGAGCGCACCCGCGTGGTACTGCTTTGCTCCCCCAACAACCCCACTGGCGTTTCCATCGGCGCGGCGGACCTTGACGACTTCCTCGCCGCCGTTCCCCCGCATGTGCTGGTGGTTCTGGATGAGGCCTACATCGAGTTCCAGCGCGGGCCGGGCGTGGATTCACTGGACTTCTACCGCCGGCACCCGAACCTGTGCATCCTGCGCACCTTCTCCAAGGCGTACGGGCTGGCCGGCCTGCGGATTGGTTACGCGATCGCCCGGCCGGAGATTGCGGACGGACTGCGCCGCACCGCCGTGCCCTTCGGCGTGAACCGGATGGCCCAGGCGGCCGCGGTGGCGTCCCTCGCCGCCGACGCCGAAATCACCGAACGCACCGGGGCCGTGGCCGCGGAACGCAGCCGCGTGACGGCCGCCCTGCGGCTGGCAGGCTGGGACCTGCCGGACAGCCAGGCCAACTTCTTCTGGATCCGGGCCTCGGACGCGCTCCGGGAGGACATCGTTGCAGCGCTGGGCGCAGCGGACATCCTGGTGCGGGGATACGCGGGCGACGGCGTCCGCATCACTTTGGCGGACACCGCCACCAACAACCGGGTGCTGGCAGTCCTGGGCCACCGCGCGGGGTTCGCCGCCGCATGAGCACTCCCGCTGCCACACTTTCCGCTGCCGAAAAACCTGCCCATGCGCAGGGCGGGCCTGCCACCTTCCGCCATACTGCCGCGGAAGACATCCTTGGCATCCTCACCGGGACCTTCGCCGCATCCCTGGGCCTTTACCTGCTCAAATCCAGCGAGGCGGTAACCGGTGGAACGGCCGGCCTGGCCCTGCTGTTCAGCTACTCCGTGACGGTACCCTTCGGCGTCATTTTTGTGGCCGTGAACCTGCCGTTCTTTATCCTGGCCGTGTGGAAGAAGGGCTGGGACTTCGCGCTGCGGACCGGTGCGGCCATCGCCCTGGTGTCTGTCATGTCCAGCCTGCACCCGCTGTTCCTGGGCGCCCTGGACATCCAGCCCGCCTACGGCGTGGTGGCCGGGAACCTGCTGGCCGGGGTTGGCCTGCTGATCCTGTTCCGGCACAGGTCGAGCCTTGGGGGCTTCAACATCCTGGCGCTGATTCTGCAGGATCGCCTGGGCTGGCGGGCGGGCTATGTGCAGATGGTCCTGGACGTGGCCATTGTGCTGGCATCGCTGGCGCTGGTTCCGGTGCCCATGGTGTTGCTGTCGGCGGCTGGTGCGACACTCCTGAACCTCATCCTGGCGCTCAACCACCGGCCAGGCCGCTATCTGGGACAGTAGCCGCCGGGGCGCTGGTTTATTCCCCGGGCCGGACTGAAATATCTGCGCCCGGTCCGCCGTTGGCCCCATATGACGACTATTGGAATCATCGGAGCAGGACACATCGGCAGCCAGGTAGCCCGGAAGGCGGTGGCCACCGGTTATGACGTGGTCATCAGCAACTCCCGCGGGCCGGAAACCCTGGCGGACCTCGTGGCGGAACTCGGCCCCAGGGCGCGGGCGGCAACCGCGGCCGAGGCGGCAGAGGCGGGCGACTTCGCCGTGGTGACGGTGCCGCTGAAGAACTACCGGGACATTCCGGTGGCGCCGCTGGCCGGCAAGATCGTGATCGACACCAACAACTATTACTGGGAGCGGGACGGCCGCGTCCCCGCCCTCGACAACGGCGAAGCCACCACTGCGGGGTTGCTCCAGGAGCACCTGCCGGAGTCCAAGGTGGCCAAGGGCTTCAACCACATCATGGCCAAGGACATCTCCGGGGGCACCCCTGCAGGAACCGAAAACCGGCGGGCGCTGGCCACGGCCAGCGACTTTCCGGAGGGCTCGGACCTGGTGGCAAAGCTGTATGACGAGTTCGGTTTCGACACGGTCAATATCGGCCCGCTGTCCGAATCCTGGCGCGTGGAGCGCGACCGCCCGGCCTACGTGGTCCGGCAGAACGCCGCCGAGCTTGAGGCGAACCTCGCCAAGGCACCCCGCACCGTTAGCGGCGCACCAAGCGGGCAACCTTGAGCGGCGGCGGGCCGGGACTATCGTGCCTGCCGCCGCTTTGTTGCGCCGCCGCGACCTGCCCGGCAAGGCGCATCAGGCGCTGTTCTGCTTACAATCGAAACCTCAATCAACTACTGAGGGATCCATGAAGAAATTCACCATTGCCCTGTTTGCCGCCGGACTCGCCGTCTCAGCCACGGCCTGCACCGCTTCGAACCAGCTCACCACCCAGGAAACCTGCGAGCGGATCCAGGCAGTGGTGTCCAGCCCGGCCAACAATGCCGGCAAGACGGGCATGAACCGCCTGGCCAACCAGATCCGGCCCATCCACGCCGTTGCGTCCGACGACCTGAAGCCGGCACTGGAATCCATCCTCGAATTCACTGATGAGCAGGCCAAGGAGACCCCCGACGAGGACAAGCTCGCTGACTTGTCAGCTGATTACCAGGAAGCCGGCACCACGTTCAGCTCGCTCTGCGGCGGCCAGCAGTAGCTTCCGGACCGCACCCGGCAGCCCTACAGGGTTGCCGGGTCCGTGTTTGAGCCGCAGAGAATAACGGCCACCTTCTCGCCGGGTTGCGGCGCGTAGGAGCCGGCCGCCAGCGCCGCATAAGCCGCGGCGGCACCGTGTTCCACCACCATCCGGTAGCCGTTCCACAGGGCCGACCGCGCGGCGATGATGTCCGCATCCCTCACCAGGACGCTTTCGACGCCGGTGCGGACCGCCACGGAGTAGCCGATCTCCCCTATGCGGCGGGCACCCAGCGAGTCGGCCGCAACGCCGGAGACGGCCACGTCCACGGGTTTTCCGGCCGCGAGCGCGGCGTGGAGGGTGGGCGCGGTCGCCGGTTCCACTGCCACCACTTTGGCCGAACCTTCCACGGCTGCCGCGATGCCGGCCATCAGCCCGCCGCCGCCCACGGCCACCAGGATGGTGTCCACGCCCGGCAGCTGTGCCAGCAGTTCAGACCCCACGGTTCCGGCCCCGGCGGCAATTTCCGGCTGGTCGTACGCGTGGCAGTACACGGCGCCGGTTTCAGCCGCGTACGCCACCGCAGCCTGGTACGCCACGGCATATTCCGCCCCTGCCTGGACCACCGTGGCGCCGATGGCCTTCAGTTTCTGCACCATCACGGCGGGCGCAGTCTCCGGGACAAACACGGTTGCCGGCACCCCCACCTGGGCGGCGGCGTAGGCGTTGGCCAGCCCGGCGTTCCCGCCGGAGGCCACCACCACGCCCACGTCCGGCCGCAGTTCCCCGCGTTCCCGGCTCGCCAGGATCCGGTTCAGCGCGCCCCGCGCCTTGAAGGTGCCGGTGTGCTGCATAAACTCGCACTTGAACCAGACCTGCCCGGCAACCGTTCCTGGGTCGCCGGCCAGGATGGGGGTGGTCCGGGCGAGGCCCTTGGTTCGAGCGGCCGCCTGGGCAACGTCAACGCTGGTGATCACGGGCGGCTCAGACCTCGTCATCCCAGGTGCCCGGCTCTTCCAGGGCATCCTCGGGTTTGTCCTCCTGGCCAGGTTCGCCCTTGCCAACGAACGATGCGGGGACGGTTCCGGCAGCCTGCGTCTGCTGTTCCTCGCGGATGTTGGCGGCCTGCCCGGTGGGCTGCTCTTCGTTGGACGTGCTCATGATCATTCCTCTCGCTGGGAGTGGCGGTAGTTCCTGCCGGGTCCGGCCCGGCATGCCTCCAGCCTAGAGGTTCCGGCTGCTCCGCTGCGGACCCCGCCTGGTCGGTTGAGTCCGGCGGCTCCGCCGAAAACTGCCCCTTGCGCCATCACTACCTAGTGCTACTATGTAGTGGTAGTCAGCAATACTAAGTAGTGATGGGAGGACCTGATGGGCAAGCAAATGACGGAGATGCTCAAAGGCACCCTCGAAGGCATCGTCCTGGCCATCCTGGCGGGCAGCCCCGCCTATGGCTACGACATCACGGCCCGCCTGCGGGACAAGGGGCTCACGGACATCGCCGAGGGAACGGTATACGCGCTCCTGGTGCGGATCGAGCAGCGCGGACTGGTGGACGTTGAGAAGCGCCCCTCCGAAAAAGGGCCGCCGCGCAAGGTGTACTCGCTCAACGCCCAGGGCGGGGAATACCTCGAGGAATTCTGGAAAACATGGAGCTTCCTGTCCGGGCGGCTCGAACAGCTCCGCAACGAAGGGAGATGACGTTGTTCATCACAGACATGATCGACCAGAAGAGGCGGTTCCGCCGGTACAAGGCCCGCAAGGAGCAGCTCCCGGCGAACTACCGCAAGGTGCTGGACGCTGTGGAGCGCTACTTCTGGCACTTCTCCTCGGGCAAGGGCGAGAGCATCCTGCAGCTCCTGGACGACGTGGCGGACCTCTTTGAGCAGGCCGCCGCTGACGCCACCCCGGTCCGGGACATTGTGGGCGCGGACCCGGTGGAGTTTGCCGAGGAACTGATGCGCAACTATCCGGAGAGCCTGTGGATCAACAAGGAGCGCGAGCGGCTCGCCCAAACCATCAACAGCATTGCCGGGGACCACGGAACCTCCGGCGACGGGCGAAGCTAACCACCCGCCGTCGGCCGTTCCCCGGCGCAAGCCAGGAAGGAACTGCAACGACATGGCAACACAACAGGAACCGGCGCCGGCAATCCGGGTGCGCGGCATGGAGAAGTCCTTCAAGGACCTGCATGTCCTGCGCGGCGTGGACTTTGACGTGGCCCAGGGCTCCATTTACGCATTGCTCGGCTCCAACGGCGCGGGCAAAACCACCATCATCCGGATCCTGTCCACGCTGCTGCGGCAGGACGCCGGCACCGCCTCGGTCAACGGGTTCGACGTCGGCACCCATCCTTTGGCGGTCCGGCAATCCATCAGCCTGACGGGCCAGTTTGCCGCCGTGGACGAGATCCTCACCGGCCGGGAGAACCTGGTGCTGGTGGCACGGCTGCGGCACCTTGCCGGCCCGGGCGGGATCGCGGACGACGCCCTTGCGCAGTTCAACCTGACCGACGCCGGGACCCGCAAGGTGGCCACCTACTCCGGCGGCATGCGGCGGCGCCTCGACATCGCCATGAGCCTGGTGGGTAATCCGCCGGTGATTTTCCTGGACGAGCCCACCACCGGACTGGACCCCGAAGCGCGCAAGGACGTGTGGCAGGTGGTCAGGACACTGGCGGGGCAGGGCACCACCGTGGTGCTCACCACGCAGTACCTGGACGAAGCCGAACAGTTAGCGGACCGGATCGGCATCCTCCATCAGGGCCGCATCATCGCGGACGACACCCTGGCCGGACTGAAGCAGCTCCTGCCCCCGGCCAGGACGGAATATGTGGAGAAACAGCCGAGCCTCGAGGATATTTTCCTCGCCATCATCGGCAACAACGCATCAGGCAGGTAGGACACCATGGCCACCCATTTTTTCAGCGACACCTCCGTCCTGCTGGGACGGTCCCTGCGGCACATCGCCCGCAGCCCGGACACCATCATCACTGTCACCATCACCCCGATCGCACTGATGCTGCTGTTTGTCTACGTCTTCGGCGGCGCCATCAGCACCGGGACCGGCAACTATGTCAACTATCTGCTGCCGGGCATCCTGCTGATCGCCATCGCTTCGGGCATCGCCTACACCGCATTCCGGTTGTTCACGGACCTGCAGGGCGGCATTTTCGATCGTTTCCACTCCATGCCCATCGCGCGGTCCTCTGTTCTTTGGGCGCACGTCATCACGTCCCTGGTGGCCAACGGCCTGTCGCTGGTGATCATTGTGCTGGTGGCGCTGCTGATGGGTTTCCGCACCCCGGCCGGGCCGCTGGCATGGCTGGGCGTTGCCGGCATCCTCGCCCTGTTTACGCTGGCGCTGACGTGGGTGGCCGTGATCGCAGGGCTGTCCGCCAAGTCCGTTGACGGCGCAGGCGGCTTTTCCTACCCGCTGATCTTCCTGCCGTTCATCAGCTCCGCCTTCGTTCCCACGGACACCATGCCCGGGCCGGTGCGCGCCTTCGCGGAAAACCAGCCGGTCACCGCGATCGTCAACACCATCCAGGACCTGTTTGCCGAACGGCCGGTGGGTTCCGGGATCTGGGTGGCCCTCGCCTGGTGCGTGGGCGCCCTGGTCGTGGCCTACGTACTGGCCATGGCGGCCTACCGCAAGCGGTTTCCTTGACCGGCACCGCCTTCGCGGGCGTCCCAACGACTGTGAGTTGGGACTCAGCCGGGACACACGGCCGCCCTCCGGCGTTAAGCAGACGGCGGAAGGAGGCCACATGATCATTGTCCTGACCGGAATCGACGGTTCGGGTAAGTCCACGGCCGCCCGCGCTTTGGTAGCAGCCGTGAAAGCAGGCGGCGGAGAGGCGCTGCTGCTCAACAACCACGCGGGCCGCCGCAGCATGTCAGTGCTGGGCGACCGGCTGGGGGTCCGGCTCCCGCCCCGGCTGGCCGACGCCATCGAAACAACGGTGCGCGGGTGGAACGTCCTGGTCTCGCACCTCCGGGCCAGCCGTCACCCGGGCCTGGTGGTGATGGACCGGCACCTGCACTGCCAGTTGGCGCTCCGGGACACCAAGGGGATCCCCCAGGGCCGACTCCTGCCCTGGCTCCTGGCGGCACTTCCCCAGCCGGCCGCCGTCGTCCATCTCGAGGTGGATCCCGCCACCGCCCACCAGCGCATCCTTGCGAGGGGCGCCGATAACGAGACCCTGGAGGACCTGGCCGCCTTCCACGAGGCCTACCGCAGGCTTCCGGGGTACGGCACGTTCGTGAGGCTGGATGCCGCAGTGACGCCGCAGGAACTGGCGCAGCAGCTGCTGGCCGTGGTGAACCGGCCCCTCCCTGCCACCGGCACCCTTAGCCCGGACCGGACCTAGCTGTATTGGCCTGGCAGCTGCTGGTGCCTGCAGCGGTCCCGCGGGCCGCCAAAAGGGCTCCGCCTGGAGCGGGCCCGACTAAAGCCGCCGGCATAACAAACCCGGAAAATCCTGCAACCAACAGGGTTTTACCTTCCTGAAACACAAAACACTGTTCGCAAACGCAATTGCAGGCTACATTTGATGCAATTGCACTTGCAGAGTGATCTGCGTTACAGAATGGTCCTGCCTTGAACCCCAGCTTTTCCCCCGAGCACCTTTCCGAAGAGAACGAGTTCGGTTCCGGCATCGACTCCAGCTCCGGCATCAGCTCGCACGAATGGCTGGGGGACGCACTGCCGGACGTTGCGCTGACCAAGGCGCAGAGCCGCGTGGTGGAAGTCATCCGCCGCAACCCGCAGCTGTCGTCGTACGCGGAACTGGCCGAAATCGCCCAGCGCGCCGACGTCAACAACTCCTCGGTGGTGCGCACAGCGCAGCACCTGGGCTACCGGGGCTGGCCGGACCTGCAACGCGAGCTCCGCTCCAGGTACCTGGTGATGATCTCCACCGAGGAAACCCTCACCGAACACGGCGTCACCCGCAGCCCGCTGTACGAAGCCATCACCCACGACATCGAAAACCTCCGCCTGACGCTGGACTCCAACACCCCGGAGGAAGCTGAGGGGGCCATTGCGGCAATGGCCGCGGCCAGGTCAATCACCGTTGTTGGCATTGGCTCGTTCGCCGGTCCCGCCGGCGTGATGGCCCACCTGGGCTCCACCATGGGCTACCCCATCACGCTGGAAAACCGCGCCGGTGTCCACCTGGCGTCGAGCACCAACAGCCTTGGCCCCGGGGACGTCCTGGTGGTCATCAACATGTGGCGCTCGGTAAAGCACATCATCATTGCCGCCGAAGCCGCCAAAGAGGCGGGCGCCACCGTCGTGGCCATCAGCGACCTGCGCCGCGGCCGCCTGGCCACCGCCGCCGACCACCTCCTGGTGGTGGCCTCGGAGGGCATCTCGTTCTTCCAATCCGTTACCGCCGCGAACTCCCTGGTCTACGGCCTGCTCGCCGGCATGGAGGCTGCGCATCCGGAACGCAGCCGGGCCACCATCCGGCGCACCCAGCAGCTCTGGAAAGACCTTGACGTCTACCTCGACTGACTGCGCCGAACAGCCAAACCACCACCACCTCCTGAGGAGTACCCCCTGTGAACCAGCCAACAAGCCGCCGCATCGCCGTGATCGGCCTCGGCGCCATGGGCGGCGCCATGGCCGCCACCCTGCACAAGGCAGGGTGGGACGTCACTGGTTTCGACCCGTCCGAAGCCGCCCGGAAATCCGCCGCAGATGCAGGCATCAGCACCACTGACAGCCTGCCCGGCATCGCCGGCACACCGTATGCAGTCCTGTCCCTGCCCGCGGCCAGCATCGTGGAAACCACCGTTCCCCAGCTGCTGGCAGCACCGGGCACCGTGGCCATCATCGACACCACCACGTCCGAACCCGCCACCAGCAAGCACATGGCCCAGCTTGCGGCGGCACAGGGTGCGGCCTTCATCGATGCCCCCGTCTCCGGCGGCCGGGACGGCGCCGCAACCGGCACCCTCAGCGCCTTCGTGGGCGCCACGGATGCCGCACTGGAGGCCGCCGGGCCGGTGCTGCAGGCCCTCACCGGCGGAAACTTCAGCCACATCGGCGGACCGGGTTCGGGCAACGTGGTCAAGCTGCTCAACAACGTCCTGGCCGCCGCGAACCTCGCGTCAGTGGGAGAGGCCCTCGGCGTCGCCAAGGCCTACGGCATCGATCCCGCCACGGCCGCGGCCAGCATCAGCGGAGCCTCCGGCGGCAGCAAAGTCTCCGCCAACATGTACCCCACCTGGGTCCTCACCGGCACCCACAACTCCGGCTTCTCCCTCGGCCTGATGGCACGCGACGCGGCCCTCGCCGTGGAGATCGCCACCCGGATCGGCGAAAGCCCCACCCTGCTCACCGCCGTCGCCAACCAGTGGCAGGACGCCTTGGCCCTCCTCGGCCCGCGGGCCGACTTCACGGAAATCGCACGGACCGTCGCCCCGGCCATCACGCCCGCGGGCGCGCCCACCACCACACCCACCGCCTGATTCCCAGCCCTTAAGGACCATTACCTTGCCTATCACCACAGCACCCACCTCCTCCTCGGCGGCCACCGCCCGGGCCGTCCTGGACGCCGCCTTCCCGGCCGGCCTCGGGGCCTTTGTTGACGGCAGGGTTGCCACCGGCAGCGGCGACAGCATCACGCTCACCGCAGCAGCCACCGGCGAACCCTTCGCCACCTACGCCGACCCAGGCACCGACGGCGCCAACGCCATCCTTGAAAGCTCGACGGCGGGCGCGGCCATCTGGGGAGCGCTCAACGGTTTCGAGCGGGCAGCCATCCTCCGCAACGTCAGCCGCGTTGTCGAGGCGCACGGCGAGGAACTGGCCATCCTCGAATCCGCCACCACCGGCAAACCCATCCGCGATGCCCGCGTCGAAGCCGCCAAAGTCGCCGAAATGTTCGGCTACTACGCCGGCTGGGCGGATAAACTGACCGGCCACACCATCCCGGTCCCGGGCAACTGGCACACCTACACCGAGCGCGTCCCATGGGGCGTTGTTGTCGCCATCACGCCCTGGAACGCTCCGCTGTTCACGGCCGGCTGGAATTCCGCAGCACCCCTGGCCGCCGGCAACGCCGTGATCATCAAGCCCAGCGAATTCACCCCCGCCTCCTCGGTCCGGCTGGCCCAGTTGGCCCACGAGGCGGGACTTCCGGCCGGCGTCTTCAACGTGGCGGCAGGACTCGGCCAGACCGTCGGCGCCGCCCTCACCACCGACCGGCGCGTGGGGAAGGTCAGCTTCATCGGCTCCGTCCCCACCGGCCGCCGGGTGGCCGTCGCTGCAGCTCAAGCCGGCATCCCGGCGCTGCTGGAACTCGGCGGCAAAAGCGCCAACATCGTGTTTGCCGACGCCGACCTGGACCGCGCCGCGGACGGCGCCATCTCCGCGATCTTCTCCGGCGCCGGCCAGTCCTGCGTGGCAGGATCCCGGCTCCTGGTGGAGCGCAGCGTGCACGCGCAGTTCATCGAGATGGTCGCTGCCAAAGCCGCCCGGCTCCGCGTCGGCGACCCGCTCAGCGCAGACACCGAGGTGGGCCCCATCATCACCGCCCAGCAGTTCGCCACGGTCACCACACTCATCGAGGAGGGAATGCACGACGGCGGCCGCCGGGTCACGGAGGCGGCGCTTCCGGAGGCACTGGCCGGGTCCGCCCTGGCTGGCGGGCACTGGGTGATGCCCACCCTGCTGGACGGCGTGACACCGGCCAACCGGCTCGAAACCACCGAGGTCTTCGGTCCTGTGGTGGGCGCTGACGCGTTCGACACCGAGGCAGAGGCCATCGCCCGGGCCAACAACACCAACTTCGGCCTGGCCGGAGCGGTGTGGACCTCCGACGTCTCCCGCGCCCACCACGTGGCCCGCGAGGTAAAGGCCGGCACGTTCTGGATCAACTCCTACAAAACCATCCACGTGGCAGTCCCGTTCGGCGGATTCGGCGACTCCGGCCATGGCCGCTCCTCCGGCCCGGGCGTCCTGGACGAGTACACCCAGACAAAAGCCATCTGGGTGCCCACCCGTGCCGCCGGGTCCCCCTTTCCTTCCCTGTCCTACTAGACCGGCCCACCCAGAACAGGCAGCTACCCATGGAACAGACAGAGCCAACCCCCCCGGCGCCGGACCTCCGCGCCGAACTCGCTGCCGGCGTCGAACGCTGGCGTCCGCAGGTGCAGGAACTGGCCCGCGACATCCACGCCCACCAGGAGGTTTCCTTCGAGGAGGTCCGCTCGGCGGAGGCCATCGCCGCGCTCCTGGAAGCGGGCGGCTTTTCGGTGGAACGCGGCACAGCCGGCCTGCCCACGGCCTTCACCGCCACCGCCGGCACGGGTGAACTGACCGTTGCCCTGTGCGTGGAATACGACGCGCTTCCGGACATCGGCCACGCCTGCGGGCACAACCTGATCGCCGGCGCTTCGGTGGCGGCGGCCCTGGCCCTCCAGCCGCTGGTGGACCAGCTGGGCATCACATTGAAGGCCATCGGCACCCCGGCCGAGGAGCACGGCGGCGGCAAGGTACTGATGCTCAAAGCCGGGGCGTTCGACGGCGTCGGGCTGGCACTGATGGTCCATCCGGTCCAGGACGGGGTGACCTACAACCCGGCGGGGACCAGCGCCCAGGCGGTGGGCAGGTACCAGGCAACGTTCACCGGCAAGGCCGCGCACGCCGCAGCGGCCCCGCACCTGGCCGTGAACGCAGCCGACGCCGCCGTGTTGAGCCAGGTTGCCGTTGGCCTGCTGCGCCAGCAGATCCCCGGCGACCACCGCATCGCGCTGTATGTGGCTGAGGCCGGGCATGTCACCAACATCATCCCGGAGAAGGCAGTGGTCCAGTTTGAATGCCGGGCCTTCACCCTGCCGGAGTACGAGGCCCTCCTGGAACGCGTCCGCCGCTGCTTTGAAGGGGCCGCCCTGGCCACCGGAACAACGCTGGCCATCGAACCGACCGAACCGTTGTATGAACCGCTGCGCCAGGACGACGAACTTGCCGCACACTGGACCGCGGCCATGGACACTTTCGGCAAGGACACCTCACCGTCGGCCGGCCTCAGCGGCGGTTCAACCGACATGGGCAACATCTCCCAGGTCATCCCGTCCCTTCATCCCTGGCTCAGCATCCCTGGAGCCAACGTCCCCATCCACTCGCACGCGTTCGCAGCGCTTGCCGACACCCCCGGGGCCTACGGCGTGATGTTCGAGGCAGCCACAGCGCTGGCCTGGACCGTCTCCGCCGCTGCCTCAACCCCCACCCAACGGGAACGCTTCACCAAAGCGGCATACCGCCGTCGTACTTTCACCCAGGAAGGCACCTCATGAGTACCAGCACCACAACCCCGCGGAAAGACACAGCTGGTGCCCGGCTGACGCTTCCGGTCGCCGCGCTGGCGTTTGTCATTGCGCTGGCCGTGCAGTTCATTGGCCAGGCCAAAATCGACCTCGGAATCGGCGCAATCGTCATCTTCCCCATGGTCTGGGGGCTGATCCTCGGGCTGCTTGTATCCATCCAGAAGTTCAAGCCCATGGGCATCGACCTGCAACGGGTCGCGGCAGCCCTGGTGGGGGTGGCCGTCCTGCTGCTGGTGGCCCGGCTGGCCTTCAACATCGGCCCCAGCCTGCCCACGCTGCTCCGGGCCGGACCCGCCCTGCTCCTCCAGGAGGTGGGGCACCTGCTGGGCACCATCATGCTGGCCCTCCCGCTGGCTGTCCTGCTCCGGATGGGCAAGGCAACGGTTGGCGCCACGTTCTCGCTGGACCGCGAACCGTCGTTCGCCATGGTCTCCGAAAAGTACGGTCCGGACTCGGACCAGTACCGCGGTGTGCTGGCCATGTACGTCTTCGGCACCCTGTTCGGCGCCGTGTTCATTACGCTGCTCACCTCGCTGGTTGCCAACTGGAAGATCTTCGATCCGCTGGCTCTCGCGATGGGCGCCGGCGTGGGCTCCGGCTCCATGATGGCGGCTTCCTCGGCCAGCATCATCGCCGCTTACCCGGCGGACCAGGAAGCCATCCTGGGCATGGCAGCGGTATCCAACCTGATCACCACCATCCTGGGCGTCTATGTGGGCATCTACATCGCACTGCCCCTGGCGGACAAGTTCTACAAGTTCCTTACCCGCAAGCAGACGGCCCGCGAAAAGGCTGCGGTGGCTGCCGACGGCGGCACTGTCCGCAGCCAGGCCGACGTTGACCGCGAAGCCGCCCAGGCCGAGGAGAACCGGGCATTCCGCGAAAAGGTTGCGGAGTCCTCCGCCGCCATCAAGCTCCCGTTGTGGCTGTCCCTGTCGGTCCTGACGGTCCTCGGCATCGGCACCGCGTCGGTGGCTGCCAAGGGGTTCAGCCTGTCCATCGTGGGCGGCTACGGCATCATGCTGGCCCTGGTCCTGGTCAGCCTGGCACTGGCGAAGGCCACCCGGAAGATCTCGGCGATTGTCTACGTCACCACCATCGGCGCGTACATCTCCAGCCCCTGGTTCTTCGGGGCGGAGGCCCTGAATTCGGTGATGAAAACGGTCGACTTCCTGTCCATCGCCACCGTGATGCTCACCCTGGCCGGCCTCTCGCTGGGCAAGGACATTCCGTTGCTGAAGAACATCGGCTGGAAGATCATCCCGGTGGGCCTGGTGGCCATCACGGCATCGTTCCTGCTGTCCACGGTCATCGCGGAGTTCGCCCTCGGGTTCTGGCACTGAGCCGGCAGGGGCCGCCGCGCCGGCGGCCCCTGCCCCTTTTTTTGCAAATCGCGGCACGGGAATCCCGGCCTCCTTTGTGGCACTACCGGCTCTTCGGCAACGTCTGCGCCGGTCAGCTCCACGAGGGCCCAGGCTGCCCCCCCACAGTCACAATTGGTTTTTAGACTTCCATAATATGGAAATGCATTTTCCCCTTGTGGAAAGTATGTGATCGGGGTTACTTTTGGGCAAGGCCACGCTCCCGCCGGCCGTTCCCGATTTGATAGGCAAAGGTCAATGAAGATCCCCAACCCTGAGGCACTGAAGGCGAGTTCGGTGCCCGCGAAGAAGAAGCGGCTGTATAAGTCGCTTTTCTTCCAGATCCTGATCGCCGTCGTGGCAGGTGTCCTCATCGGACATTTCTGGCCGGACCTTGGCTCCCAGCTGAGGCCCCTCGGAGATGGCTTCATCAAGTTGATCAAGATGATCATCGCGCCGCTGATCTTCCTGGTGATCGTTACCGGAATTTCAGCCGTAGGCGACGTCAAGGCGGTAGGACGGGTGGGCGTCAAGGCCCTTGTCTACTTCACAGCAGCAACTCTTTTTGCACTGGTCTTCGGGCTGATCGTTGGCAATATCGTGCAGCCCGGCGCCGGCCTGAACATCGATCCATCAACACTGTCGCAGGCGGACCTGGACGCCAAGACGGGCTCGGCGGAATCCAAGGACGCCGCTTCCTTCATCCTGGATGTCATTCCGGCCAGCGTCATCGGCGCCTTTGCCAGCAACAGCCTCCTGCAGGTGCTGTTTTTCTCCGTGTTCTTTGGCGCAGCCATCGTGGTGATTGGCCGCCAGCGGTGCATGCCCGTGATCAGCCTGATGGAAACGGTCCTGGAACTCATTTTCAAGATCATGTCCTGGATCATGAAGGTGGCACCCATCGGCGCATTCGGCGCCATGGCCTTTATCATCGGCCAGTACGGCCTTGGCACGCTCAGCACGTACGCCAAGCTGATTGCTGCCTGCTACGGCGCGGCCATCATCTTCATTGGCCTGCTTTTCCTGGTGGCGTGGAGCTTTGCCCGCGTCCCGCTGTGGCACTTCCTCAAGTACACCCGGGAGGAATTCCTCCTGGCTCTTGGCACAGCATCCACCGAGGCGGTTATGCCGCGGATCATGACCAAGCTGACGAACGCCGGCTGCTCCCGAGCCACCACAGGCCTGGTGGTCCCCACGGGCTACTCCTTCAACCTCGACGGCGCCGCCATCTACCTGTCCATCTCCCTGCTGTTCCTGGCACAGGCCTTCGGCCACAACCTGGACCTTGGCCAGCAACTGGCTGCCCTCGGCGTCCTCCTGCTGACCTCCAAGGGAATGGCCGGCGTTCCCGGTTCCTCCTTCCTGGCCCTGTCCGCCACCGCGGCAGCACTCGGCATCTTCCCGGTGGCCGGCGTTGCCCTGCTCCTGGGCGCGGACCGGCTGATGGACTCCATGCGGGTGGTGGTCAACCTCCTGGGCAACTGCGTGGCCACGTTCATCGTCTCCAAGTGGGAAGGCCAGTTTGACCGCAGCGTAATGCTCCGCGCCTTCAAGGGCGAGATCACCAACCACGATTCCGCCATCATGCTGGGCAAGGAGGAGGACTTCGAGGGCCAGGAACTCCAGCGGCTCAGCGAAGGGCAGGATCCCTCGCCTAAGTTCCGCGGCGGCCCGCACCCGGGTGAGATCCCGCAGTTCCAGATGAGCAAGGCTGCCCGCTCGGACGCACGCACCCCCGAGTAGGACAGCGGACCACTGGGTCGCCCTTTGTTTAGCGGCCGACGGCGGGCGGGGCCTTCGCGGCCCTGCCCGCCTTTCGTTTGTGCCGGCTGCGTCCCGGCTGTGCCGGCTGCCCGCGTTTCGTTTGTGCTGGCTGCGCCCCGGCTGTGCCGGCTGCCCGCCTTTCGTTTGTGCTGGCTGCGCCCCGTCACGTAGTGCCTTTCCACGGCACCCGCCGCCCGTTCCGCGCCCGGGACTGCCCCTTGTGGAATAATCCGAGGTAGTGGTCCTTACCGGACCGCTCCACAAACGAGGGACCGACTTGGCTACATCCGGGAGCAGTGCACAGGCGGCGAGCGCCCACATCAACAACTCGCAGGTCCCCAAGCATGAGCAGTTGCGGCTGATCATCCTCAAACTGGCCAAGGACGAACTGGAGCCCGGGGCCCGCCTGCCCAGCGAGCGGACCCTGATGGATTCCTACGGGGTCAGCCGGATCACGGTCCGCGCGGCCATCGGCAGGCTGGTGCATGAAGGCCATCTGGTCCGGGTGCCGGCCAAGGGCACGTTCGTGGCGGACTCGCCGGTCCAGTCCACCCTCCACCTGGCCTCATTCACGCAGGAAATGGAAGCCATGGGGCACATTCCCAGCACGGTGGTGCTGGTGGCCGAGAGCGCACCCGTACCTGCTGATACGGCAGAGGAACTCAGCCTGGCCACTGGATCCGCCGCCTTCCACCTGCGCCGCCTCCGCCTGGCCGATGGCCGCCCGGTCAGCGTGGACGATGCCTGGTACAACCCCGAACACGCTCCCGGGCTGCTGGACATCGACCTGACAGGCTCGGTCTACAAGGCACTCGCTGCGCAGTTCGGCCACCAGATCGACAGGGCCCGGCAAAGCGTCAGGGCCGAGGGCGCACCGCCGGACATCTCCGCCCTCCTGGGCACCGGCACCGGCGCTCCCGTTCTGGCTTTCGACAGGGTTTCGTGGTCCGGGCCCCTGGCCATCGAGCACTCCCGCTCCTGGTACCGTTCCGACCGCTACTCCCTGAACATGGAAGTCCGGCTTTAGGCAGCGCCGGGGCAGGTTGCGTCGCAACCCGCCCCGGCACGCCGATCAGCCGGCCAGCCAATCAGCCGATCAGTCAGTCAGCCGATCAGCCGAGGGTAAACAGCGCTTCCCCCGAAGCTACTGCGCCGCCCGCCACGAGAGTCGCGGTGTCCGGCTTGGTATCCAGCACCACAACGGGACTCACCAACGAGTAGCCGGCGGCCAGGGCTGCGGTGGGATCCACGCGCATCACGGCGGCACCGGCCGCAACGGTATCGCCCTGGGCAATATGCAGCGTGAAGCCGTCGCCCTCGAGCTTGACGGTGTCGATCCCCACGTGGGTCAGGACGCCCTGCCCTGACTCCGCCACCACCACAAAGGCGTGCGGCAGGAGCTTGACCACTTTTCCCGCAACCGGGGATACGACGTCGAACGCTGCTCCTGCAGGCGGCTCGACGGCGGCGCCGGAACCCACCATCTGGCCGGCGAATACCGGGTCCGGCACCTCGGTGAGGGGGACGACGGCGCCGCTGATGGGAGCGAGGACGGTGAGGGTGCCTGCCACTAGAGCAGGTCCTCGATGTCTTCTGCGAGGTTGTCCGCCTCGGGGCCCACGATGACCTGCACCGCGGTGCCTGCGGTCAGCACGCCATGGGCGCCGGCAGCCTTCAACGATGCCTCGCTGACCAGCGACACATCCTTGACCTCGGTCCGCAGCCGGGTGATGCAGGCCTCCACCTCAAGGATGTTGGCGGCGCCGCCCAGGCCTTCAATGATTTTCTCTGCTTTGGACATGGCTGCCCTTTCTGACGGTGCCCGTTGGAGCACGTTCTCAACACCGGACCGGCGGCCCTGATGCGACCAATTATGGCGCCCCGTCCGCTGGTGAGCCTCCTCGCCGACGGACTTCAGGGCCTCCTTGACAGGGCCCCGTGGGATGAATCACACTGAACTGGTCATAACCAGACAGTACCGGCTGGAACCGTCTCTCCACAACCCCATCCGAACCCGCAGAGGTGCCACCATGTCAACATCCGAGACCACCGCCCAGGCTCCAGAGAAGAAGCCGAACCGGGCCTTCGCCGTCCTCCAGCGCCTGGGGCGCTGCCTGATGCTTCCCATCGCGGTCCTGCCTGCCGCCGGGCTCCTGCTGCGCATCGGACAACCCGACCTGCTCGGCGCCATCCCAGGGTTCGAGGGCGGCGCCGCCGTTATCTCCTCCGCGGGCAACGCCGTCTTCACCTGGCTGCCGCTGATTTTCGCCGTTGGCATCGCCATCGGCTGGGCCAAGAAGTCAGACGGTTCCACCGCCCTGGCCGCCGTTGTGGGCTACATGGTGATCGACGGCGTCTTCAAGGCGATGTCCCCGCTGGTCCTGGCCGGCCAGGTGGACGCCGGGGGCAAACCTTCCATGATCAACTACGGCGTCCTGGCCGGCATCGTGGTGGGCCTGCTGTCCGCCATGCTGTGGCAGCGGTTCTACCGGACCAAACTGCCGGACTTCCTGGGCTTCTTCAGCGGCCGCCGGCTGGTTCCCATCCTGACGTCCGTCACCAGCCTGGTGGTCGGCATCGCGCTGGCTTTGGTGTACCCCATCTTCAACTCAGGGCTCTCCGCGGCAGGCGAAGCCGTTGCCGGAAACCCTGAACTCGGCGGCGGGATCTATGGCTTCGCCAACCGCATGCTGCTGCCGGCCGGCCTGCACCACATCCTCAACTCGGGACTCTGGTTCCTGATCGGCGACTATACGGACGCCTCCGGCCAGCTGGTCCGCGGCGACCTGAACCGCTTCTTTGCAGGCGACCCCACCGCGGGAGTCTTTATGACCGGGTTCTTCCCCATCATGATGTTCGGCCTGCCCGCCGCCGCACTTGCCATCTGGCGCCACGCCAAGCCCTCCCAGAAGAAGATCGTCGGCGGCATCATGCTTTCCACGGCCCTCACCGCATTCTTCACCGGCATCACCGAACCGCTCGAATACTCCTTTATGTTTGTCGCCTTCCCCCTCTACATCGTGCACGCTGTCCTCACCGGCACATCCATGGCGCTGGTGAATGCCCTGGACATCCATCACGGGTTTACGTTCTCCGCCGGGCTCATCGACTTTGTCCTCAACTTCGGCAAGTCCGAGAACGGCTGGCTGCTGATCCCCATCGGCCTGGGTTACGCAGTGATTTACTACTTCCTCTTCTCGTTCGTCATCAAGCGCTGGAACCTGCGCACCCCCGGCCGGGAAGATGACGAGGTCTCCGTGGAGACCGAAGCCGCCAAGTAACGCCCCATCCTTATCCACTCCACACGAAAGCAGCCTTCCCGCATGGAAATCGTCATCCTCCCTTCCCCCGCCGAGGTGGCCCGCAAGGCCGCCGATGCCATCGAACAGTACGTCCGGCGCGGCCCGGCCGTCCTGGGCCTCGCCACCGGGTCCACCCCGCTGGGCACGTACCAGGAGCTCATTGAGCGGCACCGGAACAGCGGCCTCGGCTTTGGCCAGGCCCAGGCGTTCCTCCTGGACGAATACGTTGGCCTGCCTGCTGCGCATCCGCAGTCCTACCATTCGGTCATCCGGGACGAGTTCACTGACAGTGTGGACTTCGCCGCCGGCGCCGTGCACGGACTGGACGGCATGGCGCAGGATCCGCAAGCCGAGGCTGCGCAGTACGAGGAACGCATCGCCGCTGCCGGCGGGGTGGACATCCAGATCCTGGGCATCGGAACGGACGGGCACGTTGGCTTTAACGAGCCCATGTCCTCGCTGGCGTCCCGGACCAGGATCAAGACCCTGACCCGGCAGACCCGGCAGGACAACGCCAGGTTCTTCGACCGGGAGCAGGACGTTCCGGACCATGTCCTGACGCAGGGGCTGGGCACCATCGGGCAGGCGCGGCACCTGCTGCTGCTCGCCATGGGTGCGGCCAAGGCGGACGCGATCGCCGCTGCTGTGGAGGGGCCGCTGGCCGCCATCTGCCCGGCGTCCGTCCTGCAACTGCACCCGCACGTCACCGTGCTGGTGGATGAGGCCGCGGCGTCGAAGCTCACGCACCAGGACTATTACCGGGACACGTTCAGCCGCAAGCCGGCCTGGCAGGGACTCTGAGCATGCCAGCCGTTCCTCCAGCCCGGACGCCTGCGCTGGAACTCGCCGTCGAGGGCCTGGCCGGGGTTCGCCTGGCCGCAGCCGTGGGCGCGGCCCGTGTGGAGCTGTGCGCTGCCCTGGCGGAGACCGAGGGGGTCACGCCCAGCATTGGCGCCGTGGCCCAGGCGTGCGCAGCGGGGGTCCCGGTCCACGTCCTGGTGCGGCCGCGGACGGGCAACTTCACGTACTCGCCGGACGAGCTGGAGGTTGTTGAGCGCGACGTCGTCGCCGCTTTAGCCGCTGGCGCCGCCGGTGTGGTGGTGGGAATCCTCGCGGCCGACGGCGGACCGGACGTAGGTGCCATCCGCCGGATTGTGGAGCTGGTGCGGGAGCGGGACCCGGCTGCGGAGATCACGTTCCACCGGGCGTTCGACGCCGCCTTGGCAGGCGGCGCCGATCCGGCGGAATCCCTGGCCAGGCTCGAGCAGGCAGGCGTTAACCGGGTGTTGACCAGCGGCGGCGGTGCAGACTGCGCCGCGGGCCTGCCCATGCTGGCCCGACTAGTGGAACTCGGACGGACGCACGCCCCTTCTGTCCAGATCATGGCAGGGGGCGGTGTGGGCCTTGGGTTGATCCCCGCCCTCCTCCATAGTGGTGTGCATGCCGTTCACACCTCGGCCCGGCCACGGACAACCTCCGGCCCGGGCCGCACCAGCCAGCCCGACCCGCAACTCGCAGCCGGCATTTCAGCGGCTTTGACCACAGGATCACTTCCCGCATGAACACTTCAGGCGCCACAGCAACCAGTGGCAATGGGCTGGTCCTTCGCGGCCGCATCGTCTCCGCGGACCTGGACGTGGCTGACGGGATCATCGCAGTGGCGGGCGGCGTGATCACCTTCGCAGGGCCGGCGTCGGGCTTTCCCGGCGAAAGCGGGCCCGCCCGGCCTGACCGCATCCTGCTGCCGGGCCTGGTGGACCTGCACTGCCACGGCGCACTGGGGGCGGACTTTGCTGACGGTTCGGCGGAAGGCGCCACGGCCGCTGCCCGGTACTTGCACAGCAGGGGCACCACCACGCTCCTGGCCAGTGTGGTGACGGGACCACCGGCGCAGACGCTCCGGAACCTTGAAGTACTGCGGCAACTGGCGGCTGACGGGCTGATTGCCGGGTCGCATCTGGAGGGACCGTTCCTCTCGTCCGGGCAGTGCGGCGCTCATGATCCGGCGTTGCTGCTGGAACCGGACCTGGACCTGCTGGCCGCCATGATGACGGCGGCCGGACCCACGCTGGCGTCCATGACCCTCGCTGCTGAGCTTCCCGGCATGGCGGGCGTGGTGGAGTTGCTGACGCGGCACGGGGTGATCCCTTCGCTGGGCCACACGGCGGCGGACAATACCGTGGCGGCGGAGTTCCTGAAACAGGCTGCTGCCGGGCTGGCTGAGTTCGCCGGGCTCGCTGGGGCTGCCGCGTCCATGGGCGGCGCCGGGGTACTCGGATCGGCCGGGTCTGCTGAGCTGTTCGGGTTGGGTGACCCTGCCGGTTCCGCTCCGCCGTCAGGCCGGTTGCGGCCCACCGTGACGCACCTGTTCAACGCCATGCCCAGCCTGCATCACCGGTCCCCCGGACCTGTCTCGGCCAGTTTGGGCGCCGCACGCGCAGGTGAAGCCGTGGTGGAACTCATTGCGGACGGGGTCCACCTGGCGCCCGAAACTGTGAAACTGGTTTTCGACCTGGTGGGAGCCCGCAACATTGCCCTGGTCACCGATTCGATGGCGGCCACCGGGCTGCAGGACGGCCAGTACAAACTGGGGCCGCTGGCTGTAACCGTGCAGCAAGGCGTGGCGCGAGTGGACACTACCGGCGCCATCGCCGGTGGCACGTCCACCTTGCTGGACGTGGTCCGGTCGACAGTTGCCGCGGGCATCCCGCTGCAGGACGCGGTCACCGCCGCGACAGCTGTTCCGGCTGATGTTCTGGGGGTCTCGGCACACGTGGGCGGGCTGCGTCCCGGGATGGCTGCCGATGTCCTGGTGGTCGACCCGGATCTTACGCTGGCGGGTGTGCTGCGGCGCGGTAAATGGGTCACTCAGCTGCAGTGATGCGAGCTGCCTTGTTTCAGGGTCCAGCCACGTGCGGGCGTCTGTCTGGCGGTGCCGGTTACCGATTTCGCCCAGCCGCAAGCATCGCAGCCTAAAATGTCAGACCCCCGATGGATGATATTGGTATGGGAAACAGCACTCGGCAGGCAGCAGCAATGGAAGCGGTTCACGCCTCCATTAGCGTCCTGGCTGAGCTGTTCCGCTCCGATCCGGGCACTTCGGGCCTTGCCCTGGAAGCCTCCGCTGCTGGCAGTTGGGCTGCGGACGGTGTCAGCGCGGGCGATTTGAACGCGGCCGGTTTGAGCGCGGCTCATCCCGATGCTTCGAAGAACAGCGCTGTCGACGCTGGGACCGATCTGCTCCAGCGCGCCTACGATGTCCGCCTCGACCGGCTTGCGGAAGTTTCCAGGTTGGAGGCAATGCTCGCGGCGATCAAAGCCCGTGACGCCGCCGAGTGCGCCGAACTCCAATTGGCCATGACCCCTCCTGACGCTTCAGCCCAGACCCGGACCTTCCGGGGGATGTCCGTGGTGGAGGAAGTGGCAGGGGTCCTCACCGTGAGCGCGGCTGCGGCCGGAGCGTTGATCGCTTCAGCACGCCAGCTGTGCACGCTGCCGCTGGCTATGGCCGAACTCGCTTCGGGACGGATGTCGTGGCAGCACGCCCGCATCATTGCGGACGAGACCGACGGACTCGACGCCGAGGCCGCAGCAGAGCTGACCTCCCATTTCCTGGACCCTGACGATACCGATCCGGCCAGGGGCTGCCCCGCCGGAGAGCTGGTCCCGGGCAGGTTCCGGCAGAAAGTCCGGAGATGGCGCGAACGGCACCACCCGGAATCACTGGAAACCCGCCACGCCAAGGGATTCGCGGACCGCCGCATCGAATTTTCGCCTGACCGGGACGGCATGGCCTGGGTCTCTGGATTCCTTCCCGCTACGGCCGCGTCGGCCATCTGCAACCGGACCACCTCGCTCGCCAGGGGAACCCAGGGGCCGAACGAACAGCGGACCCTTACCCAGCTCAAGGCCGACATCTTCGCGGCCGCGCTTTTGGGCAATGGAGCCAGCAAGGCCTCTCAAGCCGGGGACTTTGAGGAAAGCGCTGGCGGTTTCAGGGAACAGGAGGTTCGCGGCGCTGTCAACGACGTCCAAGGGCTCCCTGGCGATCACGTCAACGACGTCATTCCTGACGGCACCGCCGGTTTCCGGGACCTGAGTGAAGTTCCCGTGCCTGCGGCGCAGGTGCTGGTCACGGTGCCGGTGTTCTCTTTGCTGGGCGTCGGCGATGAACCCGCAATACTGGATGGCTATGGGCCGATCCCGGCGTCGATGGCACGGAAGTTGGTGGCGGAGGGCGCCAGCTCGTTTTATCGCGTACTGATCGACCCCCGCAACGGCGCACCGCTGGAGATTGGAAGGAAAAGCTACCGCCTCACGGAAGCCATGAAGCGGTGGCTGCGCTTACGGGATGGAAAATGCCCGTTTCCAGGGTGCAGCAACCCATCCCTGGACAACGAGGCCGATCATCTTCTGTCCTGGCACAGCGGCGGGACCACCGGCATCAGCAACCTGGGCCAGCCCTGCCGCAAACACCACCGGCTGAAACACAACAGCGCCTGGCGGCCCACTGCGGCCACCAAAGATGAGCCGCCCGGCTGGATTTCCCCCTCGGGCAGGCAGTACAAGAGTGAGCAGCAGGACTGGGAGCCTCCCGAATGGCCACCCGGGCTGCTGCCCGGCGATCGAAGCCCCTTCGAAGAAGCGCTGGTACTGCACCTATCCGCCTGATGGGCCGGCGGCCCGGGTCAAACGTGGACCCACGACCCACACCCCAGTCCCCCGCCCCCAGGACCCCGCCCCCAGTACCCACGACCCAGCGACCCAGCGACCCAGCGACCCAGGACCCAGCGACCCAGCGACCCAGGACCCAGCGACCCAGGACCCGGAGACCCAGCGACCCAGCGACCCAGGACCCGGAGACCCGGAGACCCAGCGACCCAGCGACCCAGGACCCGGAGACCCAGCGACCCAGCGACCCAGCGACCCAGCGACCCAGCGACCCAGGCTTAGTCGGCACCCGGCAGGCAAACTTCCACAAGCCCGTCGGTGATACGGGAGCTGAACAGCGGCTGGCGTGCAGTTGCAGGCCCGGACAGGACATCCCCCGTCCGCAGCGCGAAAGTGCTCTTGTGCCAAGGACACACCACACAAGGCTGGTTGTCCCCGGCGGTGCCGCCCGGAATTTCGGCAGCGGCCTTCAGTTTGCCTTCATGCAGCGGACCGGACAAGTGGCTGCACACATCGGACAGCACGTTGATGCGGTTCCCCTCGCGGTGCACCAGCAAGGGGATCCCAGCCACATCGCGTTTGGTAAGTTTGCCATCCGGCAGTTCCGCCAGTGGTGCCAGCTTGTGCCAGCCCTGCGGGAACCGGTGCGGGATTTCCTCGCTGTGGTTCACGCCGGCAGCTTGCCGGTACGTAAGGTGACCGCCCAGGAAGCCGCCTGCGCTTATGGTGCCGAGCCCGAGATAGGCCAGCGCTTTGCCGCTGCCCTGCCGTCCGCGGGCACGCTGGACCAGGGACGCGGCGTACAACGTCGTTGCGGCAATATTGGCTGCGGCATGGACCAGTCCCACCCGCTGCTGCTGGGGATGCAGTTCGGACCAGTCGGTAAAACCGGCCACCGCTGCCGGCACTGCGCTCAGCGCTCCGACGCCGACCAGGACTGCCGACGCCCGTTCATTTCCCGACAGGGCGTCCAGGACGGCCGCCGAGATCCAGGCACCCATGGGCACCTGCACCGCCAGCGGGTGCACGGGGTGCCCCACAGGAACGCCATGCAGGACGTCGCGGGCCCAGCGGGGCCGGATAACGGTCCTCACCACTTTCCTGACCTTCTTGGACACCGGGTCCAGCCAGGCAGCGTCCTCAAGGCGGGCGACAAGTTCCAGTGCAGGCAGCGGCTTCATACCCGCCCCGTACCCCGTTTTGCGGCCGACAGACGGGATCCGCAGGAAACTTTGGCACCGGTAAAATTCTTCGCCACCAGCGGGAACTTTGGGCCCTGCGCAGTTCCATGGCCAAGGACACCTAGCGCAGTGGCGATCCAACGACGTTGAAGCGGAATCCGCCCATCTCCCCGGAAAGCAGCGGCCTGGCTTCTGCAATCGCGGCCTGGACACTGTCCAACTGCAGCGATGCCTGGTGCGCTTCAGCAGATTCCCAGAGTTCGCTGACGAACACGGTGTCCGGCACATCGGGGTTGACGCCCACCTCGTACTGCAGGCAGCCGGCCACCGAAAGGCCAGCGGACGGACGGGTAAGGATGGCAACCAGGGCGTCCTGCTGGCCTGGCTTGGTTCCGAGCGTTCCCACGTTTGCAAAGGTCATGGGAACAGTCTGCCGCACGGCAGCGACAGGAAGGCCCAGCCCCGATCAGCAGCGACGCGCCTAGGCTTCCTCGAACCAGCCCCGGGCCGGGTTGCTGACGGCAGGGACCGAGCGGCGAAGCTCCGGCTGGGCAGCCCAGCCCACACCGTTCGCCAGGACCCGCTGGATCTGCGGGTGGTGGTAGACCGGGTATTCCTGGTCGCCGGGGCTGAAATAGAAAATCCGCCCCTTGCCGCGCGTGAACGTAACGCCGGAGCGGAACACCTCGCCGCCGGCGAACGAGCTGATGAAGATCAGGTCGTCGGGGTCAGGGATATCAAACAGCTCGCCGTACATCTCCTGCTCCGGGATAACGATAGGGCTGTCCACGCCCTCTGCAATGGGGTGCGACGGTTTGACGGTCCACACCAGTTCACGCTCGCCGTCATTCCGCCAGGCCAGGGAGCAACTGGTGCCCAGCAGCTTGGTGAATATCTTGGCGAAGTGCCCCGAATGGAGCACAATAAGCCCCATTCCGCCCAGGACGTGCCGGTGGACGCGTTCGACGACGGCCTCGCTCACCTGGCCGTGCGCCACGTGGCCCCACCAGAGCAGCACATCCGTCTCGGCGAGGGTTTCTTCATCGAGGCCATGTTCGTCGTCGGTAGCGAGGACCGCCGTGGAGATTTCCGACTCCGGGTAGAAGGAGCGGAGCCCCGCGGCGATGGCACCGTGGATGCCGTCAGGGTAGATTTCCCCAATGTGGGCGGGCTCGTTGCGGGCCTCGTGGACGCCTTCGTTCCAGACGCGGATTCTCAGCTTGTCGTTCATCAGAGACGAACCTCCCTTTGCTCCTGCGCCGATTGGTAGCAGGCGTCGATGATGTGGGCGCGGGAGAGGGCCATGGATCCGTCGTGCCGTCCCCAAACTTCCGCCCCGCCGCGGACTGCGGCCACAAAGTCCTCCACCACCGCCTGGTGTGCCCGGCCCGGCACGGCGGGCGGTACGTAGTCGGCATTTTCGCCGTCCTTGTCCGTGAAAACCTTCAGCTCACCCACGGCAGCCATTGGTGCGCCCTGAACCTTGAGCTCAGCGCCGCCGTCGGTTCCGTAGACCGTGAAATCCAGCAGGTCCTCCACTTCCCGGTAACTGGCCCAGCCGGCTTCGAGCAGCAGCGTCGCACCGCCCTCCAGGCGGAGGAACGCCGAGGCGAAGTCCTCCACCTCAAAAGGATGGCTGGCTGCCATGGCGGAGTAACGGTTGTTCCCGCCCCGCCCCCGTGGCCCAAGCTCGGAATGGGTTGTGGCGGACACCGCCACCACTTTGGGTTCGCCCAGAAGGTGCAGGGCATAGTCGAGGGCATGGACTCCGATGTCGGCAAGCGGCCCGCCGCCTGCAAGCTCAGGGTTGGTGAACCAGCTTCCCATCATCGGGATGCCGGCCCGGCGCAGCCATGATGCCTTGGCGTAGTACGGGCGGCCCACACCGCCGTCGTCGATTATTTGCTTCAGCGCCTGGATATCGCCGCGGCGCCTGTGGTTGAAGGCGACGTCCAGGACCCGCCCGGCCTTGCGGGCAGCGTCCACCATGGCCCGGCCTTCGACGGCGTTACGGGCCAACGGCTTTTCGCTCAACACATGCAGGCCCTGCTCAAGGGCCGCGATGGAGATGGGGGCGTGCAGGAAGGTGGGTACCGCAACACTGATCGCGTCCAGGCCGCCATGCTGGAGCATCTTCTCCCAGCCGTCGAATGCGCTGGGGATCGAGTATTCAGCCTGCAGCGAGTCACGGAGGTCCTTCTCCATCCCTGCCAGCGAAACAATGCGTACGCCGTCCATCCGGCTGTAAGCAGCCAGGTGCTGCTGCCCGGCCCAACCGATGCCAACAACACCCACTCTCAGTTCTCCACCATGCTCCTTCGGGTCAGGCGCCTGCTGTCCGGCAGGCCGCTGTCCGGGCTGCTGACTGGTGGGGTGCTGTCCGGGCTGACTGGTGGGCTGCTGTCCGGTGGGCTGTTGGTTGCTCACACTTGGTTCCTCTCCTATCGCGTCGCGCTGTATTCGGGTCGCGGGAAATTTGGGACGGTCCCAGAGGGTTGGAATCGATTCCAAAGATCTTCCAAAATATCGACTCCAACCCGTGGAATCGATTCCAAACAAGTCTGGCAGCGGACTCGTGGGACTGTCAACCCCCTGAGCCCTTCGTCGAATCCCGCACCACAAGCTCATGGGGAAGGAACACCCGGCCACGGCGGTGCGCGCCGGGCACGGTCATCCGCTCCAGGAGTTCCGCGAAAGCCACCCGGCCCATCTCGTAAGCAGGCTGCCGCACGGTTGTCAGTTCCGGGACACACATCTCCGCCTGGGCCGAGTCATCAAAACCCGCAACGGCGATGTCGTGCGGCACCCGGAGCCCGGCGTCCGTAAGTTCACGGACGCAGCCGGCCGCCGCAACGTCGGTGCCGCAAAACACCGCATCCGGAAGATCCCCAGCCGCCAGCAGGTCCCTGGCCAGGCTGCGGCCGGCGTGGAAGCCAAAACTGCCTTCACCGGACAGCACCCGCCCTGGCGGCAGGCCGGCGTCGGCAACGGCCTGGCGGAATCCGGCCTCGCGCAGCCGGCCTGAACGGGCACTCCTGTGCGCGATCATGGCCAGCCTTCGCCCGCCGGTGTCGATCAGGTGGCGCGTCATGTCATATGCGGCCTGGCGGTCGTCAATGGAAACACCGAACGCCGCATCGGCGTCGACAATTTCGCAGACCTGGACAACACTCAGTTGCCCGGCCACCGCGTCAACATCCTCGTCCGGCATGGTGGGCGAAAACAAAACCATGCCATCCACGGACCCGTTCCGGAGCATGTCCACCAATTGCTGCTCCCGCTCCAGGTCGCCGGCAGTCGCAGCGATCAGGCTGACGTAGCCCGAGTCAGCCGCCGCATCCCCCACCCCGCGGAAGACTTCACTGACCACCAGGGACTCCAGGTTCTTGGCCAGCGCCAAAACACGCATGGTCCGGTCCCTGCGGAGGTCGCGGGCTGAGGCAAGCGGCCGGTAGCTGAGCCGGCGGATGGCCTCATTGACCTTTTCCCTGCTTGCCGCGCTGACAGCCGGACTCCCATTCAGGACCCGGGACACCGTGCCAACGGACACACCCGCCGTTTTGGCGACGTCCTGGACTGTCGCTCGAGCCATTCGGTTTGTCCTTCCGCGACCAGTAACGATGGTCCTTGCCGCCACGTCCCGCCCTGCCTTACGGCGTTCCTCAGCATAGCCGCCGCGGGAAAGCCTACAATCCGGGACCTGCAGCCGGCGGTGGGCATCACCGCAAACACCACAAATCACAGCCGCAGGCCTTCCCGCCGAAGACAGCGGCCGGCGGTGCGCCCGGAGCGGCCAGGGCACCCCCGGAGAGGCCCGGCAGCCAGCGCCGCCACTGATTCAAACGTCAACTTTTGGTTGACAAAAGCGGACGACGCCGGACATCCTTGAGTATGCGCAACCTACTCGTATCCTTGCTCGTAGCAGTCGCGGTGGCCGTTGCCGTAGGGCTCCTGACGGGGGCGGGATGGCCGGGTTTCCTGATGGGGGCAGTCTGGGCGCTATCGCTCTGGGTCATGCTGTTTTTCGGCTCCTACACCACACCGCGCCGGGGCTACGTCCAACCGGCCGTATATGCTGCCGCCGCCGCGGCTGCCGTGGCCCTGGGCTTCGTATTCTTCAGGACGGGCGACGGAAATGCTGCGTGGTGGGCTCCGGCCTTCATCATGGCCGGCGCCGTCTTCCCGGCAGCATGGACAGCCGCCAAAGCAGGACCGTCAGGGAGCCATGGACGCGACGGATGACCCCTCCGGCCTGGCCGCCGTGGCAGCTGCACGGGACCAACTGGATATTGCCCGGCGGAATCTGCGGGAAGCCGTGGACACTGCCCGTCGGGACTATACGTGGGCAGAGATCGGCGGCGTGCTCGGCATGAGCCGGCAGGCGGCATTTAAGCGGTTCGGTTCGGCCAGGGACCCCAGGACGGGAGAAACCATGCAGGCGGGAATGAAGGCCATGGATGTGGCGGCACGGACGGAGCAGGTCTTCCGGCTGGTGGACAGCGGCGACTACGGATCGCTGGCGCCGATGCTGACCGACGATGCCGCTGCGGTACTGACACGCGGCCGGGTCCTGGGCACGTGGGCGCAGGCTGTGGCAGACACCGGTAACCTCGTGTCCTTCCACGGGACCGGCGTCGAGCTTCCAGACGGCAGCGCCCTGTCCCCCGGCGAGGAAGCGACAGGCACACTGGTGGGACACACAATGATCGACTGCGAAGCCGGGCAGTGGGTGGGCCGGGTGGCTTTCAACGCGGCCGGTCTGATCACCGGGCTCCTGATCGTTCCGACGCAGCACGGCGAGCTGCCCTTCTAGCGTGACTGGCCCGCGGCATGTTCAGTCCCCGCGCCGGATCAGCCTAACTCAGGTGCCGCAGGCCGCCGTCGGGGTTCTTCCGGCCGTTTTCCCGCACCGGCATCCATTGATGGCCCCCTGACCCGCGCCGGTCTAGGGTGGACCGATGAGGAAGTGGATCAGGGAACACCCCACCCGAGCCGCGGTCCTGGTTTTCCTGGCCGTTTGGCTGCTCATGATGGGCGTTAACGTGGCTGTGCACCGCAGGCTTGATGATGCGCTTTTCAATTCAACGTTCTACGCCTTGTTCATGGCCGGCGGCATGTACCTGCAGCAGAAGCGGATGCGCAAAACCGGAGCCAAACTCGCTGCCGATGGAAAACTCCTCCTGTGGATCCGCTACCCCGATTCCCGGCCCGGCTCCTTATCCAGCATCTGGAACATGGTGGTTACCACCGCCGGGCCCGGAGAAACGGTGTTTCAACCAGCGGTGTACGACACAGCAGAGCCCTCCGGGCGGCCCGTGAAGCTGCGCGTCCTGGAACTGGCAGCCCAGCGGCGCGAGACCACCGGGCAGGACCGCAAGTACATCACTGACCGCAGCGTGCTGGCAGTCATGGCGGTCACAGATAAGGGCCGGCTGGAGATTGCGGGCACACCCGAAAACCTGGACCTGCTTTCTGCGGCAATAGCATCCGCTGCCCGCTCCAACGAAAGCGATGCCGCATGACCCAGTATGTCCGGGACCAACACGGGTACGCAGACCTGCGAAGCTACGCCGCCATCGGCGATGGCCGCACCATCGGGCTGGTGGCGGCCGATGGCCGGATCGACTGGCTTCCCTTGCCGGGCCTGGACTCGGTCATCCCGTTCGCCGCCCTGCTGGACGCTGCCGGCGGCGGATATCTGCAGCTTCAGCCCACGGAGCCCTTCACCACGGAGCGCAGCTACCTGGGCCGGACCAATGTCCTGGTGACAACGTTCACCACGGCCAGGGGCCGGGTGCGTGTCACCGATTCGCTGAACACGGGGATCGCAGGACGGTTGCCCTGGTCTGAGCTTGGCCGCCGCATCGAGGGCCTGGACGGCGAGGTGCCCATGCGGGCAGTGGCCAGGCCCGGAACTTGCCTGGGCCGGGTGTCGCCGTGGATCCAGGACACTGTCCACGGGGTGGTCCTCCGGCTCGATGGACTCACCATGGCGGTCCGGTCCGCAGGCGAGGACACCGTGGGCTGGGATGATAAAAGCATCACGATTGACTACACGGCCACCGCCGGTTCCCGGGCGATTTTTGGCCTGGTCGCCACGGAGGGCGAACCCCTCCTTATTCCCGCCCCGGAGACTGTGGACGAGGGGATCGACAGGACCATAGAAAAGTGGCAGCGGTGGAGCTCCTCCTTTAACTACGAGGGCGGGTTCGCAGCCCAGGTACACCGGAGCGTGCTCACCTTGAAGCTCCTGATCATGGGCGACGAAGGTTCGGTTGCCGCTGCGGGCACCACCTCCGTGCCCGAAAGCCTGGACGGCGGCAAGAACTGGGACTACCGCTACGCGTGGGTCCGCGACACGGCCTACAGCCTTACGGCGTTGTTCCGCTTTGGCCTGCGTGAGGAGACCCATGCCGCCATGTCATGGATGCTCAGGACCATCCGAAACAACAATGATTATCCTGCCGTGATGTATCGCCTGGACGGCTCTGCCTGTATTGACGATGTGGCCAATTACGACGTTCCCGGCTGGCGCGGCATCGGCCCTGTCGTGACCGGCAACAGGGCTTCTGGCCAGCTGCAGCTGGGCGTCTTTAGCGACGTCTTCAGTATTGTCACGCTGTACGTGGACCACGGCAATGTCCTGGACGCCGCCACAGGCAGGACATTGGCCACCATCGCCGATTCCGCCTGCGATGCATGGCAGCGGCGCGATGCCGGGATGTGGGAGCTTACCGAACCGCAAAATTACACCAGCTCGAAGATGGGGTGCTGGCATGCCCTGCAGCAGGCAGTCCATCTCGCTGAGTTGGGCCAGATCCCGGGCGACCCCTCCCGGTGGCGTGCGGAAGCTGAACGGATCCGGGCATGGGTAGAGGAAAACTGCTGGTCGGAAGAGCTGCAGGCCTACGCCTGGTATCCGGGGTCAACGCAACTGGATGCGTCAGTCCTGCTCCATGCGATCAGCGGGTTTGACCGTGGAACACGCATGAGCGCAACCATTGATGCGTTGGACCGCGAACTTTCCGCAGGCCCGCACCTGTACCGCTTTTCCGGCGCAGAGAAGGAGGAAGGAACGTTCGTCGCCTGTTCCTACTGGATGGTCTCCGCCCTGCACTTCTGCGGCCGGACCAACGAGGCCCGGGCCAGGATGGCTGAACTGGCGGGCACCGCGAACGACGTCGGAATCCTGGCTGAAATGTTCGACCCCGCTGACGGATCGGCGCTGGGGAACCTCCCGCAAGCCCTCAGCCACCTGGCCCTGATCAATGCAGCCATAACGTTGGACGGGCCAGTCCCGGACTAGGTCCCGCCACTCCCCAACGGCGCGGACAGCACGTTTTTGGTACTGAACAACCCGGATATCCACGACGACGTGGTGGACTACCGCGTCTACCTGACGGCAAGCCACTCGGCACCGCAGGGGAAAATGCCAAGTGCACTCCCGTCACGGTGACCACAACGCCCACACGGCACCGCAACGTAGGGGCGCATCCGGCGTCCAAAGCCAATGGTGACGGCGTCAAGCTGGATACCGGGGCCATCCAGAAGGCCGTCGAAGGCCGAGGGCCCGCTTTCCCGTAACGGAAGGCGGGCCCTTCAGTTTAAGCGCCCGAACCGGAAGCCGGCCCGCCCCTTGACTCGACACCCCCTCCTTCCCTACACTTTTCATAAAGCAGAATCTAAATTCCACAAAGCGGAAACGGTTGATAGCCAAAGAAGCATAGGAAGATGGATCAACGCCCCTCCTTGGAAGGACCTACGATGACGTACACAGTGAACTGCTCCATCCTCCTCACGGAGCTGCCCCTGCTCGAGCGCCCGGCCGCAGCCAAGGCAGCCGGCTTCGACGCCGTCGAGTTCTGGTGGCCCTTCGACTCCTCCGTCCCTTCAGACGCCGAGACCACCCGGTTCGAGAACGCCATCAAGGATGCCGGCGTCCAGCTCACGGGCCTGAACTTCAACGCCGGCAACATGCCGGGCGGCGACCGCGGACTGGTTTCCTGGAAGGGCCGCTGCTCCGAATTCAAGGACAACATCGACGCCGTGACCGGCATCGGCGAGCGCCTGGGCTGCAAGGGCTTCAATGCCCTCTACGGCAACCGCCAGAACGAATTCACCCCTGAAGAGCAGGACGAACTGGCCGCAAAGAACCTGGCAGCCGCGGCCGCCGGCGTCGCCCGCATCGGCGGCACAGTCCTCCTGGAACCCGTCAGCGGCGCTGCTAAGTACCCGCTCCTGACCGCCGCAGACGCCCTCAAGGTGATCGCCCGCGTCAAGGATGAGTCCGGAGCCACCAACATCAAGCTCCTGGCCGACTTCTACCACCTGGCCGTCAACGGTGATGACGTCGCAGCCGTCATCGAAAACCACGCCAAGGACTTCGGCCACATCCAGATCGCCGACAACCCCGGCCGCGGCGCCCCCGGCACCGGCAACCTCCCGCTGGGTGAATGGATCGCCCGCAGCCGCGAACTCGGCTACGAGGGCCACATCGGCCTCGAGTACAAGGAACCGCAGGAAACCGCGTTCAGCTGGGCCATCCGGGACCGCGCCACCGCTTCTTGAGCCCACCCGCCCAACTGACTGGCAGTTGTTGTCGTTTTGAACCCTCATAACGACAACAACTGCGACCTAGTTGGGTATCCCACCCGCAGACTTTTTAGAAAGAGAACCTCATGAGCAACGTTGCAGTCATCGGACTCGGAATCATGGGCCTGCCCATGGCCATCAACCTGGTCAAGGCCGGCCACACCGTCACCGGCTTCAACCGCAGCCAGGACAAGATCGACAAGCTCGTCTCCGAAGGCGGCCAGGGCGCCACCAGCATCGCGGACGCGGTCAAGGCGGCCGACGTCGTTATCACCATGGTGCCGGACTCCCCCGATGTTGAGGGCGTCGTCAGCGGCAAGGACGGCGTGTTCGCCAACGCCAAGCAGGGCGCCCTCTGGATCGACGCGTCCAGCATCCGCCCGGACGTGGCCAAGCGCCTCGCCGAGGACGCCGCAGCAGCCGGCATCCGCCCCCTCGACGCACCGGTCTCCGGCGGCGAACAGGGCGCCATCGACGCCGCCCTGTCCATCATGGTGGGCGGCGAAAAGGCAGACTTCGACGCCGCACAGGACGTCCTGACGGCAGTGGGAAAAACCATCGTCCACGTGGGCCCCTCCGGCTCCGGCCAGACCGTCAAGGCAGCCAACCAGCTGATCGTCGCGGTCAACATCCAGGTCCTCGGCGAAGCCATCGCCTTCCTTGAGGCTTACGGCGTGGACACCGACGCCGCCCTGAAGGTCCTCGGCGGCGGGCTTGCCGGCTCCAAGGTCCTGGACCAGAAGGGCCAGAAGATGCTGGACCGCAACTTCGACCCCGGCTTCCGTCTTGCCCTGCACCACAAGGACCTGGGCATCGTCACCTCCGCCGCCCGCGAAGCCAACGTCGCCGTCCCCCTCGGCGCCGTCGTCGCCCAGCTCGTCGCCGCCACCGTCAACCAGGGTGATGGCGCACTGGACCACTCCGGCCTCTTCAAGCAGGTCCTGCAGCTCTCCGGCCGGGAGTAAAGCACCGCGGCGAAAGCCGCTCCACAGCACTCAACGGAAGCCCCGGCGTCGTACACACCCGACGCCGGCTCCCCTTCCACACCCAAAAACCAGCCCGCACAGGGCCCCCAAAGTTTCCCAAGGAGCACACCATGAGCAAGATGCGTACCGTTGATGCAGCGGTTGCAATCCTGGAAAAGGAAGGCGCCATCGAGGCGTTCGGCCTGCCAGGTGCGGCAATCAACCCCTTCTACTCCGCCATGCGGGCCCACGGCGGCATCCGCCACACCCTGGCCCGCCACGTCGAAGGCGCCAGCCACATGGCAGACGGGTACTCCCGCGCCAAGGACGGCAACATCGGCATCTGCATCGGTACCTCCGGCCCCGCCGGCACCGACATGATCACCGGCCTGTACGCCGCCTGGGCAGATTCCATCCCCATGCTCTGCATCACGGGCCAGGCCCCCGTGGCCAAGCTGCACAAGGAAGACTTCCAGGCCGTGGACATCGAGTCCATCGCCAAGCCCGTCACCAAGATGGCCATGACCGTGCTGGAGCCCGGCCAGGTTCCCGGCGCCTTCCAGAAGGCCTTCCAGCTGATGCGCTCAGGCCGCCCGGGCCCGGTCCTGCTGGACCTGCCCATCGACGTGCAGATGGCCGAAATCGAATTCGACATCGACACCTACGAGCCGCTGCCCGTGGAAAAGCCGAAGGCCAGCCGCAAGCAGCTGGAAAAGGCCCTGGCCATGCTCCTGGCCGGCGAGCGCCCGCTGATCGTGGCCGGCGGCGGCATCATCAACGCCGGTGCGTCCGCCCAGTTGGTTGAACTGGCCGAGACCCTGAACGTTCCCGTCATCCCCACCCTGATGGGCTGGGGCGCCATCGCCGATGACCACTCCCTGATGGCCGGCATGGTGGGCCTGCAGACCTCGCACCGCTACGGCAACGAGAACTACCTGCGCAGCGACTTCGTGATCGGCATCGGCAACCGCTGGGCCAACCGCCACACAGGCGGCCTGGACACCTACACGGCCGGCCGCACGTTTGTGCACATCGACATCGAGCCCACCCAGATCGGCCGCGTCTTCTCCCCGGACCTGGGCATCGCGTCCGACGCCGGTGCGGCGCTGGCCGGGCTGGTTGAGCTCGCCAAGGAGCGCAAGGCCGCAGGGTCCCTGCCGGACTACAGCGCCTGGGTTGCCGAATGCCAGGAGCGCAAGGGTTCCCTGCACCGCAAGACGCACTTCGAAAACATCCCGATCAAGCCGCAGCGCGTCTACGAGGAAATGAACAAGGCGTTTGGCCGCGACACCACGTACGTGTCCACCATCGGCCTGTCCCAGATCGCCGGCGCGCAGATGCTCCACGTCTTCGGCCCGCGCAAGTGGATCAACGCCGGCCAGGCCGGCCCGCTGGGCTGGACCGGCCCCGCAGCCCTGGGCGTGGTGCGCGGCAAGCCCGACGAGACGGTGGTGGCACTGTCCGGCGACTACGACTTCCAGTTCATGATCGAAGAACTCGCCGTGGGCGCCCAGTTCAACATCCCGTACATCCACGTGGTGGTGAACAACTCCTACCTGGGCCTGATCCGCCAGTCCCAGCGCGGCTTCAAGATGGAGCAGAACGTCTCCCTGGCGTTTGAAAACATCAACTCCCCCGAAACCAACGGCTACGGCGTGGACCACCTCAAGGTGGCCGAAGGCCTGGGCTGCAAGGCCGTCCGCGTACAGGACCCGGCAGACCTGCCGGCGGCGTTCGACAAGGCCAAGGCCCTGATGGGCGAGTTCCAGGTGCCCGTGGTGGTGGAAGTGATCCTGGAAAAGATCACCAACATCTCCATGGGTGTGGAAATCAACGCCGTGAACGAGTTCGAGGAACTGGCCGAAACGGCTGCGGACGCCCCCACCGCCATCCTGGCACTGCAGGCCTAAACCATGCGGATCGTCATTGCCCCGGACAAGTTCAAGGGCTCCCTCTCCGCCCCGGACGTCTGCCGGCACCTCGAACGAGGCCTGCAGGCAGGCGCCGGCGGCAACCTTGACGTCCTCCGGATTCCCGTGGCCGACGGCGGCGAGGGCACCCTCGACGCCGCCGTCGGCTCCGGGTTCACCCGCCGCACGGTCACGGTGGCCGGGCCCACGGGCCAGCCGGTCCAGGCCGACTTCGCGGTCCGCGACCACCAGGCAGTCATCGAAATGGCTACCGCGTCCGGCCTGGCCCTGCTGCCGCAGGTCCTGGCCGGGGGCGCCCCCGATGCCGAAGCAGCTGCCACGGCCACCAGCCTTGGCACCGGCCAGCTGATCAGCGCCGCCCTGGATGCGGGCTGCCGGCGGATTGTGCTGGGCGTTGGGGGCAGCGCAAACACCGACGGCGGCGCAGGACTCCTGCAGGGCCTCGGCGCGCGGTTCCTGGACCAGCAGAACAACGAACTCCCGGCCGGCGGCGCCGCGCTGGCCAATCTTCACACCATTGATTTCACCGACTTTGATCCCCGTCTGGTGGATACGCGATTTGTGCTGGCGTCCGACGTCGACAACCCGTTGCTGGGCGCCCAGGGCGCCGCACGGGTTTTCGGCCCGCAAAAGGGCGCCGCACCTCAAGATGTCGACTCGCTCGACGCCGCCCTGGCCAGGTTTGTCGAAGTCCTGGCCAGGGAAATCGGATTCCGTGCTGTTAAGGCAGCCGAAGCGCCCGGCGCCGGGGCGGCAGGCGGTGTTGGCTACGCGGCCATCGCCGTCCTGGCCGCCACCCGCCGCCCGGGCATCGACGTGGTCCTCGAATTCACGGGCCTCGCAGAACGCCTCGCCGGCGCCGATCTGGTGATCACCGGCGAAGGCAGCCTGGACGAACAAAGCCTGCTGGGCAAAACCCCCATCGGGGTGGCCCGGGCCGCCGCAGCCCAGGGCGTCCCCGTCATCGCCGTGTGCGGGCGGACCACCCTGGCGCCGGAACAGGCCGCCGCCGCAGGGTTCGAGGACATTTATGCTTTGACCGCGCTGGAAAGCAATGTAGACAGGTGCATAGCAGAGGCTGGAACGCTTCTGGAGCAGCTGGGTACCCAGATCAGCGGCTGGCTGGCGGCCGAAAAGCCTGCCGCCACCGCCAACACCAAGGAGGACCTCCGTGTCTGAAGAACGTTATGACCTGGTCATCCGGGGCCAGCGCATCCTCACCACCGCCGGCATCGCCCCGCGCGAAGTGGGCGTCCGCAATGGCCGGATCGTGGCCCTGGAACCCCTGGGCAACGGCCTGGCCGGCACCGAGATCATCGAACTGGCCGACGACGAGACCCTCCTTCCCGGCCTCGTCGACACCCACGTGCACGTCAACGAGCCCGGCCGCACCGAGTGGGAGGGCTTCGCCTCCGCCACCCGCGCTGCCGCTGCCGGCGGCGTGACCACCATCATCGACATGCCGTTGAACTCGGTGCCGCCCACCACCACCGTTGAAAACCTCAAGCTTAAGCGTGAGGTGGCGGAGGACCAGGCGTTCATCGACGTCGGGTTCTGGGGCGGCGCGATTCCGGGCAACAAGGCGGACCTGCGGCCCCTGCACGATGAAGGCGTTTTCGGCTTCAAATGCTTCCTGCTGCACTCCGGCGTGGACGAGTTCCCGCACCTGGACGCCGATGAGATGGAAGCGGACATGGCGGAGCTGAAGTCCTTCGATTCCATCATGATCGTCCACGCCGAGGACTCGCACGCGATCGACCGTGCCCCGCACCCCGGCGGCGACCACTACTCCACGTTCCTGGCCTCCCGCCCCCGCGGCGCCGAGAACAAGGCCATCGCGGAGGTCATCGAACGTTCCCGCTGGACCGGCGCGCGGGCGCACATCCTCCACCTGTCGTCCTCTGACGCCCTGCCCATGATCGCCTCCGCCAAGCGCGACGGCGTGAAGCTCACCGTGGAAACCTGCCCGCACTACCTCACCCTGATGGCGGAGGAAATTCCGGACGGCGCCACAGCGTACAAGTGCTGCCCGCCCATCCGTGAAGCCGCCAACCGGGAACTGCTCTGGCAGGGCCTCCAGGACGGCACCATCGACTGCATCGTCTCGGACCACTCCCCTTCCACCCTGGACCTCAAGGACCTGGAGAACGGCGACTTTGCTGTGGCTTGGGGCGGGGTTTCGTCGCTGCAGCTGGGCCTGTCCCTGATCTGGACCGAGGCCCGGCACCGTGGCATCCCCCTGGAGCAGGTGGTGTCCTGGATGGCTGAGAAGCCGGCCGCGCTGGCCCGCCTGTCCACCAAGGGCCAGCTGGCGCTGGGCTACGACGCCGACTTCGCGGTATTCGCCCCTGACGAGGCCTTTGTGGTGGACGTGTCCAAGCTCAAGCACAAAAACCCCATCACCCCCTACGACGGCAAGGCCCTCTCCGGAGTGGTCCGCAGGACCTACCTGCGCGGTGCGGTGGTGGACGGCCAGACGCCCACCGGCAAGCTCATCCGCCGCGGCGGAGTGTAGGGACGCGCCATGGCAGTGGAAGCCCACCATCCGCGGGCGGAGGCCCGGCACCGTTTCCCCGCACAGGGCGCAGCCGCACGCGGTCTCGCCGTGTGGGTGGTCCCTGCCGATGGCACCAGTCCCGAACTGATGCGCCGCGCCGCCGAACTGGTCCTGGCGCGCGCCCTGCAAACTGCTCCGGAGGCGGAAGTCCACTGGCCCGCCGCCGGAGCGCCCACGCCGGAATGTTCCGCGACCGCGGAGGGGACTGCAGCCGACTCCTCTCCGGAACCCTCCGCGGCGGAACATTCCCTTCCCGGTGCCGCCCCGGCAGCACCGGAGGACGACGGCGGCACCCGGCTGCCGCCGTCGGCCGGCCCCGTGAGCCGCATGGCCGTGGACCTGGCCGCCGACCAGGTGCTGCTGGACGGACGTCCGGTGGCGCTGACCGGCGTCGAATTCAAGGTGCTCCGGTACCTGGTGACCCACCTGTCCCGCACCGTGGCCCGGGAGGAACTGCAGGCCTTCCTGGATTCCTTCGAGACGCCCGGCGCGTCCGAACGGTCCATCGACGTCTACGTGGGCCGGATCCGGCGCAAACTGGGCAACGCCCGGCACGCGGTGGCCACGGTCCGCGGCGGCGGCTACCAGTTCGTCCCCGGAAAATCGGCAACAGTGCGGGGTCCCGCGGAATACTGCATATGACGCCGGAGTTGTTGAATATGCACGGAAGACGCTTCACTGGATGCTTTGCCCCAAAATTTTGCCCCTGACAGATTCTTCAAAAGGAACGCCATGAGCCCCACCCTGACCACCAAGCTTCAGCCCGGCACCCAGGCCCCCGACTTCACCCTGAAGGATGCCCAGGGCAACGCGACGGCCCTCGCCGATTACCGCGGCAAAAACGTGATCGTGTACTTCTACCCCAAGGCGGCCACCCCCGGCTGCACCACCGAGGCCTGCGATTTCCGCGACAACCTGGCCTCGCTGCAGGGCAAGGGTTATGAGGTCATCGGGATCTCCCCTGACGCCCCCGAAGCCCTGGCCGGCTTCACCGGCGACTTCTCCCTGACCTTCCCGCTGCTCTCCGACGAGGACCACAAAGTGGCCCTGGCTTACGGCGCCTGGGGCGAAAAGCTGGTCAACGGCGAAATCGTCGAAGGCATCGTCCGCTCCACCGTGGTGCTGGACCCCCAGGGCAACGTCACCCTGGCGCAGTACCAGGTGCAGGCAACCGGCCACGTCGCCGCACTGAAGGAAGCCCTGGGCGTCTAGGACGCAGGTTTCCCCGAAACAACAAAAAACAGGGCCGCCCCTCGCCTTCCGCAAGGAAAGGTGTGGGGCGGCCCGGGCTTTACGACAGGAAATCGTGTTTCAGCCGAGCACCACTGTCCGGCTGCCCTGCAGGATCACCCGGCCTTCGCAGTGCCAGCGCACGGCGTTGCTCAGTGCCTTGCATTCGGTGTCGCGGCCGGCAGCCACCAGGTCCTCGGGCCCGAAGGTGTGGTCCACTTCCACCGTCTGCTGGGCGATGATTGGTCCCTCGTCCAGTTCCGCGTTGACGTAGTGCGCGGTGGCTCCTACCGTCTTCACACCGCGGGCGTAGGCCTGGTGGTACGGCTTGGCGCCCTTGAAGCTGGGCAGGAATGAGTGGTGGATGTTGATGGCCCGGCCCTCGAGCTTGCGGGTAAGGCTGTCGCTGAGGACCTGCATGTAGCGGGCCAGCACCACCAGTTCGACGTCGAGCTCGTCCACGAGCTCCAGCAGCCTGGCTTCCGCCTCAGGCTTGGTGGCGGCGGTGACCGGCACGTGGAAGAACGGGATGCCGTGCCATTCCACCAGGGTCTGGTGGTCGGTGTGGTTTGACACCACTGCGACCACTTCAATGGGCAGTTCGCCGATCCGGGCGCGGAACAGCAGGTCGTTGAGGCAGTGCCCGAACTTGGAGACCATGATCAGCACCCGGCGCTTGGAGCCGTGCCGTTCCAGCCGCCAGCTCATGCCGAAGCGTTCGGCGACGGGGGTGAAAGCCGCCCGCAGCGTTTCCGCGGTGGTGGCATCGCCGTCGGACGAGAAGTGCACCCGCATAAAGAAGTGCTTTTCGGAGCGTTCGCCGAACTGCTGGTTGTCGATGATGTCGCAGCCGTGTTCCAGCAGGAACCCGGAAACGGCGTGGACAATACCCGGCGATTCGCTGCAGTCCAGCGTCAGGACATGCTCCACGGTGGTGGGGGCGGAGGTCTCAGCCTCAATGGCAGTCATGGCTCAGCACTCAATCACGTTGACGGCGAGTCCTCCGCGGGAGGTCTCCTTGTATTTGGTTTTCATGTCCGCTCCTGTCTCACGCATGGTTTTGATGGCTTTATCCAGCGACACCTTGTGGCTGCCATCGCCGTGCAGCGCCAGCCGCGCAGCATTGATGGCCTTCACGCTGGCGATCGCGTTCCGTTCGATGCAGGGAATCTGCACCAAGCCGCCAACAGGGTCGCAGGTCAGGCCGAGGTTGTGTTCGATCCCCACTTCGGCGGCGTTCTCCACCTGTTCGGGGGTTCCGCCCAGCACCTCGCAGAGCCCGGCAGCTGCCATGGAGCAGGCCGAGCCCACCTCACCCTGGCACCCGACTTCGGCTCCGGAAATGGAGGCGTTGATCTTGAAGAGGATTCCGACGGCGGCCGCCGCCAGCAGGAAGCGGACCACACCGTCGTCGTCGGCTCCCGGAACAAATTTGATGTAGTAGTGAAGCACGGCGGGCACGATTCCGGCAGCGCCGTTGGTGGGGGCCGTGACGATGCGCCCGCCGGCGGCGTTTTCCTCGTTGACCGCCAGTGCGAACAGGTTGACCCATTCCATGGCCCGGAGCGGATCAGTGACGCCGGTGTCCGCGGTCAGCGTGCGGAACAACGACGGCGCCCGGCGCCGGACCTTGAGTCCGCCGGGAAGGATGCCTTCCGCCGCGCAGCCGTTGTCAACACATTCGCGCATCACGGCCCACAGCTTCAGCAGGCTCTCCCGGAGCTCCGCCTCGCTGCGCCACACCAGTTCGTTGGCCAGCATGACGTCGGAGATGGACATTCCTTCGCGGCGGCAGATGGCCAGCAGCTCATCGGCCGTGGTGAAGGGGTACGGCAGCGGAGTTTCGTCCGCCACCACCTGGTCACCGGGGCCGGCATCGCCGTCAACAACGAAGCCGCCCCCAATGGAATAAAAGCTCCGCTCGCTGAGGACGGACCCGGTGTGGTCCAGTGCGCGGAAGGTCATGCCGTTGGGGTGCGCGGGCAGCGACTTCCGGCGGTGCAGCACCACGTCCTCGTCCCAGTTGAAGTCCACCCGGTGGTTTCCGCCGATCAGGAGCTCGGCGTCCAGGGCGGCGGCAGCCACCTGGTCGTCAGCCGTAGCGGTGTTCACCGTTTCCGGGTCGAGGCCCTGCAGGCCCAGGACCACTGCCTTGTCGGAGCCGTGGCCGCGGCCCGTGGCGCCGAGCGAGCCGAAGAGCTCCGACTGGACCCGGACTGTATCGCTGAGGTAGCCGTCGGCCTTGAGTCCTTCGGCGAACAGCTTCGCTGCCCGCATCGGGCCGACCGTGTGTGAGGACGACGGCCCGATGCCAACAGAGAAAAGATCCAGGGCACTAAGTGCCATCAGGGGACCTCGGGGGAAGCGAACTCCCTCATTGCATCCAGGAGCCACCTGCCAAGGAAGTCCGCAAACGAAGCGCGGGGGAAGAGCCGGTAGCTCTCCTCGCCGGACTTCAGCAGGATGACCGGAATGAAGCCCACTTCGGTGTTCAGTGCTGTCCCTGCGGTGAAGGTGCGGGGGTGCAGGTCCAGCGCGCAGCCCTTTTCCAGGACGGCGCGGGCGCGCGGTCCGGTGAGTTCGAACGTGGTGCGGTTGGCGGAGAGGTCCACCACCTGCCCGGGTGCATCGCCCAGGGCGGCCACGAGTGAACCGATCAGGTCGCCGCCCAGGGAGTCGTGGGCCTCTTCGGGCGCCACCATCAGGAACTCGGACGGTCCCAGCCAGAGCACGCTGGCACGCTCCGTGCCGCCCACTTCCCCGCACCGTGCCGGCAGGCCGCCAACAACGGAGGCGATGCGCGAGCCGGCTTCGGATCCGGGGTCGACGCGGACGCCGGCCATGGTCTGGAACGGGCCCTCCTTCAGGACGACGGTTCCTTCGATGGACCCGGCTTCCAGTGCGGGGGCCAGGTGTGAGGCCGGGCTGCGGCGGATGTCCCGGAGTCCATTGATGCCTTCGAGTGCTGCTGTGTTAGCCATCTTTGCGGGTCCCTTCGGGGTCAAAAAGTACGGTTTCTGCGACAACAACATCAACCAGCTGGTCGCCTGCGGCGGCCAGCAGGGTCTCACCGATGCGGTTGCGGCCGTTAGTGATCAGTGCGAGCGCAAACGACCGGCCCAGGGCGGCGCTGTGGTAGCTGGAGGTCACGAAGCCCTGCATGGGGACGGGTCCGTCTGCGGGGTTGGTGTTGATCCCCTTCTCCACCAGCTGGGTGCCCTCGGGCAGCCGCAGGGTTTTGTCGACCGGAAGGACGCTTACCAGGTGCTTGCGGTCCGTACGCTGTGCGTCCTCGCGGGTGTAGGAGCGCTTGCCGATGAAGTCCTTGGCCTTGGAGATGATCCATTCCATCCCGGCATCCTGCGGGGTGACGGTGCCGTCGGTGTCCTGGCCAACAATCGGGTAGCCCTTTTCGGCGCGGAGCACGTGCATGGTTTCCGTGCCGTAAGGGGTGATGTTGAACTCGGCCCCGGCAGCCGCCACGGACTCCCAGGTGTTCAGGCCGTACCAGGCGGGTACGTTGATTTCGTAAGCCAGTTCACCGGAGAACGAGATCCGGCAGACCCGGGCCTGCACGCCGGAGGCCAGCGTGGTTTCGCGGAAGGTCATGAACGGGAAGGCTTCCGGCTCCAGGCCACCGTTGGCGGCGAGTTCCGGGGCCACCCGGGCGATCACTTCGCGGGACTTGGGCCCGACGACGGCGATGGTGCTCCACTGTTCGGTGACCGAGGTGCAGTGCACATCCAGCTCCGGCCATTCGGTCTGCAGCCATTCCTCCAGCCAGTCCAGCACCTTCGCGGCGCCACCGGTGGTGGTGGTCATAAAGAACCGGTCCTCGTCCAGGCGCAGGGTCACGCCGTCGTCGAAGATCATGCCGTCAGCCATGCACATCACGCCGTAGCGGGCGGAACCCGGGGCGAGCTTCTTGAAAGCGTTGGTGTAGATCCGGTTGAGGAACTCGCCGGCGTCCTTGCCGCGGATTTCGATCTTGCCCAGGGTGGTGGCATCCATAAAGCCCACGGATTCGCGGACGGCGGCGCATTCGCGCAGCACTGCTGCGTCCATGTCCTCCCCGCCCTGCGGGTAGTACCAGGGGCGCTTCCACTGCCCGACGTCCTCGAACAGGGCTTCCTTGGCCACGTGCCAGGGGTGGATCGAGGTGACGCGGGCGGGGTCGAAGAGTTCGCCGCGCTGGCGTCCGGCCAATGCTGCGAAGGCCACGGGGGTGAACGGCGCCCGGTAGGTGGTGGTGCCGATGTCGCCGATGCCGCGGGCCGCTTCGCCGGCAGTACGCAGTGCGGCGGCGATGACACCGATCGCGTTGACGCCGGAGGTTTTGCCCTGGTCGTTGGCGGTGCTGATGGAGGTGTAGCGCTTGATGTGCTCCACCGACCGCATGCCTGCACCCGTGGACCGCAGCACGTCAGCCACTGACTGGTCCCGCTGGAAGTCAACGAAGTGGTGGTGCCAGTCGTCCGGGGTGCCTGCCGTGCCGGGTACCAGCCACAGCTGGCGGGTGGGGGCCGAAGCCTTCACGTCCTGCAGCGGAACGGGGACAACGGCGGATTCGAAGCCGGCGGCGATCGCTGCCGCGGCGCCCGCGGAAATGCCTTCGGCCAGGCAGTCGGCCAGGTCGAAGCTGCCGCGGCCGGAACCGACGCTCTGCTGGTTGGGAACCACGGTGCTCGGCACAAATGCCGCGAGGTCATCATCCCAGCGCAGCTTGCCCTGCCGCTGCGAGTGGAGGTGCACCAGCGGGCTCCAGCCACCGGAGACGGCCAGCAGGTCGCAGGCGATCTGTTCGACGCCGGAGGTGAGTTCGCCGTCCTCGTTGATGCTGCGGACGGTCACGCCGTCCAGGCGGGAATCCGCGCCGGCGGAGGTGTCCGCCACGGCGCTGCCGATCAGCACCCGGATGCCGGCTTCAACGGCGGCGGCTGCCACGCCGCTGAGCACGGGGCGGGCGTCCACAATGGCGGCAACCTTGACGCCGGCGGCGGCGAGGTCTGCGGCCACGGCATAGGCGCTGTCATTGGTGGTGCTGATGACGGTGCGCTGGCCGGCGGCTACGGCGTAGCGGTTGAGGTAGGTGCGGACGGCCGAGGCGAGCATGATGCCGGGGCGGTCGTTGTTCTCGAAGACCAGGGGCCGTTCGTGGGCGCCGGGGGCCAGGATCACCTGGCTGGCGCGGACGTGCCAGATCCGCTGGCGGGAGACACCGGAAGCCGCCGGGCTGGAGAGGTGGTCGGTCCGGTTCTGGACTGCGATGACGTAGTTGGCGTCGTAGGCGCCGAACGCGGTGGTGCGGTTCAGGACGGTGGATTCCGTGGCGGAGACGAGTTCGGCCTCGACATCCGCCACCCATTCCAGGGCGGGCTTGCCCTCGATGGTTTCGGCCAGGCCGGGCGCGGTTGAGCCGGAGAGGAGCGAGCCGCCAAGTTCGGGCTGGTCATCCATCAGCATCACGCGGGCGCCGGTGCGGACGGCTTCGCGGGCGGCTGCGAGGCCGGCGGCGCCGCCGCCAATCACCAGGACGTCGGTGTGGACGTACTTCTTGTCGTACTGGGCGTGGTCCTCTTCAGGATCCAGGCGGCCCAGTCCGTTGAGCAGGTCCGCCTTCAGGCCATCCACCAGGGTGATGGTGGTGGCGGGCAGCATGGACTCGGCCACGTGGCCGGGGAACCGGGGTTCGATCCGGACCAGGGCGTTGGCTTCCTCCACACCGGCGGACATAATGCCGCGGGGGCGGTCCTCATAGAGGGAGTTGCCGACGGCGACGCGGCCGTTGGCCAGCAGGGCCGAGGCCAGCGTATCGCCCGGGTGGCCAACGAATTCCTCGCCGTTTACGGTGAAACGCCAGGAGATGCTGCGGTCGATGCGTCCGCCGGCAGCGAGGCGGGCGTTCTGGGAAGTCACTTGGTTGCTCCTTCCGGGGCGGTGGCGGGAGAGATGCTGGTGCCGGTGACGTCCGGCGCGGCGGTCCCGGTGGTGGTGCTGTCCGGAGCGAGGCTGGCGGTGCCGGAATCAGGGGTCGGCGCGCCGGCCGAATCCGGGCGGGCCGAACCCATCGGGTAGATGGCCTGGATGTCATAGGTGACGGTGTCGCGGAGCATGTTGAACCACTGCCGGCAGCCGGTGCTGTGCAGCCACCGCTCGGCGAAGGTGCCCTTGGTGTTGTCGCGGTAGAACAGGTACTCGGACCATTCGCGGTCGTTCAGTTCGCTGGGGACTTCCGGGTAGGGAACGTGGGCCTGGCCGCCGTAGTGGAACTCGGTCTCGTCGCGCGAGCCGCAGTTGGGGCATGAAATGAGCAGCATGTGCGTCTTCTTTCTAGGGGACGGCGGCTAGTGGGCCACGGCGGCAGCGCCGTGTTCGTCGATCAGGGCTCCGGTTTCGAAGCGTTCCAGCGCGAACGGCTTGTTCAGCTCGTGCGGGGCGCCCGTGGCGATGGTGTGCGCAAACGTGAGTCCGGCAGCGGGGGTGCCCTTGAAGCCGCCGGTTCCCCAGCCGCAGTTCACAAACATGTTCTCCACCGGGGTGGTGCCCACGATCGGCGAGGCGTCCAGGGTGGTGTCGACGATGCCGCCCCAGGTCCGCAGCACGTGTGCACGGGCGAAAATGGGGAAGAGTTCGACGGCGGCAGCCATCTGGTTTTCGATCACGTGGAAGGACCCGCGCTGGCCGTAGCCGTTGTAGGAGTCCACGCCGGCGCCCATGACCAGTTCGCCCTTGTGTGCCTGCGAAACGTAGACATGCACGTGGTTGGACATCACCACGGTGGGGTGGACGGGTTCGTGCAGCTCCGAGACCAGCGCCTGGAGCGGGTGGGACTGGATGGGGAGCCGGAAGCCCGCCATTTCGGCCAGGACCGAGCTGTGCCCGGCGGCGCAGAGGCCAACCTTCTCGGTGTTGATGGTGCCGCGGTTGGTCTTGACGCCTACCACGCGGTTGCCGTCCTTGAGGAAGCCGGTGACCTCGCAGTTCTGGATGATGTCCACGCCCAGCTCGTCACACTTCCGGGCAAAGGCCCATGCGACGTGGTCGTGCTTGGCGATGCCCGCGCGGGGCTGGTAGGTGGCTCCCATCACGGGGTACCGGATGTTGTCGTTGATGTTCAGGATGGGGCAGAGTTCCTTGACCTGCTTCGGGTCCAGCCATTCAGCGTCCACACCGTTGAGCTTGTTGGCGCCCACGCGGCGCATGCTTTCACGGACATCGCCCAGGGTGTGGGCGAGGTTCATCACGCCGCGCTGGCTGAAGAGGAAGTCGTATTCCAATTCCTCCGGCAGGACCTCCCACAGCTTGAGCGCCTTTTCGTACATGGCCGCGCTCTCGTCCCAGAGGTAGTTGGAACGGATGATGGTGGTGTTGCGGGCCATGTTGCCACCGGCCAGCCAGCCCTTTTCCAGGACGGCGATGTTGGTCATGCCAAAGTTCTTGGCCAGGAAGTACGCAGTGGCCAGGCCGTGCCCGCCGCCGCCCACGATGATGGCGTCGTAGGAGGACTTGGGCTCCGGGTTGCGCCAGAGGAAATCCGGGTGCTCCGGAAGCTGGTGGGTGCTCACTGGGCTGCTCCGATCAGGTCTGCTTCGAACGCTGCGATTTCGGTGCCGTTGACCAGGTGGGGGTAGAGCGGGAACGCGTTGGCCAGTGCGGTGACCCGGGAGCGGAGTTCGACGGCGGTGGCCTCGCTGAGGGATTCGCCCGCCACGGCGCCGTTGCCTGCAGCGGCGATCAGCGCCGTCGCGATGATGTCCGCGACTTCGGTGAATTCAGCGGCGCCGAAGCCACGGGTGGCGAGGGCGGGGGTACCGATCCGGAGGCCGGAGGAAACCATCGGCGGGCGGGGGTCGAACGGGACGGCGTTGCGGTTGACCGTGATGCCGATCCTGTGCAGCGCGTCTTCGGCCTGCTGGCCGTCGAGTTCGGACTTCCGCAGGTCCACCAGGACCAGGTGGACGTCGGTTCCGCCGTTGACCACGGAGATGCCGGCTGCGGCGACGTCGTCGCGGAGCAGGCGCTCGGCCAGCAGCTTGGAGCCCTGCAGGACGCGTTCCTGGCGTTCCTTGAATTCCGGACCGGCGGCCAGCTTGAAGGCGACGGCCTTGGCGGCGATGACGTGCTCCAGCGGCCCGCCCTGCTGGCCGGGGAACACGGCGCTGTTGATTTTCTTGGCGTACTGCTCCTTGGCGAGGATGACTCCGCCGCGGGGTCCGCCCAGGGTTTTGTGTGTGGTGGTGGTGACGACGTCGGCGTACGGCACCGGATTGGGGTGCAGCCCTGCTGCCACCAGGCCGGCGAAGTGGGCCATGTCCACCATCAGGTAGGCGCCCACGAGGTCCGCGATGCGGCGGAACTCGGCGAAGTCGAGCTGGCGGGAATACGCGGACCAGCCAGCCACGATCAGCTTGGGCTTGTGCTCCAGGGCCAGCGCTTCAACCTCGGCCATATCGATCCGGAGATCGTCTTCACGCACGTTGTACGGGACCACGTTGTAGAGCTTGCCGGAGAAGTTGATCTTCATGCCGTGGGTGAGGTGGCCGCCGTGGGCCAGGCTCAGGCCCATGATGGTATCGCCCGGGTTGAGCAGTGCGAACATGGCCGCTGCGTTGGCCTGTGCGCCGGAGTGCGGCTGGACATTGGCGAACTCTGCGCCGAACAGGTCCTTTACGCGGTCGATGGCGAGCTGCTCAATCACGTCAACGTGCTCGCAGCCGCCGTAGTAGCGCTTTCCCGGGTAGCCCTCGGCGTACTTATTGGTCAGGACCGAGCCCTGCGCCTCCATGACGGCGGCGGGTGCGAAGTTCTCCGAGGCGATCATTTCCAGCGTTGACTGCTGGCGATCCAGCTCGCGGACGATTGCCTGCTGGACCTCGGGATCGACTGCGGAAAGTCGCTCGTTCAACTGCTCAACCACGGTGGCTCCTTTGAAATACTATTGCTATCAAACTAATATATTAGTGTGGCTTCAATGGTATGAGGGGGATCACAGGGGCGTCAAGGGGTGATCGGAAAATGACACCAGGCCTCCGGTCAGGACCCCTCCCACCGGAAAATGACACCAGGCCTCCCGCCAGGACCCCCGCCGCCGGAACCCGACTGGACGGCGCAGCACCGCACCGGCGACTCCAGGCCTGCCCAGCACCACCACAAAACGGCGGCCCGCACCCAAGGTGCGGACCGCCGTCGTGGTTTCCTGCCTGGCTTTGCCCGGCGGGGATGGATGCGGCCTAGATGATGGCCGCGCGGAGTTCCTTTGCAGCCACTGCGGGGTCGCTGGCGCTGTAGATGGAACCGCCAACAACGGCCACGTCGGCACCGGCGCGCTGCACCGCGTTGATGGTGGAGAGGTTGACTCCGCCGGCAACGGAGAACGGCACGCGGGCTTCTTCGCCGGCACCGAGGAGGACGTCCAGGTTGTAACCCGGCTTGGCCTGCTCGTCGAGGCCGGCGTGGAACTCGATGAACTTGGCGCCGAGTGCGCGGGCTTCCTTGGCGCGGGTCACCTTGTCCGCGACACCGATCAGGTCAACAACGATGCCCTTGTTGTGTGCCTTGGCGGCCTTGACGGCTCCGGCGATGGTGGAGTCGTCGGCGCTGCCGAGCACGGAGACCAGGTCTGCACCGGCGTTGAACGCGATCTCGGCTTCCAGTTCCCCGGCGTCCATGGTTTTCATGTCGGCAAAGACGATCTTGTCCGGGTGGGCGTTCTTGACGGCGGTCACGGCGGACAGGCCGGCGTTCTTCACCAGCGGGGTGCCGAGTTCGATGATGTCGACGTATTCGGCAACCTTGCCGGCGAGATCCAGGGCGGCTTCGACGGTGAGGACGTCCATGGCAACTTGCAGTTTCATGATGGTTTTCCTTGCGTTGGGTGGGACTGCTGGGTTGGGGAGCTGGAATGGGCAAAGCTGAGGTTGGGAAAGCTGGGCTGGGTCAGCTATTCAAGGTTCGCGTGGCGCTGCCAGAGTTCCTCGGCGGCCACAGCGTCGGCGTCCCAAAGGCTCTGGAACACCGCTTCGGTGGCTGCGAACAGCACCTGCTCAAAAAGGCTGCCGGAGTACTGCCGGGAAACGGCCGAGCCGTGGTCCGTTTTTTGGGCGGCCGGGATGACCACAACGGCGGCCGCGGCAGCTGCGAGGGGCGAACCGGGGTTGGTGGTGTACGCGGCCACGGCAGCACCCTGGCCGGCAGCGGTTTCGGCCGCCTTGACCACACCCGCGGTGGTTCCGGAGCCGGAGGCCGCGAGCAACAGGTCGCCGGCACGGATGGCGGGCGCCGTAGTCTCGCCAACCACGTGGACCGTCAGTCCAAAGTGCATCAGCCGCATGGCCGCCATTTTCAGTACCAGGCCGCTTCGCCCGGCGCCGGTCACGAAGACCCGGTCGGCCAGCCTGAGCTGGGTCACCAGGGCCGCCACCTGTTCAGGATCAATACGACGGAACACCGCACTGATCTCGGCCAGGACAAGCTCCCGGTTGCGGCTGAATGCCCGGGCGGTATCGGCAGGGGCCACGTGATCGGTGTCTGCCGGATCAGTGTTCGTGATGATGCTCAATTGACGGCTCCCTCCTTCCAGCGAAAGTTACCTTCTAATCCTGACTCCCCCGGCGGGCAGGTCCAACGCCAAGATTGAACGGTCTTACCTACCCAAACGGATAGGCAGGATGGCCGGAAAACGTAGAATGGACGGGTGATCCCTTTCTCTGTTGCCGGCACCCCCACGGCCGTCCGCACCCCCGCACCCGTTACGGCGGCCCCGCCCCTGCTGGCTGCCGTTGCAGCTTTATGCACGGCGCCACTGGCCACCATCGCCCAGCGGCTCAGGGATGCAGCCCTCCCGTACGTGGGCAGCAGCGCGCTGGTCATCTTCACCGAGGAATGCACCGGCCGGCCGCAGAAGAAGGCCGGCGACGAGGCCATCATCAGCCAAGTGACCATCACGGAACTGGACCATATCCGGGCGTCCCTGCCCGGCTCCGGAACCCCGCAGGGTGGGGTGTGGCAGGGCGAAGCGTTCCTGGCCGGCAGGGACCGCACCGTGTTGACACTTACTTCGCCGAGCAATGCCCTGCTGGTCCTCATCGACCCCAAACCCCTGCCCGATCCTGCGGACCACCCGGCGGCGGAGCGGATGCTCCGCTACCTGTGGACCCTGGCCGCCGAGCGGATCCGCGAAAAGGTGGCTGATGCGCCGCCGTCGTACCTCATTGAATCCCGCGCGGCCTCCGCTGAACGGGTCCGGGTCACGGCGGAACTGGTGGACAGCCACTCCACCACGCTCGAAACCCTGCTCGCGGCCTTGCGCTCCCCCGCACTGGACGATGAAGCGGCCCGCAAGTCCGCCACCGACGTCGCCGCCAAGGCATTGGTGGGACTCCGCACGCTCAGCGACCGGACCACGGAAATGGTGGAAGAGCCGGTTGTCACCGCCTTCCAGCGCCTCCGCGAAGACCTGAGACCGCTCACGCATTTCAGCGGCATCGACGTGCAGTTCATCGAACCGCCCGTGAACGGCCGCGCGCTGCCCGGCGAAGTGGCACATGCGGCCCGCGCGATCGTCCGCGGGCTGGTGCTCGCCATGGTGGACCAGTCGGGGGTCCGTCGGATCCGCATGCAGTGGGACTGCGACGGCTTGAACCTCCTGGTCAACGTCCGCGACGACGGCGCAGGCGAACTGTCCGCGGCGGCGCCCAGCATGGTGCGGCTCACCCAGCGCGTCGAGGCCCTGCACGGCCGCATGTCCGTGGACGTGATGTCCGGGTGGGGCTCCGACGTCGCCGTCTCGCTCCCCCTGGATCCGCCGGCGCGTCCGCTGGCCGATGTCTCCGGCTGGAAGCTCGGCGACCGTGAACTGGACGTGCTGCAGCTGCTGGCCGCCGGCCAACGGAACCGCGCCATCGCCACGAAGCTGCATATCAGCGAGAACACGGTGAAGTTCCACCTCCGGAACATTTACCGCAAGGTTGGTGCTTCCTCGCGGACGGAGGCCATCGCGATGGCCCACAGCAGCGGCATCGGGTAGACGCCTGATGCTGGCGCAGTCCGCTGTGGCCCTGACCCCGCTCTTGCCCCCGCCCGGAACGGATGACAGGGTGGCCCTGTGCCCATGAACAGCGAACCCGGACCCGATGTCGGGGCGCCAACCGGCCCGCACGGCGGCGTCCAGTCCGTGGACCGGGCCCTCGCTGTCCTGGAAATCCTGGCGCGGACCGGCCATGCGGGGGTCAGCGAAATCGCGGAAGAGCTGGGCATCCACAAGTCCACCGCCTCGCGCCTGCTGGGGTCGCTGGTCAGCAGGGAGATGGTCCACCAGAACAGCGAACGCGGGAAGTACCAGCTGGGTTTCGGCATCCTGCGGCTGGCAGGTTCCATCCCCGGCCGGCTCAGCCTGGTGCGGGAGGCCAGGCCCGTCCTGGAAAGCCTTGCGGACGAATTCAAGGAAACGGTGAACCTGGCCGTACTGCGCTCCAACTACGCCGTCAACGTGGACCAGGCCATGGGCCCGGCAACCCTCGCCACCTACGACTGGGTGGGCAGCCTGACACCCCTGCATGCCACTTCAAGCGGAAAAGTCCTGCTGGCTGCGCTGACCGTGGCGGACCGGGACCGCATTTTGAAGGAAACCGGACTGCCGGCGAGGACGCCGCGGACCATCACCAGCCGGAAAAAGCTGGAACACCAGCTGCTCAACGTCGTCCGCAACGGCTACGCCATGGTTCATGAGGAGTTCGAAATCGGCCTGACCGCAGTGGCCGTTCCCGTCTTCAACCATGTTGGCCTGGTGATTGGCGCCCTCAGCATTTCCGGGCCGGCGTTCCGCTTTGAGCCCGAGGCCGTCCCCGGCGCGGTTGAAACGCTGAAAGAAGCCGGCCTGCTGACCAGCGCCAAAATGGGCTACACCCGGCGGTAGCGGCCGCCGGTCGTTAAAAGCGGTCGAGCCTGTCCATTTGGCCAGCGCAAGCACCTGCGTGTCTCGGTTTGATGAATTGCTTGATACGCAACACTCATCGTGATGCGCAACAACAGTGACATTAGGAAAGTCTCCGAAATACGACCCCAAAGTCCTTGACACGGGGGTGTGACGGGGCGCACTCTGTTGCTTACTGCGAAATCTGTTGATTCTTGCGGAACGCTCTCCGAGTGCGCCGCTCCAGTGTTCACAACGACACTTCCGGACCCTAACGAGGTGCTCCATGCACAACGCTTGCCCGCTCAGCGACCCCGCTTCCGGGAAGGCACAACGGTTGGACCCAGCCCCGCCTGACACCGTCCTCCGCACGAAGGACGGTTGAATCCTGCCACCGACGACCCCTGTACCCAGCGGTTTTGGGCTGCGTGAGAGCAAGCAGGATTCCCGACGGCAACACCATGGTTATCGCCCCGGCCAAGGCCCACAATCCCCACCCGGCCCACCCCCAAAGACCATGTTCATCGCACGCCCATGACTCGCCGAGCAAAGGACCCGCTCATGGCCATTAATAGTGAAGTATCAACCCCTAAACCTAACGAGCTTCCCGCCGACGTCAACGCGGCGGGCTCGCCCATCCCGCCGGACCCGGAAGACGCCGGTGCATCAGCCGGTTTGCCTGACGCGGAAGAGCACGCGCAGATCATGGAGGAGCTGCGCAGCGCCAGGACTGAGCGGGCTGTTGCGGACCGCCGCAACCACAAACTCACCCTGGATAAAGTCACTTTTGGCATCACGGGCGCGATTGCCATTGCGTTTGTGGTCTGGGGCTTTGTTGGGCGGGACAGCCTGTCCGCCAGCTCAACAACCGCCCTGAACTGGGTGATGGAGTACACCGGCTGGCTCTTTATGCTCCTGGCCTCCCTGTTCGTCGTCTTCGTCCTCTGGCTCGCGATGGGCAAATTCGGGAACATCCCCCTGGGCAAAGACGGCGAAAAACCCGAATTCCGGACCGTGTCCTGGGTCGCCATGATGTTCGCCGCCGGCATGGGCATCGGCCTGATGTTCTACGGCGTCGCCGAACCCCTCTACCACTACGTCTCACCCCCACCAGGGACCGTGGACGGCCGCACCCCCGCCGCCATCCAAACCGCCATGGCCACCTCAATCTTCCACTGGACCCTGCACCCCTGGGCCATGTACGCCGTGGTCGGCATCGCCATGGCCTACGGCACCTACCGCCTGGGCCGCCGGCAACTGATCTCCCTCGCCTTCACCTCACTCTTCGGAGTCCGCGTCGTCGAAGGACCCGTCGGGAAATTCATCAACATCCTGGCCATCTTCGCCACCCTCTTCGGCACCGCCGCGTCCCTGGGCCTGGGCGCCCTGCAAATCGGCAGCGGCATGACCTCCAACGGCTGGTTCGGACAAATCGGCACCCCCGTCCTCGTGGTCATCGTCGCCATCCTGACCCTGTGCTTCGTCGCCTCCGCCGTCTCCGGCATCAGCCGCGGCATCCAATGGCTCTCCAACATCAACATGGTCCTCGCCGTCGTCCTGGCCCTGATCGTGTTCCTCGTCGGCCCCACCCTGTTCATCCTGAACCTCATCCCCTCCGCCGTCGGCGACTACGTCCGGGACCTCGCCGAAATGTCCTCCCGCACCGAAGCCGTCGGCGATGACGCCCTGCGCACCTGGCTCTCCGGCTGGACCATCTTCTACTGGGCCTGGTGGATCTCCTGGACACCCTTCGTAGGCCTCTTCATCGCCCGGATCAGCCGCGGCCGCACCATCCGTCAATTCGTCACCGGCGTCCTCCTGGTCCCCAGCGTCGTGAGCATCATCTGGTTCGCGATCTTCGGCGGCGCCGCCATCAACATCCAACAACAAGCCGACACAAACAACACCCCCGGCCTGGTCACCATGGTCAACGGCAGCCCCTCCATCAACTTCGACGGCGCCCTCTTCGACCTCGTCAAAAACCTCAGCATGCCCGACTGGGCCACCGCCGCCGTCATCATCCTCGCCATGGTCCTCGTCGCGATCTTCTTCATCACCGGCGCCGACGCAGCCTCAATCGTCATGGGCTCCCTCAGCTCCAACGGCGCAGAACACCCCCGCCGCCCCATCGTCATCTTCTGGGGCTGCCTCACCGGCGCCGTCGCAGCCGTCATGCTCCTCGCCGGCGGCGACGTCCCCTCCGAAGCCCTCGCCGGACTCCAACGCATCACCATCGTCGCAGCACTACCCTTCGTCATCGTCATGCTCCTCCTCTGCGCAGCCCTCACCAAAGACCTCCGCCGCGACCCCCTCTCCCTCCACCGCCGCCTCGCCACCTCCGTCGTCGAACGCGCCATCCGCACCGGCGTCGAACAACACCGCGGCATCCAATTCGACCTCGTCACCCGGCACGATTCCGAGAATTGTACGGACGCCGACTGCTCCGGTGGGACCCCAACCGGAAGCATCCCCACAACCAGGGCGCCTGCCAACCGCGATAGGGCGGACAGGACAGACCTCAGTTGAGCCGAAGTCCTGTCCCCGGCGCCAGTGGCACCGGGGACAGGACTCTGCGCGTTAAACCGCAACCAGCGTGGCCTGACGCCGTCGGGACCGCCAGTCAATGCCGGGCATCAGGACGGGCACGAACAAACGCCAAAGCCCCGGCGGACACGGGTCCGGCCGAGGCCTTGGCAGTCAGGATATCTGCGGGTTCAGGCCCATATCTGGTAGCCACTGAATTTATCGAACAGGCGCCGGGTATCGGCGCCGGCGCCGGCGATCCAGAGCACCGAGTCATCGTCGGCAGCCTGATCAACAATGCCGGTGGCAATGTGCTCCCCCTGCATCCATACCTCAACGGTGCGCCCGGTCAGCTGTGACCAGTCCTCCCGCCTGCCACGTCCCGTGGCGGTTTTCACCGGGCGCGTCCCCAGCATGGTCATGTCCGCTACCAGCCGCGTTCTGCGAGGCGGTGCGGCTGCGGGATCTCGTCGACGTTGATGC
>NZ_JARVTC010000016.1:0-96111 GCF_030208875.1 Pseudarthrobacter sp. MEB009
GAAAAGTTCAAGACTCCTTCAAGACCTCAACCCACCATCAACATCCCCGCCAGGAAGCGGCCGGGGGGAGCTCGTCACCGGCCGGCGGTCAGCTTGTTGCCAGGGGGAGGTCGATTCTCATGCCGGTGCCCTCCGGACCGGTGTGCAACACTTCGGCGGTACCGCCTGCAGCGGCCGCGATGTCGCGGACCAGGGACAGCCCGATGCCGAAGCTGCGGGGTTCCTGGCCGTCACGCTGGTGCGTGGTTCGCGCGAACCGGTCAAAGATCCGGTCGCGGTCAATGCCGGTGATGCCGGTTCCCGAGTCGGTGACGGTAATGGTTGCCCGGTTGCCCGTAGTGCTGGCAGCGATGGTGATATGTCCCCCGGGTGGTGTGTGGGCGAGTGCGTTTTCGGCCAGGCCCAGGATGGCGCGGTGCAGTCGTTGGGGCGGAATGTTAGCCCGCGGTTGCCCGCTGCCGGAGTACTCCAGGGTGATGCCCCGCTTTGCTGCCAGTGGCCGGATGTTGTCCATCACGTCTTTGGCGACGCCGGCAACGTCGGCAGGGGATCCGTTCGGTTGGTGTGGTGTCCCGGTGGCGGATTCGAGGAGTTCGTTGACGATTAATGTGAGGGAGGCGGTGTCGGCCCGGATCCGGGCCAGTGCCTGGCCGGTGGGTGTGTCCGGTGTGGTGGTGCGTTGGGCGAGCTGGATCCTGGCGTCAAGGATGGCCAGCGGGGTGCGCATTTCGTGGCTGGCGTCTTGGATGAAGCGTCGCTGCAGGGCCAGCGCTTCGCCGAGGGGACGGATGGCACTGCGTGCGCTGAGCCAGCCGATGCCGCCGGCGAGCAGCGTTCCGGCTACGCCGGCGATGATCATGGCTTTGACCAGGTCGTTGGTGTCCAGGTAGGCGTAGACGGCACCGGTTTCGATCGGTTCCGGGTGGCCGGCCTGGTTGAGCAGGTACAGGGTGGCTGCGGCCAGGAGGCAGAGCACCAGGAGGGCGCAGACAGCACTGATCCGCAGGGCAATTTTCAGGGCGGCTTTCCGCAGGACCTGCTGGTCCTGGTCTGTGGGGTCGGTGCTCCTAATCACGGGCTTCGCCGATCTGGTACCCGAGTCCGTGGACCGTCCGGATGATTGATTTGGAGATTTTCCGGCGGAGGTGGTGGACGTAGGTGTCAATCGCGCCTGAGAGTTCACCTTGGCTGTTCGTGGCGATGAGGAGTTCCTCCCGGGTGAAGACCCTGCCCGGTTCGGCGGCCAGGGCCGCCAGCAGCTCGGACTCCGTGGCGGTCAGGGAGGCATGGAAGCCGTGGATGGACCGGATGGACCTCGTGGCACGGTCCAGTTCCCAGTCACCAATCCCGGTGATCCTCGGCGCCCGTGTGTAGCTGCGGGTGAGTGCACGCAGCCGGGCCCCCAACTCCGTGGCGTCGAAGGGTTTGGTCATGTAGTCGTTCGCGCCCGCATCGAGCCCGCGGACCTTCTCATCGATGGCGCCCAGGGCTGTGAGGATCAGGATGGGTGTGGCAACCCCTTGGGAACGCAGCGAGGCGATCAACGCGATACCGTCCATGCCCGGCAGGCCCCTGTCGATGACCATAACGTCCCACGCCCGGACCCGTGCCTGCTGCAGGCCCCCGGGACCGTCGACGGCAAGATGGACCTGGAAATCGGGCCCGAGGAGCTCGGCGATCAAGGGCCCGAGGGCGGGGTCGTCTTCAACCAGGAGAAGCGACGGTTTGAGGTCAGCGGCGGTCACGGGTCTATTCTTGCGCGCTGTCCGCCCCCGACGTGCGGGCGCGCCTGTGTTTGAGGAACTCGATGCCCCACGGCAGCACGGAGACCAGGACCATAACAACGGCGATCACGTCGATGTTGTTTGCCACGAAATCGTAGTGCCCCAGCCAGGAACCAAGCAGGGTCACGGAAACTGCCCAGAGGACCGCTCCGGTGATGTTCCAGAGCAGAAAGGACTTGTAGTGGTAGCGGGCGATGCCGGCGCTCAGGGGCGCGAAGGTCCGGACCACCGGGACAAAACGGGCCAGGACCAGTGCAGGACCGCCGCGGCGCCGGAAGAACTCCTCGGCCTGCGCCAGGTGCGCGGTTTTCAGGATCCGGGCGTCATCGGAGAACCAGCGGCGTCCGAACCGGCGGCCCAGGAAGTAGCCCACCTGGTCGCCCGCGATCGCGGCAACACTGACCACCGTGATCAGCACGGGCAGTGTCAGGTTCAGTTGCTGGTGCAGGAGCCCGGCGGTGAAGAGCAGCGAGTCCCCTGGCAGGAACGGAAACAGGACACCGGACTCGATGAAGACCATCAGGGCCACGACGCCGAGGGTTGCCGGCCCCAGCCCCTGCAACAGGCTGGCAGGGTCCAGGATGGGCAGGAGTGCTGCCTGGTTCAGCGCCGGTGCGAGGGCAAGGGATTGCATAAGGGCTTCTTTCACTGGGGAGGGGTTGCGGGCCGGGACCGGAGGGCGGCCCCGAGGGCAGGCGCGTGCCGGTTCCAGATCCCGGCCATGATGAGGACAGCGGCAATCGTTGCCGGGAATGAGGCAACAACGTCCAACGGGTAATGGGCCCCGATGTAGACCCGGGACCAGGCGACCACCACCGCTGTCAATGCCCCTGCGATCAGGACCGGTTTGGCCCACCGGGTTCCACGGACCAGGAGGAACAAGGCCAAGGTCAGGGCCACGGCCAGCGACGTGTGTCCGCTGGGAAAGCTGTTGGACACCGGTTCCGGTACGAGCGGATCGAACAGAAGCGCGGGATCGGGCCGGATCCTGCCGATGACGACTTTGAACAGCTGGCAGGTCAACCACCCGCTGGCCACGGTGGCGGCAAACAGGGCAGCGCCCGGCCGGGAGTGCTTGATCAGCAGGAGATACAAGGTGGTGGCAGTGACCATCAGCCCGCCGGAGACCGGCCCGAAAAGCACATTCAGGACCAAGGCCACCCCGGTCAGCACAGGGCTGTGGTTACGGCTGAAATCCTCCACAGCCGCCAGCTCAGCTGTCGTCACCCCCGGGACAAACCGGATCACCAGCCCCGCAGCGATCACCGCTGCCGCGAGCACCAGCCCTATGGACAGGGAGTGTTTGGGCGCAGGGATGGGTTGAACCCGGGCAGGGTGGCGTGTGGACGGCGGAAACATGGGACCCTTCGGCAGGATGTATCGTTCCCTTGATTCTGTGCCGCGGCTTTTAAGAACTCGTTAAGAACCACGTTGTGCGGCGGCCAGGCAGGCTCAAAGGGCATAAAACCAGGCTGGCGGGCGTGGGTATGCCGCATCTTTGGGCAGGCTGTGCAGTTTCTGTGAAGCGAAGGGAAGCCGGACCTTTAGAAGTCGCGGTCCAGCGTTCCTGTCTCCGTGGCTGGTGCCAGGGAGGAGGCGACGCCGGCCGCGTTGGTGACGGCCGCCGTCGGCGTCCACACCATGTTCACCGGGGTGGTGTAGCTGCGCAGGCTGCCGGCGCCGCTTGCCACGGCGCCCACCGTCACGGTGACCACCGTGCGCGGAATTCCGTTCACCGTGACCGTGGCCGCCGTCATGCTGCCGTTCAGGGTGACGGTCTTGCGGTTCTTGACGTAGTTCCCCTTGGTGTTGACGGCCCCGAGGTTCACGGTGCTGCCGGTCCGCTGGATGTCCAGGGTGTCAACAGCGTTGCCCTGGCCCAGCAGGTTGCCGTCCCGCAGCCGGACCGTCACGGGAAGTGCGGCTCCGTTCCAGCCCGGCGTCACGGTGGCCAGGTTGACCTGCTGGCTGTAGCTGAAGCTGATGGTGTCCCCGGCGTCCACCCGGCCCAGCACCCCGCCGTTGGTGGCCTGGATGTCCGCCGCGCGCAGCGGGCTGTTGTCCACCCTGCGGCCGGACACTGTGGCGGAAATGGTTTCCTTGCCGGTGCTTTCAAGCAGGATGGCGCGGACGTCGTAGAGCCCGTCGGCCACGGCGGTGGAATTCCAGGCGCAGGAGTACGGTGCGGTGCCCACCGTGCAGCGGGTGGTCCAGGTGGTGGTTCCGGCCGGGGCCGTCTGGAGGCGCACGTTGGTGATGCCCGCCGTCGAGTTTGCCGCGGCCTGCAGGGCGACGGTTCCGGTGAGGTACGCTCCCGGATCCTCCATGGAGACCGAGCCCACCGTGTTGTCCACGGTCCGAAGAGACGTGGCGGAGGTGGTGGCGGTGTTGCCGGCGTCGTCTGTGGCGATGGCCCGGAAGCTGTACTGGCCGTTGGCCAGCTTGGTGGTGTCGAACCGGCAGGTGTACGGTGACTCCTCCACGGCGCACATGGTCACCCAGGTGCTGGTGCCTGAGCGGAGGTACTGGACTTGCACCTGGGCGACGCCGGACACCGCGTCTGCCGCCGTCGCCGTGAAGTTGGCGGTACCGCGGATGGTGGCGCCCGGGTCCGTCAGGGCCACCGTGGGGGCCTGGCTGTCCACCAGGATGTCCGGCAGGACCGGGGAGTAGGTGGTGGTGCCGCCGGAGACGGCTACCGCGCGGAGGTCATAGGATTCGTTGCTGTACGTGGCCGTTGCCCAGGTGCAGGGGGACGGCGCCACCTGGTTCGGGCATAGCGTTTTCCAGTTGGTGGTACCGGCCGCGGCGTACTCCACCCGCACCGTGTATGTGCCCGGGCCTGCGTTGCTGAGGACGGGGCTTAGGTTGACGTTGCCGCGGACCACTTCGCCGGGGTCGGGCAGGGACACCGCAAACGAGTTGGCCACGGAGGTGCTGATGGGTTCCGTGGTGGTGGTGAGGCCGGATTTATCCGTTGCGGTGGCGCGCAGCAGGTAGGCGCCGTCGGGCACGGCAGCGGTGTTCCAGCCGCATGAATACGGTGCGGACACGGCGGTGCACAGGGTCACGTAGACACCAGTGGCGGCGGGGGCGTACTGGATCACCACATTGCGGATGCCGCTCTCGGCGTCCGAGGCTTCGGCGGTCAGCGCCACGGTCCCCTTCACCGTGGGGCCGGGATTGACCAGGACGGCCGACGGCGGCATCCAGTCCAGTGCCGTGCCGAACGAATTCGCGGCGTTGGCCGTCGTGGCCGTGAACGCGGCCGAGGAGAACACGCTGGCGCCCATCACCACCACGGTGACCAGGACGGCGACGATGCCCATGGCGGTGCCGGCTTTCTGCAGCGGCGAGGGTTCGTCGTCGTCCGTTCCGCCGTCGTCATCCCCACCGCCATCGGGTCCGGAGTCGTCGCCCTCGTCATCAGGGCTGCCGCCGTCATCGCCGTCACCGGGGCGGCTGCGGCCGGTAACGCCGAAAACTGCGGCCACCACGGCCACCAGGGTAATGACGGACCACAGGGCCAGGGCGGAGAGGTTGCCGCTGCCGAGCCACAGCCCGGGCAGGCCCACGGCGGGGATGAGCAGGCGTGCCTGGCCTTTAATCTGGTCGCGGACAATGGGGGTGCTGTCCACGGTGATGTTGGCATCGCCGGCTGTGACAAACGTTCCATCCGTGTTCGCAGCGACGATGCGGTGCAGGCGGGTTTTTGCCACGCCGCCGGGCTCGGCCTCCGCTGGGCTGTGGTACTCCACTACGCCGCCCACGGGCACCGGGTGTTCCGGGTTCAACGCCGCGGCGAGCACCACGTCGCCGGGGGAGATGTGCGGCTCCATGGACCCGCTCTGCACCACGGTGCCGTGCCAGCCGAACAGCGCCGGGAGCACCGCGAACAGGGCAAGGCTCAGCAGCACACCCAGATAAAGCCGCGACGCGATGGATGCGATAAAACGCACCCAGCCGTCAGCGGAGAACAGTCCTGCTCCCCGGGAAAGACCCGGTGCAGACCCGGGCCTTACCCGGTTCACAGCGCTGTATTTGCCAGGCCGGAGTTACGGGGTGGTGGGAGCGTTGTCGGACTGGAGTTCCCATACGAGGTCGATGCTCACGCGGGCACCCTGCAGGGCGTTGACCTCGTCCTGGCTCAGGTTGGTGGTGTCGAAGCGCCAGGTGCCGCGGTAGCTCTGGGTCTCGCCGGGTGTGCCGGTGGTGTCCCACGGAGCCCCGCCGGTGGCGAAGTCGCGGTTGACGGTGGCCAGGGTGGAGAGCGGCAGTTCAGGGACCGTGTTGGCCGTGGGCGTGAACCCGGTGCAGTCGTTGAACGATCCACCCGTGCCCTGCTCCAGGTCGAAGAAGATCCGGTTTTCCAGGCCCTTTGAGGTGACCAGGTTCTGGGTGTAGGCCCGGACTTCGCCGGCCACATTGGACTGGGACGTAACAACGATGCACTTCTGGCCCGTCTGGCCCGGGACGATGTTTTCCACGTGGAACGCCGCAGCGCCGAGGTCATCGTCCGTAAGCACCACGTTGCCGGTGCTCCAGGAGTTGCCGGCGTTGCGGGTGGAGGCCGTAAAGGCAGCCTGCGAACCCTGCCAGACCATGCCGCCGGCAATCAGGAGGGCGACGGGAGCGGAAGCGAACATGGCGATTTTGCGTGTGCGTGATGAGGGTGTGTGCATTTCTGAGACCTTGCCTTGACCGATAGGAGAGACGTTTCCTGCTCGGTCGGCCCGCAAAGCACCCCAGGTGTCCGCGGCCCCCAAGCACTGACACGGTCAGGATACGGGAGTCTGCAAACCAAGACCAGACAACGTGACAGATGTGTCATTGGATTGTCATTTTCTTGAGCCGGGCCTTGCGCGCCTTCTTGATGCGGCAGGTTCCGTGGGCTTTACAGGCTAACTACTTAGAGTGACAATATAGCTATGGATGTTTCCACTTCACCGCCACAGCCGCCCGACGGCGCCGAGTGGCCCAGCGACTGGCTCCGGGCCACGCTCGGCTTTTTTGCCCTCCGTGCGCTGCAGGCTGGGCCCTCCTACGGTTACGCGATCATCAGCGAACTCGAGCAGCACGGGTTCGGCGTCATCAAGGGCGGCACCCTGTACCCGCTCCTTACCCGTTACGAGACGGCCGGCCTGGTTTCCACCGAGTGGAAGGCAGGCGTCAACGGGCCAGGGCGTAAATACTTCGCCCTGACCCCACTGGGCCGGACCGAACTGTCCCGCCTCAGCGCGGACTGGCTGCGCTTCACCCACCTCAGCACCCACTACCTCGACCCCGAGCGCCAAACAAAGGAGTCCACCACATGATGCAGGAAACCGCCGATAGAAAATGGTTTGACGACCTCGCCCTGGAGCTGCGTTTGCGCCAGGTGCACGGCAGCGCCATCGGCGACGCGGTGGCAAGTGCACGCGAACTCCTGGGTGACACCGGCCAGCGGGCCGAGGACGCCTTTGGGCCGGCGCGCGACTATGCTGCCGCCCTGGACCTGCCCGCTGCGCCGGCGCACCACTGGGTGCGCACGGCACTCTGGCCCGCGCTCCTGGGCCTGCTGGCTTTCCTGCTCTTCAATCAGGCCGTAATGGCCTGGGTCAGGTCCGAAACGATGCTGGTCTCGCCCGCGCAGCTGACCCTCCTGGCCCTGCCCGTGGTGCTTATCGCGTTCCTGCCGCTCTACCTCACGGCGGTCATCCGGCGCCTGTGGGTGCTGGCCTGCCTCGCCGCGGTGTGCGCGGCGGCCGGGCTGCTTTCCGCCATCGTGGCGCCGACAGAACGGGTGGACGCGTGGCTGGCCATTGAGCCGCTGCCGTGGGTTGTGGGCACCGCCGTGGTGATGGTGGCCCTGTCGGTCAGGAACACCGTCATCTCCCGCCGTCCCGGTCAGGATGACGACATCGCGGATCCACTGGCCGCTGCCGAGGCAACCGGCGGTGTAGGCGCCAAAGTGGGTGCAGTGATTGCCAACTGGCTGTTCCCGCTCTTCGCCCTGGCCATGCTGGGGCTTGCCCGGACACTCAGCTGAGCCGCTGAGCCAGGCGGCGGTGGAGCCGGCTATGCCGGTGAAGCTGCCGCCTGAAGGCTGCCGGGCGCTCCCTGCCGGCCCCGAACCGCGCCCGCCTTCGCCTTGCCAGCCGTCGCTTTGCCGCCCGCCAGCGTAATGACGCGGTGCGCCAGGGCGATGTCGCCGTCGTCGTGGGTTGCCTCCAGTACCGTCACCCCGCGCGCCAACTCCGAAGCAATGGCTTCCCTGATCAGTGTCCTGGCGTGGCTGTCCAGCCCGGCGGTGGGCTCGTCCAGGATCAGGATGCCGGCCTGCTGCGCCAGGCCCTGGGCAATCAAGGCCCGCTGCCGCTGCCCGCCGGACAATTCGGTCAACTGCCGGCCGGCCAGGTCCGAGATCCCCATCCTCGCCAGGGCCTCCGCCACCACGCGCCGGTCCGACGGGCGCAGCGGGAGCCAGCCCCTGCGGTGCGGCCAGCGGCCCATCTCCACGGCTTGCCGGACTGTGCACGGCATCACCTCCGGGGTGTGCGTGTGCTGGATGACAAACGCCGGCCGCTGCCCTGCGGGAAGCGTGACGGTCCCGGCTGACGGTTTCAGGATGCCGGCCGCCAGGCCCAGGAGGGTGGACTTGCCGGACCCGTTGGTCCCGGTCAGCGCCGTATGGGAGCCGGGCATGATGGCCAGCGAGATGCTGTCCAGTACCGGCCGGTCGGGGTAGGCGAACCCGGCCCCGTCAAAAATGATCCTGGACAATTGCGCTCCGTCGATGTGTTGCGAATGATTCTCATTATTAATGTATCGTGAACGGCGATGGAATGGTTACTTGATCCCCTGAACGCGTCCTTTTTCCAGCGTGCCCTCCTGGGCGGCGCCCTGGTGTCGGTCTTCTGCGCCGTTGTTGGCACCTGGGTGGTGGTGCGCGGCATGGCCTTCCTGGGCGATGCCATGTCCCACGGACTATTGCCGGGTATCGCCGTTGCCTCGCTGCTGGGCGGCAACCTCATCCTTGGTGCTGCCATCAGCGCCGCGGCCACGGCTGCCGGGGTCTCGGCCATCACCCGGAACCGGCGCGTCTCGCAGGACACCGCCATTGGGCTGCTGTTTGTCGTGATGCTCTCGCTCGGTGTGATCATCGTTTCCGCATCCGGGGGTTTCGCGGTGGACCTTACCGGCACGCTCTTCGGGGACGTCCTGGCCGTCCGGACGGAGCACCTGCTGGTGCTGGCCGCCGTCGGACTTGTTGTCCTCACCACCGCCGCGGTGTTCCACCGGTCCTTTATGGCGGCCGCATTCAATCCGCACAAAGCCGCCAGCCTGGGGCTGCGTCCCCGACTGGCCCACTTTGTGCTGCTGTTCCTGATCACCCTGGCCGTGGCCGCGTCCTTCCAGGTGGTGGGCACCCTCCTGGTGTTCGGCCTGCTGATCGCGCCGCCTGCCGCCGCGCTGGTGTGGGCCCGGTCCGTCCGCGGCGTGATGGTCCTGGGCTCGCTGGTGGGCATTGCCAGCGTGGCGGCCGGCCTCTGGATCTCCTGGTTCGCCGGCACAGCCGCCGGTGCCACCATCGCCCTGACCGCGGCCCTGTCCTACTTCGCCTCGGCTGCAGTCCGGTTCCTGGCCCGCCGGAACCGGCCCGCACCCCGCCCCACCGCACCCTCCACAGAAACGGAACCTTTCTCCCGTGCACCGCACCATGCCTAAGCCCGCGCTCCTCCTCGCCGCCCTGCCCCTGCTGCTGGCAGCCTGCGCCGCTCCCACTGCTGCTGAACCGTCCCAGCCGGCCGCCACACCCCACGGCTACGTGGCCGGCGCCCAGGAAAACCCGGAGCCGCAAACCGGCCTGCTCACTGTCGACAGCGCCACGGGGGAGGCCCGGCTGTTGTCGCTGCTCACCGGGGTTACGTCCGACGCCGGCCCGTTCGGCAAAGTGGACGCGCTCCACCAGGACGGCCGCTACGCCCTGGTCACCACGCCGGAGCACGTGGAGGTCTTCGACACCGGCGCCTGGACCGTGGACCACGGCGACCACGCCCACTACTACAGCTCCGAACCACGGACCGTGGGGACTATTGAGGTCCCGGACCCGGGCAGCATCGCCGGGGACGGCAAAGACCTTGCCGTCTTCTCGGACACCGGCGGCTACGCAGCCGTTTTCCGGCACAAGGACCTTGACGCGGGCAGCATCGACGAAGCTTTCCGGATCACCACCTCCGCGCACCGCGGGATGGTGGTTCCGTACGAAGGCCACTTCATTGCCAGCGTGGCGGCTGAGGGTTCAGCCGTGGCTTCCGGCGTGGAAGTGCGCGACGACGCCAATGCCACCGTCCTTGCCCGGCAGGACTGCCAGGATCCCGCTGCCTCCGCCACCACCCGGGTGGGTGTGGTGCTGGCCTGTGCCGACGCCGGCCTGCTGATCACGGAGGAGGACGGCACGTTCGCCGCCGAGCGGATACCGTACCCGGCGGCCAACGCGGGTGTACCGGAAGCCACCTCCCTGGAACACCGGGCGGGGTCCAACGAACTGGCCGGCCCTGCCGGTGACGCCGGCGTCTGGCACCTCGACGTGTCCGCGCGGACGTGGACGTTGCTGCCCACGCCCGCCCGGACCGTGGCCGCATCCGCCGTGGGCGACACACGCAGGGTGCTGGCCCTCGGCGTCGACGGCGTCCTGCGCACCCTGGACCCGCGGACTGGTGCAGTGACGGCGGAAGCTCCGCTGCTGGCGCCGCTCACGGGTTCCGAACCTGCGGTCCCCGCCCTTCGGGTTGATGCCTCCCGTGCCTACCTCAGCGATCCCGCCGGCTCCAGGGTCCTGGAACTCGACTACGCCGATGAGCTGCGCGCGGCCCGCACGTTCGACGTCCCCGCCGCGGACCTGGTCCTGGAGACCGGACTGTGAGGCGCCTGGTGGCCGGCACTCTGGCAGCTGCGTTGGCGGTGCTGGCGCTGGCAGGCTGTTCACCGGCGGCTGCCGCGAAGCCCACCGTGGTGGTGACCACCAACATCCTGGGCGACATCACCCGGAACGTCGTGGGCGACCAGGCCGAGGTGGTGGTGCTGATGGAGGCCAACGCGGACCCGCATTCCTTCGGCATCTCGGCGCAGCAGGCAGCGCGGATCGAAGCCGCGGACCTGATCATCCACAACGGCGGCGGGCTGGAAGAGGGCGTCCTCAACCACGTCGAAGCTGCCGCCGCGGCGGGTGTGCCGACGCTCGCGGCGATGGACGCCGTCGAGCCCCTTGCGTTCAGCCACGGGTCCGGCGCCCAGGACCCGCACTTCTGGACCGACCCCGCCCGCGTCAGCCAGGCCGTGGCGGCCATTGCGGACAGCTTGGAAGGGCACGTGGCCGGGGTGGACGCCGGGGTGATCCAGGCCCAGGCAGACGGCTACACCGCAGAGCTGACGGAGCTGGAAGCAGCCATGGAAGCAGGCTTCGCCGGCATTCCCGCCGCGCACCGCAAGCTCATCACCAACCACCACGTGTTCGGCTACCTGGCCCAGCGTTTCGGGTTCGACGTGATCGGCGCCGTGATCCCCAGCGGCACCACGCTGGCCTCGCCCAGCTCTGCGGACCTGAACGGGCTGACCGGCGCCATCCGCGACGCCGGCGTGGTGGCGATCTTCGCGGACTCCTCGCAGCCCGAGCGGCTGGCGCAGGTCCTGGCCGCCGAAGCCGGGATGGACATCGCCGTGGTCCCGCTGTTCACCGAATCTTTGGGCGCGGACGGCTCCGGCGCCCAGACCTACCTGGACATGATGCGGTCCAACACCCAGCGCATCACCGACGCACTGACCTGATCCTTTATTTTTTGCCATCACCCACCCAGAAAAGGAAGCACCCATGCACCACCGCACTTCACTTGTCCGATCCTCGCCCATCCGGCTGCTCTCGGCGCTCGCCGTCACGGGCCTGCTGCTGACCGGCTGCGGCGGAACCGCCGGCCCGGCCACCGGAACCTCACCTTCGGCGACTGCCGCCGCGACGGTTCCGGAAGCGGCACCGCGCATCGTCACCACGTACGACGGCGGCATCCAGGTCCTGGACGGCGCCTCCTTCAAGGTGCTGGGGGACTACCCCCTGGCCGGCTTCAACCGGGTCAACCCGGCAGGGGACGGGCGGCACGTCATCATCTCCACCACGGAGGGCTTCAAGGTGCTTGATACCGGTGTGTGGACCGACGGCTCCACCCACCATGCGCAGGACCCGGCCATGACGGACATCGTGTTCCCCACGTCCAAGCCCGGCCACGTGGTGCGGCATGACGGGAAGACCATCCTGTTCAGCGACGGGACCGGCGAGATCAGCATCTTCAACTCGGCAGACCTGGCCAAAGGCCAGCCTGAGGTTCAGACCCACCAGGCCGAGGAAGCACACCACGGCGTGGCCGTGGAACTGGCCAACGGCGAACTGGTCCTCACCCTGGGCAACGAAGACAGCCGGCCCGGCATTGTGGTCCTCGACAAGGACGGCAAGGAGATTGCCCGGAACGAGGACTGCCCTGGTGTGCACGGCGAAGCCACTGCCGAGGGTGAGGCCGTGGTGATCGGCTGCCAGACCGGCGTCCTGATCTACTCCGCCGGGACCATCACCAAGGTGGCCAGCCCCACGGAGTACGGCCGGATCGGGAACCAGGCCGGGTCCGATGAGTCCGCCGTGACGCTGGGGGACTACAAGAAGGACAAGGACGCCGAGCTGGAACGTCCGGAGCAGATTTCCCTGATCAACACCAAAACCAAGGAGCTTGCTTTGGTGGACCTGGGGACCAGCTACAGCTTCCGGTCGCTGGCCCGCGGACCGCACGGTGAGGCCCTGGTGCTGGGCACTGACGGTTCCCTGCATGTGATCGACCCCGACACGGCCAAGGTCACCAGCAGCATCCCCGTGGTGGGCGCCTGGGAGGAGCCGCTGCAGTGGCAGCAGCCGCGGCCCACAGTGTTCGTCAACGACCACACCGCCTTTGTGACCGACCCAGCCACCAACACCATTCATGCGGTGGACATCGAGGCCGGCACGGTGACCGGAAGCGGCACCCTGGACCAGACCCCGAACGAGCTCACCGGGGTGACGGGCTAGGTTCCGGTCCTCAGCTTGGCCGCAGATCCGGGCCTTGAAAGGTTAGGATCTGCGGACAAGGGATCGGGGATCTGGGATGAACTGGGACAATGACGACCCGGCGGTCCGGTGGGCGAAGACGGAGCGGGCCGTCATCGGGGTCACGGACGAAGGCGCCGGTCAGGCCGTGTGGAAGTTCTACAGGATTTACCTGCCTGTGGGGGTGGCGGTCCTTCTTGCTGCCGGTTTTGTGGTTGGCCTGTGGATCTACGGGAACGACCCCGACGAGCGGGTGGCCCAGTTGGGCGTTGGCCTCTCCTTCGCGGCTTTGGGCGCGTTGGTGGGTTCCATGGTTTATTCGGCCAAACGGGTCACGCCGCTGGTTCGGCCCAAGCACGCTGGCGGGCTCATCTGGCTGGAGAAACCGGAGCGTAAAGTCTTGATGGACCAGATCGAGGGTAAAAAGCCGACCATCCCCGGGCAAGTACCCGTGCTGAGGGGCACCGCTGCACTGGTGCGTAAAGGCTTGGCCCCCACCCTGCTGATGTTCCCGGGGTTCATGCTCCTTTACGTGTCCCAGTTGCTGACCACTTTCAGCGATGGGTGGACCTGGTTCCAGTGGCTGTGGTGCGCGCTGATCCCTTTTATGGCCGCCTTGTTTGTGGTGACGCTCAGGCAGTTCCGGCGGGCCGGTGATTTCCTGGCACGAACCGGGACAGCGCAGGAGGACAGCCTCTGACTCCATGGGGCCGGGCCCACTTGGCAACCGATCCTCAAGATGGCCCAAAGGTGGTTCAGTGTGTGTCCGATCCATGAGTTACTTGGTCTGTATCCGCTGCGATGCTGCAGCCCCGGACGGATTGGAACATGATGCAACTGTGGCGTGCTGTGAGGAAACTGCCGCAACCGGTGAAGGGCTTGTTTGTCCTCTACATGGTGGTGTTCGCGGTGGCCTTCCTTTCGGTGCCGCTGGCGGCATTCACCGGCCAGGCGCAATCGGCTGAGGTGGTGCCCTGGACGTTCGGCGCTGTAGGCGTTGCCGCGGTGCTGCTGGGGCTGGCCCTCGTCTTCGACGTGCGCGGATCCGCGCAGGCGTACGCCGGCATGGTCAAGGACTTCAAGCCCATGGGCGTTGACTACTCCAACTCGTTTTTCGCCAGGCCGGCCTACATCCGGGCCTTCGGTGGCCTGTTCGCTGTCATCGGGATCATGTTCATTGTGGCAGCCACGGTTTACGCCGGCCGGAACGGGTAGGCATGGGCGCACTTCAGTGATTGTGCGGATTTGTGCGAGGTGCTAGTTTCAAAACAATCGTGAACAACCGGCAGGAGGTGGGACCCGTGAACGCAGTACCAGCACCGGGTGCTCCCCTGGAGTCCACGGACGCGCGGTTTTCCTAGCCGCCACCGGGAGCGCCTTCCATTAGGCATTACGCGAAGAGGCGACTCCCATGAACACAACACATTCTCCAAGCCTGCATTCCGCCCTGGGAGCTGACGCGCCGACGGCCGGCAAACGGGCCCTGGTCCTGGGCGGCGGCGGATCAACCGGCAACGCCTGGCTGATCGGCGTCATCGCCGGTCTGCAGGACGCCGGCGTGAACGCAGCGGCGGCCGACCTCATTGTGGGGACCTCGGCCGGATCAACGGCTGCGGCACAAATCACCGGCGCGGACCCGGCTGACCTGCTGGCCGCCATCCTCGACGCCGGTGCCCCGCCGCCACGGCAGGCGGCCGGCGGTCCCGTCAGTGGCGCGCAAGCCGCGGCGCCGGTGCTCACCCAGATGGAACGGACGGCCGCCGTGATCGCCGCTGCGGCGGATGCTGCCGACATGCGCCGCAGGATGGGCGCGTCCGCGCTCGAGGCCGTGCCGGCGTCGTCCGCTTCAACGCAAGCGCGATGGCGCGCCACCGTCGCCTCCCGGTTGCCCAGCCTGGAGTGGCCGGAAAGGCGGCTGCTCATCACTGCCGTAGATGCGCGCACCGGGGACCCGGTGGTGTTCGACCGCCACAGCGGGGTTGACCTGGTGGACGCTGTTGCCGCGAGCTGTTCGAGCGGCGCCCCGTACAACATCGGCGATGGCCGCTACATCGACGGCGGCTACCGGACCAACGCGGACAATGCCGACCTGGCGGCCGGCTACGCGCACGTGCTGGTGCTGTCACCGTTCAGCGGCCGGTCACGGACACCGGTGGAGTGGGGCCTGCACCTGGCAACGCAGGTGGATGCGCTGCGGGCCGGAGGCAGCACGGTGGAGGCGGTCTTCCCGGACAGCGGATCCGCGCACCTCTTCGGGCCCAATGCCATGGACCTGTCATTGCGCCTGCCCGCTGCCCGGGCCGGATTCAACCAGGGCCGCGCCCTCGCCGGCAGGCTTGCCAGGCCGTTTACTTCAGGGCAGGCAGACCCCACGCAGGCCCCTGGGTGAGAAGGACCAGCCCCAGGACAATCGCCCCTTGATTCCACCGTCAAGATAACAGGCACCGGGAGGCCTGGATCCTTGCGTTGCCGCGCCGCCGTCGGCGAAGATGAACGCACCCAAGCTGCGAAGAAGGAGCCGACGCGATGGGAAAATACTTGATCTCGTTTCCGAGTGCCGCCATGGTGGTGCCGGAAGAGGACATGCCGGCTGTTGTTGATGCATCCCACGCTGTGGTCCAGGAAGCCAAGGACGCCGGAGTCTGGGTCTTCGGCGGCGGTATTGATGAGGGCATCCCACCAGTAATGGTCGACGGCGATGGGTCGGTGCACGAGGGAACCTACCCGCAGACCAGCCAGCTCGAAGGCGGCTATTCGGTGCTGGAGTTGCCTTCCCATGATGCGGCTTTGCAGTGGGCAGCAAAGATCGCTGCGGCGTGCAGGTGCGCCCAGGAAGTGCGCGCTTTCCACTACGACCCCGCCAGCTGAACCCGGCGGCGGTCCCCGGCCGAACGGAGCAAGGGTAAGTTCCCGCCGTCGAAAAAGCAGGAAGTCACGCATCAGCGGTGTGGACGGTACGATAGGGGGAGTACCGGCCCCTGCGCCGTTCCGCCCTTCTCGCCCTGGCTTCAGTCCGGTGCATGGCGGTCACGGCTCCCGGGGTTTTCCGGTCCCATCGCGGGGGCAGCACATCCGCTGCCGCCCCGGTCCCCCCGGGACCGATGGGTCCGGGCCGCGTCACCAAGGTCCTGCAAGGGGCCGATGGCATGCGCCTGATAGTCCCGGCTGTCCACGCCGGGTCCGCCCGTCCGCTCATTGCGGTCCAACGGAGGAGAAGTTTTTGGCTCGAGGCCAACGCCAACCCGGCGCCACCCGCAAGGGTGCCGCTACCGGCGGTGCCGCCCGCACCGGCGGCCAGCGCCGCGGCAGTGCGCAGCAGCGCGCACCCCGACGTGCCCGCGACCTTGACAACGAGGGGATGATCCCGGTCCTGGCCCGGGCCGTCCGGGAAGTCGAGTCCGCCGCGCAGAACGGCAAGGTCCGGCCCTCCGGCCGCACCACCTTCCAGGTGGTGGCCCTGCTGGTCCGCGAGGAGCGGGCCCGCATCAAGGCCGACGCCGACAGTACCGAGGCGCAGCGCAACGAGCAGCTCAAACGCCTGGACGGGGTGGCCACCATCCTGGCCAAGACCGCTGCGAGGGACACCTCTTTGCTGATCCTCCTGCCCGAGGACGCACCTGTCTCCGACGCTGCAGCCAGCCTGAAGCGTGACATGCAGCGTGCCGCAGGCGTGGAAATCACCGCCGCGCCGGAACCCGCACCCGAACCGGATGCAGCCCCGCTGGTTCCGGAACGCAGCGTGGTGCCGCAGTCGGTGGTGTCCCGGCAGCTGTCCAACCCCTTCCTGGCCCCCGATTTTTCGGCAGTGGACCACAAACGTCCCACCGGCCGGCTCAGCAGCTGGGAACTCCTGGGCCCACTGTTCAGGTCCTTCGAATACGGCGGCGCCTCCTCCTGCATGGACCTGCCCAACGACTCCCGTATCAGCGCCCCGGCCGGGCTGGAGCTTATGAAGCACCAGGCGCAGCTCGTGGCCGCCGCCAAGGATGGGCACCGGACATTCCTGCTGGCGGACGAGCCCGGCCTGGGTAAGACCGCACAAGCGCTGCTCGCCGCCGAAGCTGCTGACGCATTCCCGCTGCTGGTGGTGGTGCCCAACGTGGTCAAGACCAACTGGGCCCGCGAAGCCGCGCTGTGGGCGCCGCGACGGACCGCCACCGTGGTCAACGGCAACGGCGACACCATCGACGGGTTCGCCGACATTGTGGTGGTCAACTATGAGGTGCTGGACCGTCACGTGGGATGGCTGGGCAGCTTCGGGTTCCGCGGCATGGTGGTGGACGAGGCCCACTTCATCAAGAACAAAACCTCCCAGCGTTCCCAGCATGTCCTGCAGCTTTCCGAGCAGATCCGGGAGCGAACGGTCCGCCCGCTGCTGATGGCCCTGACCGGAACGCCGCTGATCAATGACATCGAGGATTTCCGGGCCATCTGGCAGTTCCTCGGCTGGATTGACGACAAAAAGCCCCTGGCCAGGCTTATGAGCTCGCTGGAGGATAACGGCCTCACCCCTGCCGACTCCGGTTTTTACACCGCGGCACGGGGCAGCGTGGTGGACCTGGGGATCGTCCGACGGCGGAAAGTGGACGTGGCTGCCGACATCCCGGCCCGGCGGATCGCCGACCTCCCGGTCGAGTTGGACGACGAAGCCGGCCGCTCCATCCGCGCAGCCGAACGCGAGCTGGCCCGCCGGTTGGTGCAGCGCTACGACTCGGCGATCGAAAACCGGAAGTCCAGTGTGCCGGTGGTGGGAATCGACGAGGAGCTTGTGCGCCGCGTGGCCCGCTGGGAACGGGAAGACACCAAGGCTGCCAGCTCCGAAGAGAACGTCTTTGGGGTCATGCGCCGGATCGGCCAGGCCAAGGCCGGGCTCGCGGCGGACTACGCTGCGCAGCTGGCCCGCAACGTGGGCAAGGTGGTGTTCTTCGCCAAGCACATCGACGTGATGGACGTGGCAGAAGAGACGTTCGCCAAGCGCGGCCTGCGCTATTCCTCCATCCGGGGCGACCAGACCGCCAAGCAGCGCCAGGAAAACATCGACGCGTTCATCAACGATCCGGACGTGGCAGTGGTGGTGTGCTCGCTCAGCGCCGCCGGCGTGGGCCTGAACCTGCAGGTTGCCTCCAACGTGGTCCTGGCCGAGCTGTCCTGGACCGACGCGGAGCAGACGCAGGCCATTGACCGCGTGCACCGCATCGGCCAGGAAGAGCCGGTGACCGCCTGGCGCATCATCGCTGCGCAGACCATCGACTCCAAGGTGGCGCAGCTGATCGATTCCAAGGCCGGCCTTGCGGCCCGTGCCCTGGATGGATCGGATGAGGATGTTTCCTCCTCCGAGGACATCCAGCTCGGTGCCCTGATTGCGCTGCTCACCGATGCGCTGGAGGCCCGCGTCGCGGTTTGACCTGCGAAGCCATTCCGGCCGGGCGCCCAGCGGTGCCTGGCCGGGAGTTGGCTGACAAGCAGCTGTGTACCCGATGCCGCATCGGTGGGATGCTGTGTTGATGGATATCCGTGTGTGGTGGCCGCTGCTCGACGCAGAAACCCGCGACTGGCTGATTGAACACAACGGCGAGCCGTTGCCGCCGACAGTGGTTGATGGCATCAAAGCCGCTGCGGGCGGCACCACTGATTCCCAGAGCTGGGCCAACGAATCACCACACGGCCTCCAGCTTTCTGACGGGGCTGTTGATTGGATCGAAACTGTGGCTAACGGCGAGGATCCGTCTGCCAGCTGAGTTACTGCGGCAGCACCAGCAGGTAGCCTGCCGGAAGCTCGCTGCTCCAGCGCCGCGGCTCGCGGACCACAAACTGGGTGGCCAACTCATCGGGGGTCAGCAGGCTGTTCGGGGCGGGCGACGGGCCCCACTGTCCACTGCCGTAGGGATACAGCGGGTCCACCACGCGGATGCCGGTCACCGGGAAATCTGCGAACTGTTGCGGATCGCCAACGGATTCGAACCCGCTCATCACCCAGGCGTGCCGGCCGCTCCACATCACCAGTCCCACTGGCCTGCCGGTCCCGGCGATGGCCCGCGCGGCAGTCCGCAGCGTCTCGCCATAGTCCGCGATGCTGACCACGGTGTACGGCCCCATGCCGCTTTCGGTGAGCACCTGGGCCCAGCCGAACGGGTTGGCGCCGTTGTAGGCATTGGTTGACTTTGCCCGGGCCTGCTCCCACAACGCGCTTTGCTGGGCACGGTCGTTCCACGTGCCGCCGCCGGTGTCGTCAATCAGGTTGTGCGCCATCTGGATGCTCGCGGCCACGCACCAGTCGAAGGTGTACTGCGGCACAAAGTCGCCTTCCTGGTACAGGTTGAGGGCAAATGGCTGGGGGACCGGCGGCGGGGGAGCCGGCGTTGTGCCTGGCAGCGGCTCCGGGGCGGCCGTCGGCGCGGGGGTAGGGACGACGGCGGTTTCCCCCGCGGCTGCAGCGGCGGCGGATGGTGACGGAGCCTGGGCGGTGCTGGGCGCTGTGGTGCCGGTCGCGGGCGTGCAGGCCGCGAGCAGGGTTGCCAAGGCAAAAAGCCCAGCGAAAAGACGGGAACGGGCGCCGGTCATGATGGCCCCATTCTATAGCGGGCCGGCCGGATCGGGGCGGGTGGAAGCCTTGATGCTCCCGGATCGGGCACCATGGAGACCATGACCGTTGAACTGCGCCCGTGGACCACCGATGACGCACCGGCCCTGGTGACTGCCGTTGCCGGCAGTCCGGAACTGGTGGTCCAGTTGGGCGGCGCCGGTCCCGCCACCGTGGGACAGGCCCGGGACATCATCTTGGCCCAGCTTCCGTTCAACGATTCCCGTCGCAACTGGGCCATCACCGTCCACAACGCCGTGGTGGGAAACGTGGGCCTCTCAGCGATCGAACGCCGCCACGGCACCGCCTGGGCATATTACTGGCTGGCCGGTCCGGCCCGCGGTCACGGGTACGCGGCACGGGCGTTGGCCACGATGGCAGGCTGGGCGTTCGACGACGGCCTGTTCCGGCTGGAACTGGGCCACCGCGCCAACAACCCGGCGTCCTGCCGGGTGGCGGCCCGCGCCGGGTTCCTCGCCGAGGGTATCGAACGCGGCAAACTGCTGTACGGATCCGAACGATACGACGTGGAAACCCACGCCCGGCTGCGCACCGACCCGGAACCGGATATTAAGCCGATATCGCTGGCTTCCTGACCTGCCGGAAGCTCGGCCTGGCCGGTTCCGGCGCGGCGCAGCAGCCCCGCTCGGGCGCCTGCGATCCTGTGGTGGCTGCGGCGGGAACCTCGCAGCTGTTACCGGCGTCCGTGGAGCAGACCCCGGTTTCGGGCAGTTCAAGGTGGACGGTGTCCGCCGATTCCTGGTCACCGGCGAGGGCTGCGGCGACGGAGCGGACCTGCTCGTAGCCGGTAGCGAGCAGGAAGGTCGGTGCCCGGCCGTAGGACTTCATCCCGACAATGTAGAAGTCCTTTTCGGGGTGGGCCAGAACCTTCGCTCCGTGTGCTGGGACGGTGCCGCAGGAGTGGAGTTCAGGGTCGATCAGCGGGCCGAGTTCGGTAGGGGCTTCAACAGCGGGGTCCAGGTCCAGGCGCAGTTCGCGCAGGATCTCCAAATCGGGGCGGAAGCCGGTGCAGGGGACGATGACGTCGGCTTCGATGGTGCGACCGTCCACGGCTTCGACCCCCACGTGTGAGTCGAGGTTCTTCAGGGCTGCGATGCCGAATCCAGTGTGCAGTTCGATGATGCCGGCTTCGACGAGGCGGCGGAGGCGGGAGCCGAGTTGGCCACGTGCTGGCAGCCCGTCTGCCTCGCCGCCGCCGTAGACCTTATCGGCGGACGCGCCACGGACGGCCCAGAGGATGCGGGTGCTGGATTCGTCTTTTGCGAGGGCGGCAAGGTTGATCAGGGTGTTTGCTGCCGAGTGGCCGGACCCGACGACGACAACGCGGCGGCCGGCGAAGGCCGAGCGGTCGCGGTCAACAACGTCGGGCAGGGGAGATGAGATCCGGTTCCCTGCGGTGGTCTCGCCGATGGCCGGCAGGCCGGAGGTGCCGACAGGGTTGCGGGTGGACCAGGTGCCGGAGGCGTCGATGACGGCAGCCACGGTGTGGTCCCGTGTTTCGCCGCCGTGGTGTTCGACCCGGACAACGAAGGCAGTGGTGTCGCGGTCCCGGACATGGGTTTTGTCCATGCCCTGCCGGGTCACGGCGATGACCCGGGCGCCGGTCTGAAGCCGGGAAGCGATCTGCGGGGTGGCGGCAAACGGGATGAGGTAGTTATCGATGAGTTCCCCGCCGTTGGGCAGGGCGGTGAGGCGGGGAGACTCCCAGCCAGTGGCTTTTAGGACCCGGACGGCTGCGTCGTCCAGGTTGAACCGCCAGGGGGAGAACAGGCGGATGTGTCGCCATTGCTCAATGGCTGCGCCCGCCGTACGGCCAGCTTCGAAGATGACCGGTTCGAGTCCCCGTTCGAGCAGATGGGCGGCAGCAGCCAGACCAATGGGTCCGGCGCCGATGACCGCGATGGGAAAGGTCTTCACTGGATCGTGGGTGGTTTACTTGGCGGCCGGGACGAGCGAAGCGATCAGGCCCTCGATGCGGGTCCTGATCTCATCACGGATGGGGCGGACGGCGGCCACGCCCTGACCGGCAGGGTCCTCAAGGACCCAGTCCTCGTAGCGTTTGCCGGGGAAGTAGGGGCATTCGTCCCCGCAGCCCATGGTGATCACAACGTCGGATTCCTTGACGGCCTCGGTGGTGAGGATCTTGGGGATTTCAGCGGACATGTCGATGCCGAGCTCGGCCATGGCTTCCACGGCGGCCGGGTTGACCTTCTCGGCGGGCTGGGAGCCGGCTGAGCGGACTTCGATCTCACCCTTGCCAAGAGTGGTCAGGAACGCGGCGGCCATTTGGGAACGTCCGGCGTTGTGGACACAGACGAACAGGACGGAAGGCTTCTTGATGGGTTCGGTGCTCATGGTGTTCTCCAAGTGACGTCGCGGGGGCTAGAGGCAGCGGGTTCGGCGGGGAAGAAGCGTTTGCGGGCCCACAGGGCCGCGTAGACGAGGGCGACCAGGACGGGCACCTCGATCAGGGGACCGACAACCCCGGCGAGAGCCTGGCCGGAAGTGACCCCAAAGGTGCCGATGGCCACGGCGATGGCCAGTTCGAAGTTGTTGCCCGCTGCGGTGAATGCCAGGGTTGTGGTCTTGGCGTACCCGAGGTTGAGCACCCGGCCCAGGACCATTCCCGCGCCGAAGACAACCAGGAAGTAGACCAGCAGGGGCACGGCGATGCGGACCACGTCCAGGGGGCGGGACGTGATGGTGCCGCCCTGCAGGGCGAACAGGAGCGTGATGGTGAAGAGCAGCCCGTAGAGTGCCCAGGGTCCGAGCTTGGGCAGGAACCTGTCCTCGTACCAGTCTCTGCCTTTGGCCTTTTCGCCGAAGGTGCGGGTCAGGAAGCCGGCCAGCAGCGGGATCCCCAGGAAGATCAGCACCGAGGCGGTGATGGCCCAGAAGGAGAAGTCGGCGCTGGTGGTCGGCAGACCCAGCAGCGACGGGAGCCACTGGAGGTAAAACCAGCCCAGGGCACCAAAGGCGACAACCTGGAAGACAGAGTTGATGAACACCAGAACGGCCGCGGATTCGCGGTCACCGCAGGCCAGGTCGTTCCAGATCATCACCATGGCGATGCAACGGGCCAGGCCCACGATGATGAGTCCCGTGCGGTACTCGGGCAGGTCCGGGATGAAGATCCACGCCAGGGCGAACATAAACGCCGGGGCCAGGAGCCAGTTGATGACCAGGGAAGTGATCATCAGCTTCCGGTCAGCCAAAACGCGGTGCGCCTGATCGTAGCGGACCTTCGCCAGCACCGGATACATCATCACCAGCAGTCCCACGGCGATAGGCAGGGACACCTCGCCGACCTTCACTGCCTCCAACGCCGTATTCAAGCCGGGGACCACGCTGCCCAGCAGCAAGCCAAGGGCCATCGCGGCGATGATCCACACCGGCAGGAAACGGTCCAGAGCGGACAGTTTGCCAACGACGGCGGCCTCGTCATGGCGGCGTGGCAGTGTATTGGTCCGGATACTCACGGGTCTCCTGTGCAGTTCAGCAGTAAATTGATGAAGATCAATACAGGAGTATCACCATCTATATCGATGATTGTCAATCTGCATGCATAATGGAACGCATGAACTCCCTGCAAACTCTTGAGCCCGCGGTCGACGCCTCATGCTGCGTCCCCTCCGAAAGGCCGGCACTGAACGCTGAAGAAGCGCAGCAGAAAGCTCTCATCTTCAAGGCCCTGGCCGACCCGAACAGGCTGCGGCTGCTCTCCATTGTCAAAGCAGGCGAGTCAGGTGGGTCCTGCGTCTGCGACCTCACCGAACCGCTCGACCTTGGCCAACCGACCGTTTCCCACCATTTGAAGATCCTGGTCGAGGCCGGTCTGTTGCATCGCGAAAAGCGCGGCACCTGGGCCTATTACTCACTGATCCCAGGGGCGTTGGACGACGTCGCCGGCATCCTGGCCACTCTGTGACTGTGGTGAGCGTTCCCTGCATGACGCGGGCTGACTGGCCGGCCGTCCAGCGGATTTAACAGCTGCTAACACCCGGGGCCTCGGCGTCGGCAAGATCCTCCCGCACGCCCTCATCGGCTCCACCGAGAGCACCGGAATTTGGACCATCCAAGCCAGCGTATTCCCCAAAAACCACTCAAGCCTCCGTCTGCACGAAACGGCGGGGTTCACAATCGTCGGACGCAGAAGCCGCATCGCACTGATGCCACCCGGCCCACACGCGGGACTATGGCGCGACACAGTACTCATCGAACGCCGCTCCTTGGCGATCTGACCACAGCCGGATTCGGTCATCGGTCCGGGCAAAGAGGGTTTCCATGACCCCGGTGCGGCTACCCGTGTATTCAGGTACGGCCGCACTCGCGGGTGATGGAAGCTTTGAAAGATGAAGGTCACGTGGATCCCTGGGGCCCGAAGGGCGGGCGCTGGGGGATTCCTTGCCCTGGCTACGCGGCCAGGGCGCCCGGATGGTACTGGTGCATCGGGGCCAGGACGCTGATGGTGCAGTCGGACTGCTGCGGATCCACCCGGACGGGCAGATGGTGCTGCTGCGACGATGCCTGCAGCATCTCCAGGGCTTCCCGGTCCACACTTGCGTGGGAAACGTCGAGTTCCAGCTGGAGGTTCTGCTTCAGTGCGTTGGCCCGCTTGGCCACCACGTAGATTGCGTTGACGCTGTGGACGGTGACATGGCCTTTGGCGATCACCTGGGCACGGGCGCGGTCCAGATCCACCCGCACCACAATGTTGAGCTTCGAATTCAAAAAAACGGCCTTCCCCTGCCAAAGCTGCGACGCTGCAGCTTTGTGCTTTGGCCTCCTGCATAAGCCTCTACAAGGTTAGGTGGGAAATGTGATCTGCGCAACACCGCGCATTGACTCATAGGAAAGGTCCGTGGAGCGGGATACGTTGCCTCACCTGAAAAGGTCCGGGAATGCCGTGGTGCGGACATCCTTGAGGGATGGGTTTGACGATGAGTCAGCGCAAGGCGGTCACGTTAGTCAAGGCGCGGGCTTATGTCCGGGCGAACCGTGCCGGGAAGGTGCGGATCCTGGATGAGTTGGTGGAGCTGACGGGCTGGAACCGTGATTATGCGCGGAGGGCGTTGCGGCAGGCGCTGGAACTGCGGCCGGTCCGTGCCCGTCCGCCCCGTGCCCCGGTGTACGGGCCGAAAGTTATCGACGCGCTCGTGGTGTGCTGGGCGGTGCTCAGGGCGCCGGCGGGCAAGCGGCTGGCGCCGATGTTGCCGGTGCTGGTGCCGTTGCTGCGGCGGGACGGGGAGTTGGCCTTGACGGATGAGGATGCGGGGCTGCTGATGCGGATGAGTGCGGCCACGATCGACCGGCGGCTGGTGCCGGAGCGGGCGAAGCTGGTGCTGCGGGGACGGTCCCATACCAAGCCTGGGTCGTTGTTGAAGTCCCAGATCCCGGTCCGGACCTGGGCGGACTGGGATGATGCGGTGCCCGGGTTCGTGGAAATCGATCTGGTCGGCCACGAAGGAGGCGTCGCGTCCGGGGAGTTCTGTTTCACCCTGACAGTTACTGATATCGCCACGGGGTGGACGGTCAACAGGTCGGTGCCGAACAAGGCCCAGAAGTGGGTGCTTATGGCGCTGGAGTACGCGCTGGCCCGGTTTCCGTTCCCGGTCGTGGGGATTGATTCGGATAACGGATCCGAGTTCATCAATGACCATCTGCTCGCTTACTGCCACGCCCACCAGATCACGTTCACCCGGTCCCGGCCGGGGAACAAGAACGACGGGGCCCACGTAGAACAGAAGAACTGGGCCAGAGTCCGTGAACTTGTCGGCTACTACCGGTATGACACGACTGCGGAACTGGAGAAACTCAACGCCATCTGGGAACTGGATGCGCTCTTCACGAACTATCTGCTGCCACAGCAGAAGCTCATCTCAAAGGAACGCCACGGCGCAAGGGTGGTCAAGAAGCACGACGCCGCACTCACCCCGCATCAGCGCGCAGGCAGGGACCCGGGCATCCGTAAACGTCCCGTGATTGCCATGAACGCCCAGTTCAAACGCCTCAAACCCGCAACCTTGTCGCGGCAGATCCTGGCCCTGACCGGTCAGCTCGAGACCCTGACCCAAGCCAAAGCCGCACCCCGGGACTACAAGATCAACACCTGGTTCAACCCCTCACTGAACCGGACCATTTCACATGAGGCAACGACTCACCGTTCCCGGACCTATTGACATGAGGCAACAGGCACCGGATATCCGGCCGGTTTCCCGGGGCTGCCCGGTGCCGGGACCGGATCAGATGGTTTGCGGCAACCGGCCGGTCAAGGCAGCCACGGGAACGGCGGACCAGCGCCCGCTCTCCGGCTCGTAGGCGACCACCGTGGCGGACCCCGCGCCGCGCGCCTCGTCGATGGCCAGAAGCAGGGCATCCTCAAGGTGCCGCGCGTATTCCAGCCGCCTGTCCGGGGAACCCGGCAGGTCGCCGTCGTCAATCACCACATGGCCCTTCCCGTCCACGATGACCTTCAAGGAGTAGCCCCGGTCCTCGTGCAGCGAGCCGCGGGTGGACGAGATTTCGGTGACCCGGTCCGCCCGGACCAGTCCGTTTCCCAGCGTACGGATCCACACGTCACCCATGAATTTCCTCCTTCGGCGGTGGGCGCGGAGCAGCGCCCCATATGGCGAACGCTACTCCTCCGGGAGTCTTTTGTGACCCCTCCCGCAGCCCCCTCATGTTCGTCCGCCGGAACAGGTAAAGTTCCCGGCAGGCCGCCCCAAAGGGCCGCCGCCGGGGTTTGGGGGGACTTCCAGCAACATCTCTTGTTGGGGAGTCGGGCATGCGCGCTACACAGCAATCCATCACGGCCACAAAAGTACGACGGCGGCTGGCCAGATTGGCGGCCGCGCTCGCCGCCCTGCTGGCCACGGGGCTGATTGTCGCGGCCCCCGCGGGTGCCCTCGCGCCCGCGGATCCTCGGGCACCGGTGACGATCAACGCCTTCCTGGACGAGCCCAGCTGGGCCTATCTGTACCGGCCCTCGCTGGTGCAGATATCCCTGGTGGTGCCCGGCAGTATGACGCCTGTTCCAACAACGACTACTTTGGCCACGTCGGAGTTGTCCGCGGCTATGCAGCGCTGGCGCTGATCAGCGCGGACGGGTCACGCCAGCTGGCCATGATCGTGGCCCGGGCCCCGCGGCAGGACCCCGCGGGATTTGATGATCCAGAGTCCCTGGAGATGGCGGAGGCGGCGCTGGCGGCGCTCAATTCGGCCTGCTAAGGGGGCCGCGAAGGAGGGCCCGGGACAGGCCGCTGCCGCCCGGTCACGGAGGCCGCCCGGGCCGCCATAGGATCATTCTGATGACAGCTCCGGAAAACCCCCAACCGTTCAGCCTGCGCGGCATTGCCGTGGCGGCCTTTGGCCCCACGCTGCTCTACGGAATAGGCACCGGCGCCATCCTTCCCGTGGTGGCCCTCACGGCCCGCGACCTGGGCGCCTCCGTGGCGGTGGCCGCGCTGATCGTCACCGTGATCGGCCTGGGATCCTGGTTCTTCAACCTCCCGGCCTCGCTGGTGACCCTCAAATACGGCGAACGCTGGTCCATTGTGGGCGCCTCGGTGGCCTCCGCGCTGGCGCTGGCGGCAGCGGGGCTGACTCCCGTGGTCCAGAACGGGCTGTGGCTGCTGGCAGCGGCGATGGCCGTCGTCGGCATGTCCGGCAGCGTGTTTGGGCTGGCCCGCCAGAAGTACCTTACCGAGGCCGTGCCGGTGGAATTCCGGGCCAGGGCCCTGTCAACGCTTGGCGGCGTGAACCGGATCGGCGTTTTCATTGGGCCTTTCCTGGGCGCCCTCGCCATGCAGTTCGGCGGGATGAGCGCTGCCTACTGGGTGGGCGTGGTGGCGCTGGTGGCCGCAGCCCTGCTGTCCCTCACTATTCCGGACCTCGCCGCCGTGGAAAGCACCAAAGGCGCAGACGCCGGCCCGCAGCCCACACTCCGCAGTGTGGCCGTCTCCCACGCGGGCGTGCTGCTGAGCCTGGGCGTGGGCATCCTGCTGCTGAGCGCCCTCCGCTCCTCCCGGCAGGTGGTGATCCCGCTGTGGGCGGACCACCTGGGCATGGACGCCACATCCGCCTCCCTGATCTACGGGCTGTCCGGGGCCATTGACATGCTGGTGTTTTACCCAGCCGGCAAGCTGATGGACCGGAAAGGCCGGCAATGGGTGGCCATTCCCTCCACCCTGATCATGGGTATTGCCTTGCTCCTGATCCCGCTCACCGGATCATTTGTGGGGCTGCTGCTGGCGGCGCTGCTGATCGGCTTCGGCAACGGCATCAGCTCCGGGCTGGTGATGACCCTGGGCGCTGACTTCTCGCCTGACCGGGGCCGGGGCCAGTTCCTGGGGCTGTGGCGTTTTATGGCGGATGCCGGCAGCACCGGCGGCCCGGTCCTGCTCTCCGGGGTGACGGCGCTGGCTTCCCTGGGCGCGGGGATCTCAGCCACCGGCGTCCTGGGCTTTGCCGCGGCGGCCGTGTTCGCCGTCGTGATTCCCCGGCTGCGGCACAGGCGCAATTACTGACGGGTTGGGCGCGCGTTTGGTGGGTAGCCCGGCCCGCGGCGCTATCCTCGACAGATGAGGACACCGGGCCCCGGCCGCCGCATCAGCCCGCTGCAGAAAGCCGTGTGGTGGCTTCAGGACTACGCCTACGCCGCCAGCTGGCAAGTGCGGGGTTTTTTGTCGCGCGTGCAGCCGGGCTCGTTCCATCAGGGGCACCGCAACCCAGTGGTCATCATTCCCGGGGTCTACGAAAACTGGCAGTTTATGCTGCCGCTGATCCAAGCCATCCACGACGCCGGCCATCCCGTCCACGTGGTGACTGTCCTGCAGCGCAACCAGCTTGAAGTACCGGAGGCCGCCCGGCTGGTGGCGCAGCACCTTGAGGAGGCAGGACTCCGCGACGCCGCGCTGGTGGCCCACAGCAAGGGCGGGCTGATCGGCAAATACGCCATGCTGTCGCTGGACCCCGAGCACCGCATCCAGCGCATGGTGGCGGTGTGCACACCTTTTTCCGGTTCAAGCTATGCCCGGTACATGCTGCTGCCCAGCCTGCGGATCTTCTCGCCCCGCAACGCCGTGACGCTGCAGCTGGCCCGCGAGGAAGCCATCAACAGCCGGATCACCTCCCTGTACGGCCCGTTCGACCCCCACATTCCGGAAGGCAGCGTGCTTCCCGGCGCCACCAACATCGAGCTGCCGGTGGCCGGGCATTTCCGGATCCTGGGGGATCCCGGGACGGCGCGGATCATCGTTGAACAGCTGGATCTGCCTGCCGGGCCGGCGGCCACCGGGGCATAGCCGGCCCCGCAGGATTACGGCTTGAATCCTTTCATTCCTTGCTGACCTGCGGCTTTGATCTTTCGCAAATCTTGAGAAACCCTTTCAGCAACCCTGACGGTATCCCCTCCCTGTTCCTGATTTTCCTTGTGCAAAGTAGTCATCAGCAAGACAACAACCACACAAAAACTTTCAAGGGGTCATCATGAAGAACAGCACGCTGATCAAGGGAACCGCAGCCATCGCCGTAGGCGCCGCACTGTTGCTGGGCGGCGGCGGCACCCTGGCCGCTTGGAACGCGGAAGCCACCGCAGCGCCGGGCACCATCGTTGCCGGCGACCTGAACGTGGTCAAGACCGCTGCCGGCGTCTGGAAGGACCGCGCCGGAACCACCATCAACAACATCGGCTCCTACAAGGCGGTTCCCGGCGACAAGCTCACCTTCACGCAGGAAGTTGATGTCACCCTCACCGGCGACAAGATGGCCGCCAGCATCGTGGCCGAGGGCGTGGGCGCTTCCAACGGCTTCAACCCGGCCAGCGTTTCCGTCTCAGCCCCGGCCCTCTCCGTGGGCGGCGTGGCCGTGACCAACAACCTGGGCCCCAACGCCGCCGTCCAGAAGGTCACCGCCACCGTTACCTTCGAATTCCTCTCCACCACCACCGGCCGCACCGATGTGACCAAGTCCTACGACTTCGGCAACGTAAAGTTCACCCTGCAGCAGGTAGTTGCAGGCCAGGCCGGCCTGCTCTAGCCAGGCGCGGCGGGCGGACCATCCGCCGCCCGCCACCTGCCCGGACCGAGGAACAGCAACAGGAGGACGCATGCGCATCAGGCGCACACTGCAGGCGGCAGCCCTCATCGCCGCAGCGGTCCTCCTGGGCCTCCTCACGGTCCAGGGCACCTACGCCCTCTGGAACGCCAGCGCACTCACCGCGCCGGGCACCGTTTCCGCAGCATCCTTCGACGTGGCCATGACCTCCACCCTGGCAGGGCAGGCCACCAGCAACATGACCCTGCCGTCCGGCCAGTCGGCCAACCTGAACCTGGGCCCGACGGCGGCACTCCAACCGGGCGACAGCGTCCAGGCGGGGGTGGTGGTCACCAACAACTCCAATGCGTCCGGGGCCTTCAGCACCGCATTCACCGTGGGCCAGCCCTCGGTGACCGATACGCCAACTGTGGCCGATCCAAAAGCAGGCCTTGCCCACTACCTCACGGTCACGGCAAAAACCGCGGCCACGGCCGCGCAGTGCAATGACACCACCGGCTACGGAGCCGTCACCGGCCTCAGGTCGCCTGCGGTGGCCAAAGGCGGGGCTACAGTCTTTTGCTTCCGTGTCAGCCTAAGCCAGGAACCCGACTCATCCGTGAAAGGAAAAGCTGTGAACATCACGCTTCCCATGACCGCCCGTCAGTGCGGGGTGTCCGGTGACTGCTGACGTGGGTGAGGCACCCTTTGCCGGAACAACCGCTGACGAAACCGCTGCTGGCCCGGCCAAATCTGGAGGTGACGCCAAAAGCGGCGGCGCCTGGGCCGCCGTCGGCCGGATCCTGAGCATGGCCGCCATGCTGGTGGCGATGTTCGCCGCCACCGTACTGATCATTTTGCCCTTCGCTACCGGGTCGCAGACGTACACGGTGCTGACCAAGTCGATGGCACCCAAGTTCCCGCCCGGCACGTTTATGGTGATGAAGCCGGTGGCGTTCGATGCGCTGCAGTACGGCGACGTTGTCACATTCCAGCTGTATTCCGGCCGGCCCGATGTGGAAACGCACCGGATCGTCGGGTTTGGCGCCACGCAGGAAGGCGAAAAGACGCTCATCACACGGGGCGACAACAACGGGGCCAACGATCCCGAGCCGGTCCGCGCCATCCAGGTCAAGGGCAAGCTGTTCTACGCCGTTCCCTACGTCGGCTTCGCTGCCAACGCCCTGGGCAACGCCGACCGCGACACCTGGACCACTGTGGCAGCTGCCGGCCTGATCGGCTACGGCTCCATCCTGGTGTTCAAATCGGTCCGGAAGTCCCGCAAGTCCCGGTCCGACGTACCGGCTGGGCCATGAGCATGAAGCGGCTGCGCAGCCTGCCCGGAGCGGCACTGGCCGTTGGGGCGTTTGTCCTCACAGTGTTGCTGGGGGCGGGCGGCGCTCCGGCGTTGGCGTGGTGGGACCAAAATGGCTCGGTCAGCATGACCGTTACCGCCTCGAATACCTGGACCGGGCCAACCGTGACGCTCGGCTGCGCCGCGGACGGGACCAATGCTAAGAAGGTCAACGTGACCTACACGCTTTCCAGTGCGACGCAGTCGTTGAAGGTCGTGGCAAAAAAGGCCGACGGGAGCACCGGGCCCACCAATACGGAGCTGGCAAAACCCGGCGCCACCGGCAGTATCACTATTGGTGGCGACGATGACTTTGTTACCGCGAACCGGGTGGGTAGCGTGCTGACCCTCCGCGTGATTGCGACCTTCGCGAATCAGCCCCAGGTTACGGCCGACATTGTGCTTTCGCTGGGTGGTAGCAACGGGAAGATCTCCTGCCCCTGACCCGCCGTTTCACCCTTCCGCCGCCAGCCCGGCGGCAGCAGGCGCCGCTGTGCCCCCACACAGCGGCGCCGGCTGCTGCCGGGCTTGCGGCGTTTTAGGTGCATTGGTGAAACGTTGCTGCCGGGTGTCGCCAGCCAGGCCGCACCTGCAAAGGGCCCGCCTGTCCCAGGGCATAAAAAAAGCCGGCGGGATGCGCCGGCTTGAGCTGTGGTGGGGTCAGTGCGGCACTATGTTGGGAGCCGCCGTCGTGCGTCCTGAATTCCCAAAATTAGAAGTCCCGGCGCCGCCATATGGGGGGCAAAGGCGGCGCCGGGACGCTGGGGTAAGGCTGCAGGACCAGCCTCTGCCAAGCCGGTTTTCGGTTATCCCGGCGGCCCCCACTTCTGGAGGCCGCCAGGGCCCTGATGGCTGCACCATCTGTATCGGCCTGACAGGTATAACTATCCTCCGGGTGGCTCAAAATGCCTGCCGGAAATGAGTCAAGTTTCCCTCAAGCTTGCTGGCCCAGCCCCGGGTGCCACGCTTCCGCCACGGGCGGGGACGGAGCTAACGCGCCGGTACCGGCGCGGTCCGGCGCCGTGCGGCAAAAGCGAACAGCGAGGTCATGGCTACGGTCGCGAGGTAGCCGGCAATAACAATCAGGGCGATGCCGGCCCAGAAATAGTGTGTGGTGCTGACTTGCTGCCACGGACCGGGGGCGATCCGGACCAGCGAGTACACGGCCACCGCCGCCCAGGCCAGCCCGATCAGCACCGGCAGGGTCAACCAGATCCTGGCCGAGCCGAGGTGCCCGCCAAACCCGTCCCACGAATTCCACGAGCCGCGGCGAATGATCAGCCAGCCGGCGGGGATCATAAACGCGCCCACCAGGAGGAACGCGGCCACCACGTCCGCAGGCCGGTGCCACTGGTTGATCAGCGTTGACGCCCCGGACGCGATGGCAAACGTACCGCCCACAAAACCGGCCAGGGGCCGCCATTTGGGGGAGGACATCAGGAACAGCGCCGCTGCGGCGGAAGCGGCCAGGGTGGTGTGCCCCGACGGCAGCGAATTCAGTTCGAGCGTGACCACGCCCTTGTCCGGGCGGACCGGCAGGAATTCCTTCAGGATCTGGGTGGCAGCGTTCGCGCCGATGCAGGCCGCCACGGCAATGCCCGCCTCGGTCCAGCGCCGCCGGATCACCGTGACAAACAGGACCACCACAGCCGAGGCCACCAGGGAGATGGCAGGCAGCAGGTCCAGGAACCGGGTGCTGGCCTGGCCGGCCTGGCCGCTGATGTCCGCGGCTTCCACCAGGGCGGACTCGTCGATGAACTGTCCGGTGGTGGTGCGGACAAAGAAGTAGTAGGTGGCGATCAGGCCGGCGATGCACCCGAGGGTAGCCAGGACGAAGAGCAGGCCCGATCCCGGAGCGGGTCGGGCTGCAGTCCTGGAACGTGCGGGGTGTGAGACGGCCATGGCTTAAGGGTGGCACAGAAATCTGGGAGGCGGCTCGACTGTGCCGGCCAGGGCCGCCGCCGGCTTGGGGCGCCAAGGCTGCAGTCTTGTGGGCCGTTGCCGCGCCGGTACAGTGAATGCATGCCTGCTGACGCCGCCCAGCCGTTATTGCCGCCTCTGGAGGAGCTCCTGGCCGGGGCGAAGGTGGTGAGCCTGCCCATGCGCGTCCGGTTCCGCGGGATCCTGGAGCGGGAGACCCTTCTGGTGCAGGGGCCCGCCGGCTGGGGGGAGTTCTGCCCGTTCCCGGAGTACGGCGATGCGGAGGCTTCCCGCTGGCTCGCAGCAACCATTGAGGCCGCCTGGCACGGCTTTCCGGCACCCCTGCGCGGGCGGATCCCCGTCAACGCCACGGTGCCGGCCGTTTCCGCTGACCGGGTGCCGGAGGTGCTGGCACGGTTCGGCCGCGTGGACGCGGTAAAGGTCAAGGTGGCTGAGAAAGGCCAGCCCCTGGCCGACGACGCCGCGCGCCTGGACGCCGTCCGCGCTGCCCTGCCGGACGCCGCGATCCGGGTGGATGCGAACGGGGGCTGGGACGTGCCTGCCGCGGTGGCGGCACTCACCCGGCTCTCCGCCGTCGGACTTGAATACGCCGAGCAGCCCGTGCCCACCATCGAGGGGCTGGCCGAGGTCCGGACCCGGTTGTCCGCTGCGGGCACCCCGGTCCTGGTGGCCGCCGATGAGAGCGTACGGAAGGAAGAGGACCCGCTGAAGGTGGCCCGGGCCGGCGCCGCCGACCTGATTGTGGTCAAGGTGGCGCCGCTGGGCGGGGTCCGCAGGGCCCTGGACCTGGTGGCGCAGGCCGGACTGCCGGCAGTGGTCAGCTCCGCCCTGGACACCTCGGTGGGCATCCGGGCCGGCCTGGCCCTCGCCGCTGCGCTCCCGGACCTTCCCTACGCCTGCGGGCTGGGGACGGTGTCATTGTTCGAATCCGACATCACCCTTGACCCACTGGTGGCCGACGACGGCGCCATCACCCTCCGCGACGCCACCGCGGACGCCGGGCTGCTGGAGCGGTATGCGGCAGCGCCCCACCGCACCGAATGGTGGCTGGCCCGCCTGCGCCGGGTCCACGCAGTCCTGGCCGGCCAGGACACCGCCCGGCGCCTGCACGCCACGGGCGGTTAACCTCGACTTCACCTGCCCGACGGATGTCCGTAGGAACCGGCTGGCAGGGTGGGCCCGTCCCCATGACGACCTTTTGGAAGGCCCCCATGTCTGAAACGACCGCCCGCAAGTTCCCCCTGCTGCCCATGCTGGGCCACACCAAAGGCAAGCGCAGCGCCGTTACCTGCGCGCTGAAGTGCGACAACGCCTGCGCCAGCGAGGTCTGCAACACGAGCGAGAACGGCTACTTCCGCGACATCGCCTCCGCGACCCTGTCCCGCCGTGCCGCCCTGGGCTTCGGCGCCGCCGGTGCGCTCGCCGTCGTCCTCGGTTCAGCCGTGACCTCTGCGGAATCCGCCAGCGCCGCCGGACTGTCCCCGGCCGCCAAGGAGGGCTTCGCCAAGTCCAAGCTCCAGTTCACGCCCATCGCCGCCGTTGACGCCAGCGTGGATGCCGTGACGGTCCCCGACGGCTTCACCTGGCAGCCGGTGATCAGGTGGGGCGACCCGATCTTCGCCGACGCGCCCGCGTTCGACATCGCCAACCAGACGGCTGCCGCGCAGGAAAAGCAGTTCGGCTACAACAACGACTACACGGACATCCTGGAGATCCCGGGCAGCAAGGGCCGCCGCGCGGTGCTGTTTGCCAACCACGAATACACCAACGAGACCATCATGTTCCCGGCCACCATGCCGGCCGGCCAGGTGCGCGCTGTGGGGGCTGCCGCGCACGGGCTGTCGGTGGTGGAGCTGGAACGCAAAAACAAAAACAAGCCGTGGTCCTACGTCAAGGGCGCCGGCCTGAACCGCCGCTTCCTGAACAGCACCGCCTACGAACTCACGGGCCCCGTGGCGGGATCGCCGCTGGTCCGCACCGTCCAGGATCCCGCCGGCCGGACCATCAAAGGCACGCTGGGCAACTGCTCGGGCGGGACCACCCCCTGGGGCACCATCCTTTCCGGCGAGGAGAACTTCAACGGCTACTTCGTGGCGAAGGGCACCTCGGCCGCGGACAAGCGCTACGGCCTGGGCGCCAACCCGACGGTACGCCAGTGGGAGCTCGATGACCCGCGCTGGGATACCCGCAACCCCGGCTACGAAAACGAGGCCAACCGGTTCGGCTGGATCGTGGAGGTTGACCCGTTCGACCCCACCTCCACCCCGAAGAAGCACTCCTCCCTGGGCCGCTTTAAGCACGAGGGCGCCAACGTCATCGTGGCGAAGTCCGGGCACGTGGTGGCTTACTCCGGTGACGACGAGCGCTTCGACTACCTGTACAAGTTCGTCTCCGCCGGGAAGTACATCGAGGGCGACCGCAAGCACAACATGACGCTGCTCTCCGAGGGCAACCTTTACGTGGCCAAGTTCACCGGCAACTCGCCTGCCGCCGAGATCACCGGGGTTGGCAACGTGCCGGCCGACGGTGCCTTCGACGGCATCGGCCAGTGGCTGCCGCTGGTGGTGGACGGTGCGTCCGCGGTGCCGGGCATGTCCGTCGAGGAAGTCCTGGTCTACACGCGCCTGGCCGCCGACAAGGTGGGCCCCACCAAGATGGACCGCTGCGAGGACGTGGAGCCGAGCCTGCTGACCGGCAAGGTCTACGTGGCCTGCACCAACAACTCCAACCGCGGCGTCGGCGCCAACGAGGCCGCCACGGAAATGAACCCGCGCAACCAGAACCGCGACGGGCACATCGTGGAGATCACCGAAACCGGCGACCAGACCTCCACCACGTTCAGCTGGAACCTGCTGATGGTCTGCGGCGATCCCGCGCAGGGCGACGTCACCTACTTCTCCGGCTTCCCGGTGGACAAGGTCTCGCCCATCTCCTGCCCGGACAACCTCGCCTTCGACTCCGTGGGCAACCTCTGGATCTCCACCGACGGCGCCCCCTCCGGCATCGGCAAAGCGGACGGGCTGTTCAAGGTCACCGTGGCCGGCAAAGACCGCGGCAAGGTGGAACAGTTCCTTGCGGTCCCGCGGGACGGCGAAACCTGCGGGCCCATCATCCACGACGACGAGCGCACCGTCTTCGTCTCGGTCCAGCACCCGGGGGAGGACGGCTCCTTCGGCGCGCAGGTCTCGTTCTTCCCCGACTACGTTGCAGAGGGTACGACGCCGGCACCCGGCGCGGTGCGGGCGCCCCGTCCCGCAGTGATCCAGGTTTTCCGCGGCTAACCCGGTCCCTGCCCCGGCCCTTGCCCCTGCCCCTGCCCCGCTCCCTCCTCCCGTTGCGCTATCACCTATGGTCGTCATTTGGGGGTTTTGACGACCATAGGTGATAGGGCAACGCGGGGGGAAGGGCATGGCGCGTCTGGTTGGTGGGGCAACGCGGGGGACGGGCGGGCCGTGCCGGGTGGCAGACTGGGTTGGTGACTTCGCACAACGAACCGGCTCCCCACCCCACCCCTGATCCGACCGGCCTGAGCGCCCTCCAGGCGGCGCGCGCCGCCGTCGAAACCCTGCTCGACGGCGGCGTGCGGCACGTGGTGGTGGCGCCCGGCTCCCGGTCCGCGCCCATGGCCTACGCCCTGGCCGAAGCGTCCGCCGCCGGCCTGGTGGACCTGCTGGTGCGCATTGACGAACGGGCCGCAGGGTTCACGGCCCTGGGCCTGGCACTGTCCACCGGCGCCCCCACCGCCGTGCTCACCACGTCCGGGACCGCTGTGGGAAACCTGCTGCCTGCAGTGATGGAAGCCAACCACGCCGCGGTGCCCCTGATCGTCCTGTCCGCGGACCGGCCGGACGAACTGCGCGGCACCGGCGCCAACCAGACCACCATCCAGCCGGACCTGTTCGGGGAGCACGTCCGGTTTGCTGCTGACATTGCGGCGGGCAGCAACCCGAAACGGGCCATCCGGGCCGGCCTCTCCGCGGCTACCGGCGCCTTCCCGGACATCCCGCCCGGGCCCGTCCAGCTCAACCTGGCGTTCCGGGACCCTCTGGTCCCGGCGGCCGGGGACCGGCTGCCTGCCGCGGTGGACCGGAAGCGGTTCCGGATCGGCACGGACCCCTTGGTGATGAACCTTCCGCCCGCCGCAGACCATCTGCCGGAGCGGCGCACGGTGGTGCTGGCCGGGCACGATGCCGGCCCGGTGGCCGAGGCGTTCGCCCGCGCGCACAACCTGCCGTTGCTCGCCGAACCGTCCTCCAACGCCCGGTTCGGGCCCAACGCCGTGGGACCCTACCGGCTGCTGCTGGAGCATTTCGGAGCCGGATCAGCCATGCCCATCGAGCGCGTTGTGCTGTTTGGCCGGCCCACGCTTTCGCGCCCGGTGGCGGCGCTGCTGGCCCGCGCCGACGTGCCGTCGGCCTTCTACCAGCCCGTTCCGGTGGCCTGGTTCGAACCCGGCCGGCGCACTGAGCTGCCGCTGGACAGCCTGGCGGACCTCGCCGATTTCGCCGGCCGGGGACCCGCCCCGTGGCTGGACAGCTGGCTCCTGGCCGGCTCAGCAGCGCAGCATGCCCTGGACGGCATCCTTGCCGGCGTCCCTGCCGCGACGGGCCCGTCCACGGCGGCGCTGGTCTGGAAGCATGCCCGCGGCCAGCTCCTGCTGGGATCCTCGAACGGGATCCGCGACGCCGACCTGGCCGGCCTGCCCGCACCGGATCCTGCGGCTACCGTCTACGCCAACCGGGGCCTCGCCGGGATCGACGGCACCATCTCCACCGGCACGGGCATCGCCCTGGGCGGCGACCAGGAAACCACCATCCTGCTGGGCGACGTCACGTTCCTGCACGACGCCGGCGGCCTGCTGCTGGGCGCGGGGGAGGAACAGCCGGCGCTGCGGATCGTTGTCCTGAACGATGCCGGCGGTGCCATCTTCGACCTTTTGGAGCACGGGGAAGTAGCGGCCGCCGGAAACTACGGAGACGCCGTCGAGCGCCTGTTCGGTACCCCGCACGCCGTGGACATCGCGGCACTTGCGGCGGCGTACGGCGTCGGCCATTCCCTGGTGAGTACGACGGCGGGACTCGCCGAGGCATTGTCCCGGCCGGTGGCGGGGCGCAGCATTGTGGAGGTGCGCACCGAACGGGCGGGCCTGCGGGCGCTGCATGAGCGGATCAAGGTTGCCGTGGCTGCCGCTGCCGGGGGAGTCCTGGCCGGGCGCTAGGGCCTTCAGGACGCGCAAATCTACCCCCGACGCGCAAATTCCCTGGCGCCCCCCGAATATTAGGGGCGACAGGGAATTTGCGGGTCGAAAAGGCAGGCTACTCCTGGATGTCGATATGCGTGGGATCCAGGACCCGGCGCAGGAACTCCTGGGTGCGCGGCTGAGTGGGAGCGCTGATGACCTGCTCGGCCACGCCTTCCTCCACCACCACGCCGCCGTCCATGAACACCACACGGTCCGCCACTTCGCGGGCAAAGCCCATCTCGTGGGTGACCACCAGCATGGTCATGCCTTCCTTGGCCAGGTTCCGCATGACCGAGAGGACATCGCCCACGGTTTCCGGGTCCAGCGCGGAGGTGGGCTCATCAAACAGCATCAGCTCGGGGTCCATGCTCAGCGCCCGGGCGATGGCCACGCGCTGCTGCTGCCCGCCGGACAGCTGATCGGGGAAACGGTCGGCGAGGTGGCCCAGGCCCACCCGCTCCAGGTTGTGCAGCGAGACCTTGTCCGCTTCCGCCTGCGACCGCTTGAGCACCTTGGTCTGCGCGATCGAGCAGTTGCGCTTGGCGTCCAGGTGCGGGAACAGGTTGAACTGCTGGAACACCATGCCCACTTTGCGGCGCATCTTGTCGATGTCCACATCGGGGTGGGTCGCCTCGAAGCCGCCCACCTGGATGCTGCCCTGGTTGGGCTGCTCCAGCAGGTTGACGCAGCGCAGGAGCGTTGACTTGCCGGAGCCGGAGGGCCCGATCAGGCACACGACCTCGCCCGGTTTCACCTCGAGGCTGATCCCCTTGAGGACCTCGTTGGAGCCGTAGGACTTGCGCAGGTCCTTGATGTCGACCCCTGCTGCGTGGACTTTTGCGGCTCCCCCGCGGGGGCCGTTTACGACGTCGTTCATTGTCTTCCCTGCCTATCGCTTGGTCCGCGCGGAGCGGCTTTCGAACTTCCGGGCCAGGAGGCTCAGCGGGATGGTGATAACGAGGTAGAAGGCGCCGGCCACCAGCAGCGGCGTGAGGCCCGCACCCAGGCTGGAGATGCCATCACGGCCGAACTTGGTGAGCTCGAACTGCGAGGCGGTCAGGCCCAGCACGTAGATCAGCGAGGAGTCCTTGGTCAGCAGGATGACCTCGTTGGTCAGCGGCGGGAGGACGATCTTGAAGGCCTGCGGAATCACGATGGACACCATGGCCCGCCACTGCGGCATACCCAGCGACCGGGCCGCTTCCAGCTGTCCCTTGGGGACGGCCTGCAGGCCGGCGCGGAGCGTCTCGGCGATATATGCCGAAGCCACCATACCGAGGGAAATCATCACGATGATGGTCACGTTCCACTGGACGCCGAACGCCAGCGGGACGCCGTAGCCGAAGGCGATGAACACCAGCAGCGCGGGGATGCCCCGGAAAAACTCGATGTAGCCGGTGGCGATCCAGCGGTACAGCGGGAAGCTGGAGAGCTTCATCAGGGCCAGGAGCAGGCCGCCGCTGAGGCCCACCACAAAGCCCAGGAACGTGTAGATCAGCGTGTTTTTCAGGCCAACCAGGAAGATGTCCGGGAACATGGGCCCGATCTTGCCGAAGTTGAAGACGCTGTTGGCCATGGTCTTCCAGTCCGTCGCCAGGATCAGCGCGGCGATGGCCACCACGAATATTCCGGCCTGGACATACAGGCTTACTTTGGCTCGCTGACGTGCGGTCAATGCCATGGGGTGCTCAATTCGTTGTGCGTGGCGAAGGCCCCGGACGGACGTTCATCCGTCCGGGGCCCCATTACCTGTATCTGCTGACCGGGGCCGCGAGGGCTCCCGATGCTGCTTACTTAGCGGTTTCGCCGAACCAGGCGGTCTGGAACTTGGCCAGGCTGCCATCATCGGTAAGGCGCTTGAGCGTGGTGTTAACCTGCTCCAGCATGGCGGTGTTGCCCTTCTTCACGGCAATGCCCAGCTTCTCGCCCGTGGTGTAGTCCTCCACGCGGGTGAACTCGGTGTTGTCCTTGATGGCGTAGCCCAGGACCGATTGGTTGCCCAGTGCCGCGTCGATGGTGCCGGCTTCGAGGGCCTGGACCAGGAGGCCGGAATCCTCGAACTGCTGCGCTTCGATGCCCTTTTCCTGCGCGTACTTGGCGCCGGTGGTGGCCTGCTGCACGCCAACCTTCTTGCCCTTGGCTGAGTCGACGTTCTCTACGCCGGAGCCTTCCTTCGCCACGAGGGTCAGGTCGTCGTCCATGTAGGGGTCGGAGAAGTCCATGACGTTTTTGCGGACATCCGTGATGGAGACGGAGGAGATGGACACGTCGCAGCCGGTCAGGGCGGTGCCGGTCTCGATGGCCTCGAAGGAGCTGTCAACAATGTTGAGCTCGGCCTTCAGGTCCTTGGCGAGCTCGGTGGCGATGTCGATATCGAAGCCCACCGTCTTGCCGTCCTTCTGGAATTCGAAGGGCTCGTAAGGCACATCCGAGCAGATGGTCAGTTTGCCGGAGTTGATCAGCGAGATGCCGCCTTCGGAAGCTGCCGGGGTTGAACTGCCGCCGCACGCGGTGAGGGTGAGGGCACCCACGGCGAGGACTGCTGCTGCCTTGGCGGTCAATTTGGCCGTGGCCAGGGACTTGAGCTGCATGTTTCTTACCTTTTGTTGCAGGAGTATGCGGTACTAAATCGGTTCATAGTGTAGCGCCGATTATGAGATGTGCATCACAGGAAACTTAGTTTCACTATTGGATAACTAAAGCACAGTCGAAATCAAGGCCCCAGCCCGCGGGAGTGTCTGACATCCCGGACTAAGGTCCGCCACAGCTATAAGAGGGGGCGGCATGGGTCAGGAGCTGATGCCCAGGGACTCCAGCATGGGACGGAACTTGGCCCACGTCTCAGCCAGTTCGGCTTCCGGCTGGGAGCCTTCGACGATGCCGCAGCCGGCATACAGCCTGATGGTGTCCGGCGCTTCAATCACAGCCCCGCGCAGTGCGATGCCCCACTCGCCGTTCCCGGCCGCGTCCAGCCAGCCGACAGGTCCCGCGTAAGGCCCGCGGTCCATGTGTTCGAGCTTGCGGATCAGGGCACCGGCCACCAGCGTGGGGGTGCCGCACACGGCGGCCGTGGGATGCAGCGCGTTGATCAGGGCCAGGCAGGTGGGAACGTGCCCCTCAACCTCGGCCAATTCCGCCTTAACGTCTGACGCCAGGTGCCACACATTGGGCAGTTCCAGGATGAACGGCTCGTCGTGGGCGTTCATGGCTTCGGAAAACGGTGCCAGCTGCGTGGTGAGCGACTGGATGGCGATCTCGTGTTCGTGCCGCTGCTTCTCCGAGCCCGCCAGCACCCGCTCGGCAAATTCCAGCGGCGAGCCGGCCATGCCCTCGGCGTCACGCCGGTCCAGGGTTCCGGCCAGGACGCGGGCCTGCGCGGTCCGGCCTTCCACCTGGATCAGCATCTCGGGGGTGGACCCCACCAGCCCGTCCACGCCGTAGGTCCAGCATTCGCGGTACCGGACCGCCAGCTGCTGCAGGATCGCCGCCGCGTTGACACCCTCCGGAATGGTGGCAACAACGTCACGGGCCAGGACCAGCTTCTCCAGTTTCCCGGCGCGGATCTCTTCGACGCCGGCCGTCACGGCTGCCATCCAGTCGTGCTCGCTGAGCGAACCGGATTCGAGCTTAAGCGCGACGGCGGCAGCAGGTTCCGCCGGCAGCGCGGCGCCGGGACGGCCGGCGTCGCCGTGGCCGGCAGCAGGGGAGCCGGAGCCGGCGGAGTCGGAGCCAGCGGAGTCGGCAGCAGAAGGGGCGTCGGACTCCAGCCACCCCGCAAGCGCGGCGCGCGCGCCCGCTTCGGTGAGTGGGCCGCCGTCGAACGCCATCTGGGTGAGCCAGGCGCGGCCGTCCCGGACGCCCACCACAATCTCCGGCACAATCAGCCGGGAGCGGTGGCTGGAGACCTTGGAGAATGCGAAGGAACCGAACGCCACGGGACCGGTGCCGGGCAGCTCAACGGAGTCCGTGATCTCAGCCTCGAGGACCAGGTGCCGCCACCAGATGTCCGCTTCGAGGAAGCGGTCGGGCCCGCTCGCGGTGAAGCGGGTTATCTCGCCAAAACCCACCAGGCCGGCCTCGCGGCGGGTCCAGCAAAGGACGTCGTCCCGGACCAGAAACGAGGGCAGCCCCCCGGGGAAAGTGGTTCCATCCAGGGGGACTGTCAGGGTGCGGAACGTGCTCGTCATGATGAGACAACAGTACTCCCGCGTACCCCGCCCCCGGTCAGTGCCTGAATTGGGCGCCGAAGGTGGTCCGCAGCCTGCTGAACATTTGAGACAATGGACTGGTGAACCGAGCATCCTTGGATAAGCGTCCGGACGAAGTAGCCACGATGTTTGACGACGTCGCACCGAAATACGACGTCGTCAACGATGTCCTGTCCATGGGACAGACGCGCCGCTGGCGCAAGGTTGTGGTGGACGCGATGGAAGTCTCCAAGGGCCATCGGGTCCTGGACCTCGCCGCCGGCACCGGCACCTCCAGCGAGCCATATGCGGATGCGGGCATAGACGTGGTGGCCTGCGACTTCTCCCTGGGCATGCTCAAGGTGGGCAAGCGCCGCCGCCCGGACATCAACTTCATCGCCGGTGACGCCACCAACCTGCCGTTCGCGGACAACACTTTTGACGCCAGCACCATTTCCTTTGGCCTGCGCAACGTCAACGAGCCGCGCAAGGCCCTGGCCGAGATGCTCCGCGTCACCAAGCCCGGCGGACGCCTGGTCATCGCCGAGTTCTCCTCGCCCGTGGTGCCGCTGTGGCGCACCATGTACACCGAATACCTGATGCGCGCGCTGCCCGCCATCGCCGTCAAGGTGGCCTCCAACCCGGACGCCTACGTCTACCTCGCCGAGTCCATCCGGGCCTGGCCGGACCAGGACCACCTGGCCGCGTGGCTGCAGGAAGAGGGCTGGGAAAACGTGACCTACCGCAACCTGACCGGCGGCATCGTGGCCGTCCACCGCGCCTTTAAGCCCGCAGATTCGGCTCCGGACAGCGCGGCCGCCGCCATCGCCGCGCACAAGGGCCCGGTGGCAAAGCTGCGCCGCAACATCGTCCGCTAAGACTGTGAAGGTACTGATAGTCGGCGCAGGCCCGGCCGGATCCACCGCCGCGTACTACCTGGCCAAGGCCGGCCTGGACGTCACGGTCCTGGAAAAGACCAGCTTCCCCCGCGAGAAGGTCTGCGGCGACGGGCTCACCCCCCGCGCCGTCCGGGAAATCCAGAAGCTTGGCCTGCCGCACCCCGAAGGCGAAGGCTGGCGCCGCAACAAGGGCCTGCGCCTGATCGCCGGCGGCCGCACCGTCGAACTCCCGTGGCCCGAGGTCTCGGACTTCCCGCAGTACGGCCTGATCCGCACCCGCCTGGGCTTCGACGAGGAGCTGGCCCGGCACGCCCAGGCTGCCGGCGCCGAAATCCTGGAACGGCACAGCGTCACCGAAGCCCTCCGCGACGACAGCGGCCGCGTCACCGGCGCCCGCGCCGCGATCCTGGACGGGAACGGACGAAAGACGGGGCAGACGCGCGACTTCAGTGCCGACGTCGTCCTCGCCGCGGACGGCAACTCCACCCGCACCGCCGTCTCCCTGGGCATGCACAAACGCGACGACCGGCCCCTCGGCGTGGCCGTCCGCACCTACTTCACCAGCCCCCGCACCGACGACGACTGGATGGAAGGCTGGCTGGAACTTCCCGGCCGCGACGGCAAGCTCCTTCCCGGTTACGGCTGGGTGTTCGGCGTGGGCGACGGCACCTCCAACGTGGGCCTGGGCATCCTGAACTCCTCCAAGGACTTCGGCAAGCTGGACTACAAGCAGGTGCTCCGCGAATGGACCGCCGGCATGCCCGCCGACTGGGGCTTCACGCCCGAGAACCAGGTGGGCGAAATCCGCGGCGCCGCGCTGCCCATGGGCTTCAACCGCACCCCGCACTACTCGCCGGGCCTGCTCCTGCTGGGCGACGCCGGCGGCATGGTTTCCCCGTTCAACGGCGAAGGCATCTCCTACGCCATGGAATCCGCGCGGTTCGCCGCCGAGTTCATCATCGACGCCTCCTCGCGCACCGCCTCCTCCGGTGGAACGTACGACGCCGATGCGCACCTTTCGCGGTACGCGGACTACGTGCGGGACCAGTGGGGATCCCACTTCACCCTGGGCCGGGCCTTCGCCGCGCTGATCGGCAAACCCGCCATCATGAAACTCGCGCTGCGCACCGGCATGCCCATTCCGGTGCTGATGAAGTTCGTGGTGCGCCTGCTGGCCAACCTCACGGATCCGTCAGCCAAGGGCTTCGAGGACCGGGCCATCCGGCTCCTGGAATCGCTGGTTCCCGCCACATCCAACACCCCGTCTGCTTCGAACCAGCGGTATCCGCAACAAAAAGTTAGGGTTAACCCGTGACCAACGCCGCAGACCACAGCTGGACCCATGCCGGACACGGCAGCACCGACGCTGAGCCGTCCCTGAATACCAGCGCCATCGCCACCGGGCTCCAGCTGCCCGCAGGGTTCGCAGCCATCGCCGAAGATGCCGACCTGGGCCCCGCCATCACCACCAACCTGGCCAAGGTGGAGAAGAAGCTGCGCGAGGCAATCGCCAACTCCGACCCCCTGGCCGACGCCACGTCCCGGCATTTGGTGGAAGCCGGCGGCAAGCGCATCCGGCCGCTGCTGACCCTGCTCTGCGCACACCTCGGTGACGCTTCGCTGCCCGCCGTGGTGCAGGCCGCCGTGGTGGTGGAACTGACCCACCTGGCCACGCTGTACCACGACGACGTGATGGACTCCGCCCCGTTCCGCCGCGGTGCTCCCACCGCCCATGAGGTGTGGGGCAACTCCGTGGCCGTCCTGACCGGGGACCTTATTTTCGCCCGGGCCTCCATCCTGGTGTCCGAGCTCGGTTCCCGGGCGCTGGGCATCCAGGCCCGTACGTTTGAGCGGCTGTGCCTCGGCCAGCTGCACGAGACCGTGGGGCCGCGGCCGGACGAGGATCCGGTGGAGCACTACCTGTCAGTCATTGCGGATAAGACCGGTTCGCTGGTTGCCGCTTCCGGGCAGCTGGGTGCCATCTTTGCCGGCGCCGACGAAGCCTATGAATCCCTGCTGGTGGAGTACGGCGAGAAGGTAGGTGTTGCCTTCCAGCTCGCCGACGACGTTATCGACGTCACCGGGGTCAAGGTCAAGTCCGGGAAGTCCCCCGGAACCGACCTCCGCGAAGGTGTCCCCACGCTGCCCGTCCTGTTCCTCCGGCGCGATGCGGCTGCCGGCGACGAGTCCGCCGTCGAACTCCTGAAGCTCATTGACGGCGACCTGACCTCGGACGAGGCCCTGGCTGCCGCCGTGGCGGGCCTGCGTGGGCACGCCGTGACAGCTGAATCATGGGTGGTGGCACGCCGCTGGGCCGATGAGGCCATCGCCGCGCTGGCGCCGTTGCCCGAAGGTGTGGTCAAGTCCTCGCTGTCCAACTTTGCGCTGGCAGTCGTGGACCGGGCCAGCTGACATTTTGTGTGGAGCCCGGCGCCCGTTACGGGTGCCGGGCTCTTTTTGTCTGTTTGTTATGCGGGGCCTGCGCTAAGGGGCCTGTTAAACGGGACAGCCCCGGTTCGCAGCAAGGGATACGAGCTATCCGTTGCGTAGAACCGAGGCTATCTCTCCGTTCGCATCAGATCCGCCGGAGGCGTTTAGCGGATCCATGAAGAGTCTATGACAGTTTTGTCATATTGCGCAAGAGGTTTGTTATTGGGATTGTCACGAAGAGGTGTGTGCTGAAAGCCCGAGGCTAGGACTCGTCGTCCTCGAAGGCCCACTCGAACATGTCAAAGACGAACTCAGAGAAGGTTCCCTCTTCCGACTTCCACTGCGCGCGGGCATTGTTGCGCCGGTAGACGATGGGATCCGGGACGCCGAGGTCGCCGATCCGGAAGCCCCAGGTGAACTGTTCTTCCTCGTCCTCGAGGAACATCAGGAAGCCTTCGTCATCAACCTCGAGCTCTTCAGGGTCCCAGAAGTAGTGGTAGGCCTCCATGAGGTCCTCGCAGCCGCCGATGGCCAGGTAGAACTCGCGCAGCACCAGGGGAATCTCGAACTGGTGGTCGGCCAGGGCGGTGTCCAGCTCCTCGGCGGTGAGGCCGTCAGCTTCCTGCCATTCATCCTCGAGATACTTCGGAACCAGCGCGCGGAATTTCTCGAGGAACATGTCAGTCATGCTCATATCCTAGCTAATTCCGGGTGCCCGGTTTGCCGCCGCCGGACTGCCGTCGGTGCCGTCCATGGACCGCCATCGGCATGGTCCACGCACGGCGCCAGGCCACAACGCGGAATGCAAAAACCAGGGCGGCGACGCCGAAGGCCGTCAGGCCGTTGAACAACCCGCCCAGCCAGAGCAGGGTGGTCAGGGCGGCGCCGGTGAAAGCCGGGACTGCATAGAGGTCACCGTTGTTGAAAAGCTGGGGCACCTCGTTGGCCGTGACGTCGCGCAACAGACCGCCGCCCACGGCCGTGGTGACACCCAGCAGGATGGCCGAGTACGGGTTCATGCCCAGCGAAAGCGCCTTGAGCGTGCCGGTGATGCAGAACAGTGCCAGCCCGCCGGCATCAAAGAGGACCAGCAGCGAGGTGAAACGCTGGACGCTGGAATACAGCGAGTAGACCAGGAACGTGGCCAGCAGCGGCGGCAGCAGGTACGCCGGATTGGTGAACGCGGCCGGAACCGTGTTGAGGATGATGTCACGGATCACCCCGCCGCCCAGCGACACCAGGGACGCCAGCAGCAGGGAGCCCACTAAATCGAACTGTTTCCGGGCGGCCAGCAGCGACCCGGAGACGGCAAAGAAAAAGACGCCGGCCAGGTCCAGCCAGACCAGGGCGATGTCAAAAGGGAATGTCATTGGAACGTCCCGGTCATTCTCGGAGGGCGGACAAGGCGGCTCCAACGTTACGCTAGCCCGTATGAACAGCCCGATCATGATCGCCTGCGCCCACGGAACGTCCAGCGACATAGGGGGTGCCGAAGTCAACGGCCTCCGCGCCGGAATCTCCGCCCTGCGGCCCGGCCTGGACGTCCGCGAGTCTTACGTGGACGTGCAGGACCCGGACCTGGTGGACGTGATGGCCGGCCTGCCTGAAGGGGAGGCCGCGGTGGTGGTCCCGCTCCTGCTGAGCGTGGGATATCACACAAAAGTCGATATCGCCCGGGCCGTGGGCAGCCGCGCCAACAGCCTGGCCTCAGCGCCGCTGGGGCCGGACCCGCGGCTGGCGGAGGTCCTGGACCAGCGTTTGCGGGAAGCGGGAATCACCGCGGACGACGCCGTGGTGCTGGCCGCCGCCGGATCTTCCAACCCAGCCGCTGCAGTCAGCGTCCAGGAGGTGGCAGCGCACCTGCGGAAACTGCGCGGCAACAGGATTGTGCCGGCGTACGGTGCAGCCGAGAAACCTTCCGTGCCGGACGCCGTGGCCGCGCTCCGGGCCGAATATCCCGGGGGAGAGGGCAAGGGGCGGGTCATCATCGCTTCCTACCTGCTGGCACACGGGTTCTTCCACGACCAGCTGGCCAAAGCCGGGGCCGACGTGGTGGCCGAGCCGCTGCTGCCCTCCGACGTGCTGGCCCAGGTTGCCTTGGACCGCTACGACCACGCCGTCGCCGGCCACACAGCGCCCCAGGCCGGAGCACCTTCAGCGGCAGCGCCCCAGGCCAAAGCACCCCAGGCGACGGCGCCCCATGCTGCAACGCCGGCGGTAGCACCGGCGTCGGCCGCGGCGGAAACCGAGGCGGCGGAGGCACCTGCCGGTCCTGCACAGAAGCGGAGCCTGCCGGGCATCGTGAAGCGTTTCGTGACGAAATATTTCCCTAGGTGACTTAGCGTTTCCCGAACCTTTGTGACGCCATTCGGGCGGGACCTACAGTCGATGCATGACTGATACAGCTCTAGCCGGAGCGTCTGCGGATTCCGCTGGCGCCAAGCGCCCTGCCCGCTCGTCCCGTCCCGCCGCAAAGCCGCACGGGCAGTGGAAAGTGGACGGCAAAACGCCGCTGAACGCCAACGAAACCTGGAAGCAGGAAGACGATGGCCTGAACGTGCGCGAGCGTATCGAGTCCGTCTACTCCAAAGAGGGTTTCGACTCCATCCCCGGTCAGGACCTGCACGGCCGGTTCCGCTGGTGGGGCCTCTACACGCAGCGCAAACCCGGGATCGACGGCGGCAAGACCGCAACGCTCGAGCCGCACGAGCTCGAAGACAAGTATTTTATGCTCCGGGTCAGGATCGACGGCGGTGCGCTGACCACCGAGCAGCTGCGCGTCATCGGGCAGATCTCCGTTGATTTCGCCCGGGACTCGGCCGACCTCACGGACCGGCAGAACATCCAGCTGCACTGGATCCGGGTGGAAGACATCCCCGAGATCTGGACCCGGCTCGAAAGTGTTGGCCTGTCCACCACCGAAGCCTGCGGCGACGTGCCCCGCGTCATCCTGGGCTCGCCCGTGGCCGGCATCGCCAAGGACGAAATCATCGACCCCACGCCGCTGATCGCTGAGCTGGGCGAGCGTTTCATCGGCAACCCGCTGCTGTCCAACCTGCCCCGCAAATACAAAACGGCCATCACCGGGCACCCCAGCCAGGACGTGGTCCACGAGATCAACGACTTCGCGCTGGTGGGCGTCAAGCACCCCGAGCTGGGCATCGGCTACGACCTCTGGGCCGGCGGCGCCCTGTCCACCAACCCCATGCTGGGCAAGCGGCTGGGCGCGTTCGTGAAGCCGGAAGAGGCCGCTGAAGTATGGCTCGGCGTCACCAGCATCTTCCGCGACTACGGCTACCGGCGCATGCGCACCAAGGCCCGCCTGAAGTTCCTGATGGCCGACTGGGGCCCGGAGAAGTTCCGCCAGATCCTCGAAGACGAATACCTGGGCTACAAACTGGCGGACGGCCCGGCCGCGCCCAAGCCCACCACCCCCGGCGACCACATCGGTGTGCACGAACAGAAGGACGGCAAGTTCTTCATCGGCGCCACCCCGATGGCCGGCCGGCTGTCAGGTGCCGCGCTGGTCAAGCTCGCGGACACCCTCGAGGCCCGCGGCTCCTACCGCCTGCGCACCACCCCGCACCAGAAGCTTGTGGTGCTGGACGTTGCCAAGGACCAGGTGGAACCGCTCGTGGCGGAGCTCGACGCGCTGGGCCTCTCCGCCCGCCCGTCCGTGTTCCGCCGCGGCACCATTGCCTGCACCGGCATCGAATACTGCAAGCTCGCCATCGTGGAGACCAAGCTGACGGCGGCAACCGCCGTGGCCGAGCTGGAACGCCGCCTGGCGGACCTCGCCGGCTCCGGTGAACTGCCGCAGGCACTGTCCCTGCACATCAACGGCTGCCCTAACTCCTGTGCCCGCATCCAGACCGCGGACATCGGACTCAAGGGCATGATGCTGCCCACGCCCGACGGCGATCCCACCCCCGGCTTCCAGGTCCACCTGGGTGGCGGGCTGGCTTCCAACGAACGCGAGGAAGCAGGCCTGGGACGCACCGTCCGCGGCCTCAAGGTGTACGTCAACGACCTGCCCGACTACGTTGAGCGCGTTGTCCGCACCTTCGTGGCCCAGCGTGCCGAAGGCCAGACCTTCGCCGAATGGGCCCACGCAGCAGATGAGGAGGCACTCCAGTGAGCACACACGTTGCACCTGCCAAACTCCGCTCCCACGATGAGCTGAAGGCCCTCGCCGAAGCCGGCGCCGCCGAGCTGGGCTGGGACGCCCCCGCCCGGGACGTCATCGCCTGGGTGGAGCGGAACTTCGAACTGCCCGCCGTGGCCGTGGCCTGCTCCATGGCCGACGCCGTCCTGCCGGCCCTCGTGGCCGACCAGCTTCCCGGCGTCGACGTCCTGTTCCTGGAGACCGGCTACCACTTCCCGGAAACCTACGCCACGCGGGACGAGGTGGCCGCGAACCTCCGCGTCAACGTGGTGGACGTGCTGCCCGAGACCACTGTGGAGCAGCAGGACCGGCTGCTGGGCAAGGACCTGTTTGCCCGGGACGCCGCCCAGTGCTGCGCGCTGCGCAAGGTGGGCCCGCTGCGCCGCACCCTGTCCGGCTACGAACTCTGGTTCACCGGAGTCCGCCGCGACGAGGCCCCCACCCGCACCAACACCCCGCTGGTGACCTGGGACGAGGCCAACGGCCTGGTCAAGGTCAACCCGGTGGCGGCCTGGACCTTCGACCAACTGGTCCAGTACTCCGATGACAACCTCCTTCCCGTCAACCCGCTGCTGTCCCAGGGCTACCCGTCCATTGGCTGCCAGCCCTGCACCCGGAAGGTGGCGCCGGGCGACGACCCCCGCGCCGGCCGCTGGGCAGGAACCGACAAGACAGAATGCGGACTTCACACATGAGCACACCCATCACAGCTGACGCCTACGCAGCAGATGCCGCCCCTTTGCAGTCGACCCGGCTGAGCAGCCTGGACACCCTCGAATCCGAGGCCATCCACATCATCCGTGAAGTGGTGGCAGAGTTCGAGAAGCCCGCGCTGCTGTTCTCCGGCGGCAAGGACTCCGTGGTGATGCTGCACCTGGCCACCAAGGCGTTCTGGCCCGGCAAGGTACCGTTCCCCGTGCTGCACGTGGACACCGGGCACAACTTCCCTGAGGTCCTGGACTTCCGGGACCGCACCGTGGAGCGCCTGGGCCTGAAACTGGTGGTGGGCTCCGTGCAGGAATTCATCGACAGCGGCGAGCTCGCAGAGCGCGCCGACGGCACCCGCAACCCGCTGCAGACGGTCCCGCTGCTGGACGCGATCCAGCGGAACAAGTTCGACGCCGTCTTCGGCGGCGGCCGCCGCGACGAGGACAAGGCCCGCGCCAAGGAACGGATCCTGAGCCTCCGCGACGAATTTGGCCAGTGGGACCCGCGCAACCAGCGCCCCGAACTGTGGAACCTCTACAACGGCCGCCACACCGTGGGCCAGCACGTCCGCGCGTTCCCCATCAGCAACTGGACCGAGCTGGACATCTGGCGGTACATCGAGCGCGAGAACATCGAGCTGCCCGGCCTGTACTACGCCCACGAGCGTGAGGTTTTTGCCCGGGACGGCATGTGGCGCGCGGTGGGCGAGGTCAGCCAGCCGCTGCCCACCGAAAACGTCATCACCAAAACGGTCCGCTACCGCACCGTGGGCGACATGTCCTGCACAGGCGCCGTGGAATCCGACGCCTACACGGTGGCCGACGTGGTGGTGGAGGTTGCAGCCTCCACCCTGACCGAACGTGGCGCCACCCGGGCAGATGACCGCATCTCCGAGGCAGCCATGGAAGACCGCAAGAAGGACGGGTATTTCTAAATGAGCACCGAAACTTCACTCCTGGCCGCCGAGCTGGAGACAGCCCTGCCCACCACTTTGTTCCGGTTCGCCACCGCAGGATCGGTCGACGACGGCAAGTCCACTTTGGTGGGCCGGCTCCTGCACGACTCCAAGGCGATCCTTGCTGACACGCTCGACGCCGTGGCCCGCACCTCCGCGGACCGTGGCTTCGGCGGCGCCGCCGGCGGCATCGACCTGGCACTGCTCACCGACGGCCTGCGCGCCGAACGGGAACAGGGCATCACCATCGACGTGGCCTACCGCTACTTCGCCACCGACCAGCGCAGCTTCATCCTGGCCGACTGCCCCGGGCACGTCCAGTACACCAAAAACACGGTGACGGGCGCGTCCACGGCGGATGCCGTCGTCGTCCTTATCGACGCCCGCAAGGGTGTACTGGAGCAAACCCGCCGGCACCTTTCGGTGCTGCAGCTGCTGCGGGTGGCCCACGTGATTGTGGCCGTGAACAAGATTGACCTGGTGGACTTCAGCGAGTCCGTGTTCCGCGACATCGAAGCCGACGTGCAGAAAGTGGGCCGCGAGCTGGGCCTGGGCTCGGACGGGATCACCGACCTGCTGGTGGTTCCCGTGTCGGCCCTGGACGGCGACAACGTGGTGGAACGCTCGGCGCGGACCCCCTGGTACACCGGACCCGCCCTGCTGGAGGTCCTCGAAACCCTGCCGGCTGCCGACGAACTCGAAGGCCACCTGGAAAGCTTCCGCTTCCCGGTCCAGCTGGTGGTCCGGCCGCAGGGTGCGCTGGCTCCCGACGCCGTGGCCGCCGGGCTCGACGTGGAGGCCTACCGTGACTACCGCGCGTACGCGGGGCAGATCACCGAAGGCTCCGTCAAGGTCGGGGACCAGGTCTCCGTGCTCACGCCCGGCCAGGCCCCCCGCACCACCACGGTAGCGGGCATCGACTTTGCCGGCGCTGAACTGACCGAAGCCGCAGCGCCGCAGTCGGTGGCCATCCGCCTGGCGGACGAGTTCGACGTGGCCCGCGGAGACACCATCGCCGCCGCAGGGACCGTCCGCGAAGCTTCCGCAGACCTCTACGCAGCGCTGTGCTGGCTCTCGCCCAAGCCGCTCCGCGAGGGCGCCAAGGTGCTGGTCAAGCACGGTACCCGTACCGTGCAGGCGCTGGTCCGGAACGTCAGCGGCAAGCTGGACCTGGCATCGTTCCAGCTCGAGGCCGCCTCAACGCTGGAGCTCAACGACATTGGCCACGCGCAGCTCCGGCTCGCAGCGCCGCTGCCGCTGGAGAACTACCTGCACCACCGCCGGACCGGCGCGTTCCTGGTGATCGACCCGCTGGATGGCAACACCCTCGCCGCCGGCCTGGTCAAGGACCACCCGGGCGACCATGAGGACGAGCGCTACTCCATCTGAGTTCCGCCCCGAAATCGCCGGAGCGCTGCGAAATCGCCGGAAATTTCCAGCGACCCCGCAGCGCTCCGGCGATTTCGCGTTTCCGCATGAATGTGACGCCAGATGAACCCCCGTGACCCCCCGTTTCCGCGTCGTTGAACGGGTTTGGGTCACTCCCTATGGTGAAACAATGACTAGTTCCAAGCCCGGGATGACCCGCATCGTGGCAGGCGAAAGCGCTGCACCCCAGCGCAAGCGCGCGCTCGAAGCCGCCCTGGCCATCGGCCTGGTCCTGCTGATCGTGGTCGGGGCCGTGGTGTCGTCCACCGTCTCCCGCAACGCCAGCGCGGAAGCCGCCGAGCCCACACCCGCCGCCGAACTCAAACTCGGCTACTTCGGCAACGTCACGCACGCGCCGGCGCTGGTGGGCATCAAGCAGGGTTTCCTCGCCGAAGCCCTGGGCAACACCACGCTCAGCACCGAAACCTTCAACGCCGGGCCCGCCGCCATCGAGGCGCTGAACGCCGGCGCGATCGACGCCGCGTACATCGGCCCCAACCCCGCCATCAACTCCTTTGTGAAGAGCCAGGGCCAGTCCGTCAAGGTCATCGCCGGGGCGGCAGCGGGCGGCGCGCAGCTGGTGGTCAAACCGGAAATCAAAACCCCCGCCGACCTCAAGGGCAAAACCCTGGCCTCCCCGCAGTTGGGCGGCACGCAGGACGTGGCGCTCCGCGCCTGGCTGGCCGGCAACGGCTACAAAACCAACGTGGACGGCAGCGGCGACGTGGCCATCAACCCCACCGAAAACTCCCAGTCGCTGAAGCTTTTCCAGGACGGAAAGCTCGACGGCGCGTGGTTGCCGGAGCCGTGGGCTTCGCGCCTGGTGCTGACCGCCGGCGCCCAGGTTTTGGTGGATGAGAAGGATCTCTGGGACGGGGCGGAGACCGGCAAGCCGGGCGAATTCCCCACCACCATCCTGATCGTCAACCAGAAGTTCGCCGCCGACCACCCGGACACCGTGTCGGCCCTCCTCCGCGGCCATGCCAGGTCCGTGGACTGGCTCAACACCGCCCCCACCGCCGACAAAGCCGCCGTCATCAACGCAGCCCTGCAGGGATCGGCCGGCGCGGCACTGCCTGAGGACGTCCTGGCCCGGTCCCTGGCCAACATCACCTTCACCCTGGACCCGCTGGCCGGCAGCTACCCCCGGCTGCTGGCGGATGGCGTCACGGCGGGCACCACCAAGCAGGCCGACATCACCGGCCTGTTCGACCTCCGCGCCCTCAACGGCGTCACGGAGTCCGCAGCGAAGATTTCCGCGGCCGGCCTCGGCCAGGACTGACCACACCCCCTACCTAAGGACGGCACCATGCCAGTCGTACTGGAACATCTGGGCAAACGCTTCGGCGACGGCGCCCCGGTGCTGGACGACGTCAACGCCACCATCGGCAAAGGCGAGTTTGTCGCCCTCCTCGGTGCGTCCGGCTGCGGCAAATCCACCCTGCTGAACATCATCGCGGGACTGGAAGCGCCGTCGTCGGGCGCCTTGGAAGTACCCAGCGACGGCGCCGCGTTTATGTTCCAGGACGCCGCCCTGTTCCCCTGGCTGACCGCCCGGGAAAACATCGAGCTGGCGCTGAAGCTGCGCGGCGTGGGCAAATCCGAGCGCCGCATCAAGGCGCAGGAGCTCCTGGAACTGGTCCACCTGGGCACAGCCGGCGACAAGCGCCCGCACGAACTCTCGGGCGGCATGCGGCAGCGTGTGTCGCTGGCGCGTTCGCTCGCCCAGGACCGGCAGCTGCTGCTGATGGACGAGCCGTTCGCCGCCCTGGACGCCATCACGCGCGACCTGCTGCACGACGAGCTGGAGCGGATCTGGAAGGAAACCGGGCGCACCATCGTCTTTGTTACGCACAACGTCCGCGAGGCTGTACGGCTGGGCCAGCGGGTCCTGCTGCTGTCCTCACGCCCCGGCCGGGTGGTCCAGGAATGGGCCGTCACCGAGGAACACCACACCGATGCCGGACTCGCCGGCCAGCTGACCGGGGCCATCACGTCCCGGCTGCGGGAGGAGATCCGCCGCCATGCCAAGTAACCCCACGCCCCTCGCCGAGGCGCACCCGGACGCCCCCGATGAGGGCCACCGCTCCGTCCACGCCGCCCTGACCCGTTCGTCGTCCGGCCGGGAGGACCTGCGCGAGCTCGAAGCCGGCCTCGACTCCCTCCAGTCAGACGCCGACCGGAAGCACCGGATTGAGTGGAGCCGGATCCTGCTGCCCGTCGCCGCCCTGGTGGTGCTGGTGCTGATCTGGCAGTTTTACGTGTCCCTGGGCCTCAAGCGCCGCGACCTGGTGCCCGGCCCGCTGGACGTCCTGGGCCAGATCGGAGTCCTTTGGGGCGAGGGCAAACTGCAGGAGGCCGTGTGGACCTCGCTGCAGCGTGGCCTGGTGGGCTTCCTGATTTCGGTTGCCATCGCCACGCCCATCGGCCTGTTGCTCGCCCAGGTGGCGCCCCTGCGCCGGGCGTTCGGACCGCTCATTTCCGGTCTGCAGGTGCTGCCGTCCGTAGCCTGGGTGCCGGCCGCTATCATCTGGTTCGGGCTGACCGACGCCACGGTGTACTTTGTGGTGTTTATGGGCGCCATCCCCTCCATCATTAACGGGCTCATCTCCGGCGTGGACCAGATCCCGCCGCAGTACCGCCGGGTGGGAACGGTGCTGGGCGCCTCGCGGCTGCAGATGGCGCTGCAGGTCATCCTGCCCGCCGCGCTGCCGGGGTACCTGGGCGGCCTGAAGCAGGGCTGGGCCTTCTCCTGGCGGTCCTTGATGGCTGCGGAAATCATTGCTGTGGGCGGCACCATTGGTTTCGGACTCGGCTCGTTGCTCGACCAGGGCCGCGTCCTGTCGGACATGACGATCGTGATGTCAGCCATCCTGCTGATCCTGGCCGTGGGCATCCTGATCGAACTGCTGGTGTTCGGGCCCATTGAGAAGCGGCTCCTGCGCAGCCGTGGGCTCCTGGCCGGCAGCACCCGCTAGCCCCCATCCAACCCGTGCAAAGCCCGACGGCCGGACACCAGCCGCCGGGCTTTGCCGTTTAAGCGTGTAAGACTGGCCTGGTGACCGTCAGCTTCGTGTGCCGTACCGAATCCACCCTGCCGCGGGAGCGGCTGTTCGACTTGGCGCGGAGCATCGACCTGCATGTCGAATCGCAGCGCGGCTCAGCGGAGCGGGCCGTGGCCGGGGTGACGTCCGGGCTGATTGGCCTGGGCCAGCAGGTGACCTGGCGGGCGCGGCACTTCGGTATCCCGCTCACCATGACCAGCAATGTCACCCGGCTGGACTTCCCGGAGAGCTTCACAGACGAACAGGTCCGGGGCCCCTTTGCGTCCTTCCGGCACGTCCACGGTTTCGAGGCCACACCCACGGGCAGCGTGATGACCGACTCGGTGGAATTCACCGCACCCCTCGGTGTGCTGGGCCGGCTGGCCGAAAAACTGGTGCTGGCCAGGTACCTGGAGCGGCTCATCGTGCGCCGCGGACGGTACCTCGCCGGCCTCTCCTGACCCGCGTCCCTATGTGACGCAGCGTTACCTTACGTGAACTGGTGTTGCCCGGCCTTTGTGGGCGAATGTGACGCGGCCCTACCGTTGAGCCATGGCAATTCAGGACATTTACCCCACGGCGCTGCGGCTTCTGGGCCGCCCCGTGCTGGTGGTGGGCGGCGGACCCGTCGCTGCCCGGCGTGCCAAGGGGCTGCTGGATGCAGGCGCCCGCGTCACCGTTGTGGCCCCCGCTGCCTGCGCCGCCCTGCAGGAACTGGCCGACGCCGGCCTCCTGGCCTGGGTGCCGCGCCCCTACCTTTCCGCCGACGTGGACGGCGCCTGGTTCGTCCAGACCGCCACGGGCAACGCCGCCGTGGACGCGCAGGTTTCTGCCGACGCCGAAGCGCAGCGCATCTGGTGCGTGAACGCTTCCAACCATGAAGCTTCCGCCGCGTGGACCCCAGCCGTCGCCGAGGTGGATGACGTCAAGATCGCCGTCAACGCCGGGGGAGACCCGCGCCGCGCCATGGCAGTCCGTGACGCCGTGGCCACCGCACTGGAAACCGGCGACCTGCCGCTGCGCCGCCGCCGCGCCCACCGGGGTTCCGTGGCGCTGGTTGGCGGCGGTCCCGGAGATGCCGGCCTGATCACCGTCCGCGGCCGCCGGCTGCTGGGCCAGGCCGACGTTGTGGTTGCCGACCGGCTGGGCCCCCGCGGCTTGCTGAAGGAACTGGCACCCGATGTCCGCATCATCGAAGTGGGTAAGACCCCCGGCCACCACCCGGTGCCGCAGGCGGAGATCAACCGGATACTTGCCGACGAAGCCCTGCAGGGTCACCGCGTGGTCCGGCTCAAAGGCGGGGACCCATATGTGCTGGGCCGCGGCGGCGAAGAAGCCGAGTACTGCCGTCAGCGCGGCGTCGAGGTGGAGGTGGTGTCCGGGGTGACCTCGGCCATCTCCGTCCCCGCCGCAGCAGGCATTCCCGTAACCCACCGCGGCCTGGCCAAAGGCTTCAGCGTGGTCACCGGCCATGAGGAACTTTCGGAAGTCCCCGCCCGCGCCGACCACACCATTGTGCTGCTGATGGGCGTGGGCCAGCTCCGCGAATCCGCGTCCGCCCTCCGCGGAGCAGGCCTGCCGGGGGACACCCCGGTTGGTATTGTTGAAAACGGCTACCTGCCGGACCAGCGCGTCACGATTGGCACCCTCGGTTCCATCGCCGACCAAGCGGAAGCGGCCGGCGTCGCCAATCCAGCAGTGATCGTCATCGGTGACGTGGTGCGCGTGAGCCCCTTCGCCCCGGCGCACTTCCGGACCGCTGACTACAGCACCACCACCCCGAACCGTCCCCGTACCGCCCGAGTCACCACCTAGCCCCCCACCCAACTGACTCGCAGTTGTTGTCGTTTTGAACGCTCAAAACGACAACAACTGCGAGTCAGTTGGGAAGGAACGAACAAAAGGAACACAGCCGTGTCATCAAGCACTTCCGTAGGTTCTGCCGAGCGTCCCCTGCGCGTCGCCGTTGTGGGTTCCGGCCCGGCCGGTGTCTACGCAGCGGACATCCTCACCAAGAGTGAAGCCGTCAAAAGCGGCGAATTGACCGTCATCATCGACCTGTTCGACCGCTACCCGGCTCCCTATGGCCTGATCCGCTACGGCGTGGCCCCGGACCACCCGCGCATCAAGGGCATCGTCAACGCCCTGCACAAGGTCCTGGACCGCGGCGACATCCGCTTCTTCGGCAACGTCGACTATGGCACCGACATCACCATCGAGGACCTCCGCACGCACTACGACGCGGTCATCTTTGCCACGGGCGCCATCAAGGACGCGGACCTGAACATCCCCGGCATCGAACTGGACGGCTCCTACGGCGGCGCGGACTTTGTCTCCTGGTACGACGGCCACCCGGACGTGTCCCGCGAATGGCCGCTGGAGGCCACGGAAATCGCCGTGATCGGCAACGGCAACGTGGCCCTGGATGTGGCCCGCGTCCTCTCCAAGCACGCCGACGACCTGCTGGTCTCCGAGATCCCGGAGAACGTCTACGCCGGCCTCAAGGCCTCGCCCGTTACCGACGTGCACGTCTTTGGCCGCCGAGGCCCGGCCCAGGTCAAGTTCACCCCGCTGGAGTTGCGCGAGCTGAGCCACTCCAAGGACGTGGACATCATCCTGTACCCGGAGGACTTTGAGTTCGACGAGGAATCGGACCGCCTGATCCAGAGCAACAACCAGGTCAAAACCATGGTTGGCACGCTCACCAACTGGATCGCCGAGCAGCCGGAGGACCTCTCCGAGCTCACCGCCTCCCGCCGCCTGCACCTGCACTTCCTGCACAGCCCGGTGGAAATCGTCGACTCCCCGGAAACCCCGGGCAAGGTGGCAGGCATGCACTTCGAGCGCACCGAACTGGACGGCACCGGGAACGCCCGCGGCACCGGCGAGTTTGTGGACTACCCGGTCCAGGCCGTGTACCGCGCGATTGGCTACTTCGGTTCGGCCCTGCCGGAGATCGAGTTCGACCACAAGAAGGGCGTGGTGCCGAACGACGGCGGCCGCGTCCTGGACGCCGCAGGCACCCACGTGCCGGGCATCTACGCCACGGGCTGGATCAAGCGCGGACCCGTGGGCCTGATCGGCCACACCAAGGGCGACGCCCTGGAGACCGTCACGTACCTGCTCGAAGACCGCGGGAACCTGCCGGTAGCCGCAGTGCCCGAGGCGGACGCTGTGGTTGAACTCCTGGACACCCGCGGCGTGAAGTTCACGTCCTGGGAAGGCTGGCTGGCCCTGGACGCCCATGAGCTGGCGCTCGGCGCTGCCGCCACCGAAGCCGGCGGCTCGCACGGTGTGGAGGTCAAGCGGGAACGCATCAAGGTGGTGCCCCGCGGGGACATGGTGGCCATCTCCCGCGACGGCGTCGCCGCCCAGGTCTAAAGGTTTTCGGAAAGCATAAGAACGCGGGGCCGCCCGCACCTGTTCAGGTGCCGGTGGCCCCGCGTGGCGTTTAACCCCTCAACGCCCTGCCCCGCCTGCTGCCATCAGCTCCAACCGGCGCAGCGTTTCGCGGTTCCGCACGTCGATGGCGGGGTCCCGCAGGAACTTGGGCACCACGGTGCCGGGCCCCTTGATGGCGTCCTCGGAAATCGTCACCAGGCAGCCCGCGCCCCGGTCTTCCAAGTTGATCACCACCTTGGCCTCACCCATGGGCCAGCCGCGGGCCACCACTTCCAGCGAGCGGCCCGGGGTTACTGCCCTTACCCGGGTGCTGTCGTTGATCACCAGCGGCCACGCGCCCACTGAGTGGTGCAGCTGCGTGCCAGCAAGCGGCCAGTCCGGGTCCACGGCGCGGATCCGGGACGCACCCACCACCCAGCCGGAGTACAGCCAACCGTCAGCGATCACCCGCCACACGTCCTCGGCGGAGGAATTGAAGAGTTGGGACACAGTGGACATGGGACTCCTTCTGCTCTGGTGAAACGCCGTATTCCTTACGTACCCACTCCGGCCCGGCCTACATCCTGCCGAACCGGGCCCGGACCAGCGCGAAGACTCCGTAAGCGATGAAGCCCACCCCGATGGCCACCAGCAGGGCGGGCCCGAAGGGATGGTCCCGGAGGGCCTTGAGGCTGCCGTCCAGCCCTGTGGATTCCTCCGGGCGGTGCTTGGCGGCCGCGATGACAAACAGCAGGCCGGCCAGGTTCAGGGCGATGCCCTTGGCGATGTGTCCCACGACGCCCAGGACATCGATCAGCCCGCCACGGCGGGTGCCCCGGAACCGGAACAGCTCGGCGCGGAAGCCCTGCCGCAGGCCCTTGACCACAAAGTAGACGCCCACCCCCATGGTGGTGAGCCCCACGGCCACCAGGAGCCACAGGCCCGCGGGATGGGCCATCAGGGCGGCGCTGAAGTCGCGGGTACTGTCGCCTGAATCGCCGCGCAGGCCCACGGCGAAGCCGGCAAAGCTGAGTCCCACGCTCCCGTACGCCACGGCCAGGAACCCGGACGAGATGAGCTTGCCCAGGCGCTCCCTGCCCGGCAGGCTCCGGGCCCGGACGGTGGCCTCGCTGGCCTGCCACAGCGCGAGCCCGGTGCAGGCGGCCACCCCGGCCCACATCAGGACCGGGCCCCAGGGGTTGGCCACGAGCTGGCTGAGGGCGCCGGTGATGTCCGCGTCGCCGGGCTGCCCGAAAGCCACGGCAATGGCCATCCCGCCCACCATGATGTGCAGCAGCGCCATCACGGCGAAGCCGGCCCGGGCCAGCACGTCGAGCGCCGGGGCGTTGGACGCGTCCTCGACGGCGTCGGCGGCCTGGCCGATGGCGGAATCCCCGTTGGACACCGGTCAGCCGTTCATGGGTCCTTCGGCGTGCAGCTTCTCCGCGCCGGGCCCCTCAACGTGCACGGTGCACCGGACCACAAGTTTCCCGGGTGCGTTGTCCAGCTCCACCAGGGAGTCGTCGCCGGAGAGCACCGTGAACACCTCGGAACCGGGGACCACCGCCACGCCCTTGGCCTTGGCCGTTTCCCTCGCGTTGGCCAGGGCCTCGCCCTGGAGTCCGCCCACGTAGGCGGTGTCGCTGTGGCGGCCGGAGTCGCCGAACGCCCAGCCGAATAAAGTTCCTGTGGTTTCCATGGCGTCGATTTTACGTCCTCGCGGCACAAATTCCGGTCTTTGGACTTGGTAGTAAGTGTGCTTACTATGAGGGTGCACGTCCTGAAGGAAAATGCCCGGCCTGGCGCCGGCGCAACGCCCCACCCCGTTCAACGTTAGGAATGCACACCATGGCAGGAAACCTTATTGCCCGCTCCGTCCACGATCTCACGGCGGCAGCCTGGTTCGGCGGTTCCCTGATGGGCGCCATCGGCCTGAACGGCGCAGCGGCGGAAGCCCGGGACCCGGCGGAACGGACCCGGCTCTCCAGTGCAGGCTGGATGAAGTGGGCGCCGGTCCAGACGGCCGCGTTTGCCACCCACCTGGCCGCCGACGTGGCCATCGCCTGGGAAAACAAGGGCCGGATCGCCAAGCAGGACGGCGTTGCCCGCGACACGGCCATCAAAACGGCAGTCACCGTGGTTGGCGCCGCCGCTACGCTGTACTCCGGCCTGCTGGGCAGGAAGGTCCAGCAGCTCGCCGGTGAAGGCGCGGAAGGCGCCACCGAGCCGAAGCCGGGCGCCTCGGACGAGCTGAAGGCCGCGCAGCAGCAGCTCAAGGTGCTGCAGTGGACCATTCCGGCCTTCGCGGCGGCCGTCATAGTCCTCGGCGCAAAGCACGGCGAAATGCAGCGGCCCAAAAACATCCTGGCGGGCCTGCACCGCTGACCGCAGCCTGCAATTCAGCGCAACCAACGCTGACGCACGACGACGGCCCCGCACCTTTTTCCGAAAAGGTGCGGGGCCGTCGTCGTGCGTCAGCAGGGCTACTTGGCCGCGGTACCTGCGGCCCGGCGGTCGGGTGTGTTCCGGTGTGCTGTTCCGTCGTCCGAGGTCCACACCTTGATGATGGACCACGCGACGGCGGTGATGGGGACGGCCAGGACCGCGCCCACGATGCCGGCCAGGAGGGTGCCGGCGGTCAGGGCCAGCAGGATGACCAGTGCGTGCAGCTGGAGGGACTTGCCCATTACCACCGGCTGCAGGAGGTTGCCTTCGAGCTGGTTCACGGCCACCACCACTGCCACCACAATCAGCGCCACCACGGGCCCGTTGGCCACCAGCGCCACGAGGGCCGCGAGGATGCCCGCCATGGTGGCGCCCACGATGGGGATGAACGCACCGATGAAGACCACCATGGCCAGGGGCAGTGCCAGCGGAACCTGCAGGACCAGCAGCGCCGCGCCAATGCCCAAAGTGTCCACCAGGGCCACGATCGCCGTCCCGCGGACATAGCCGCCCAGGACTTCCTGGCTCCTGGTACCCACCCGGCGCAGGCGGCTGGCCCGTTCGCCCTTGAACGGGCTGATCAGGAAGGCCCAGATCCGCTCGCCGTCCTTGAGGAAGAAAAACAGGATCACCACCAGGAGCACGGCGCCGGTCAGGAACTCCGTCACCACGGACAGCCCGGTGATGGCGCCGGACCTGGCCTGGCTGCTGGTGGCGAAGTCCACAATCGCATCCCGGGCCGAGTCGATTTGCGCCGCGTCGATGGGCAGTGGACCGTTGAGGAGGAACTCCTGCAGCTGGTCCACACCCTCGCTTGCCTGCTGGACCAGGTCATCCCACTGGCTCCGGACGGAGAAGTAGATGACGGTGAACACCCCGCCCAGGACGGCCAGGAGGGCAATAAAAGCGATGACGGTGGCGAGGGCATCGTTGATGCCGCGGCGCTTGAGGATGTTGACGAACGGGCTGATCGCGGCCGCCAGGATCAGCGCGATCAGCATCGGGATCACCAGCAGCTTGACCTGCAGGAGCGCAAACACGGCCACCACTGAGACCGCGAGGATCAGCAGGGTCTGTGCGGCCCGGATGCCCACCCGGCCGTAGCCGTCGCCCCATAGCTGCTGCGGGGTTTTGCTGCCGGGCTCGGGGACTGCGGCGTCGTGGGCGGGGCACGTGCCGCGGTGATGGCGGGAGAACAGGGCCATGGAGTGGCTCCTCTGGGGTTAAAGGACACCGCTGGAACGCGGCGGAAGTACGGATCTTGCTCAGCCAGTAAGCCTACTGACCTCCTGGGCTGCGGCGAAACGGGGTCGGCTCAGCCGGCCAACCACTCCGCGCACGTGTTCAGGTTGCGGTTCACGGTGGCCACGGCGGCGTCCCCGTCTCCGCGTTCAATGGCAGCCAGCAGCACCCCGTGCCCTTCCTGCGGCAGCCCCGCGAACCCCGGCCGCCGCTGCTGGCTCAGGAGGTCCTGGTGGAACACGGTGCCAAAGCTGGCGTAAAGCTCGAACAGCAGCGGGTTGCCGGAGGCCAGCGCCACCCGCTCGTGGAAGCCCCAGTCGGCCAGCGCCCACGCCTCAACGTCACCGGACTGCCAGGCCCGGTCCCGGTCGGCGAGCAAACCGCGCAGGGCTGTGACGTCGTCGGCCGTGGCATTGCGGGCGGCCAGGCGCGCGGCCTGCGTGTCCAGCCCTACCCGGACCTCCAGGATGTGCTGTTCGGTGTGGTCCTGGTACATGCGGCGGGCGGCGCCGGGCATCTCGCTGGTGGCCCGGACGTAGGTGCCGTCGCCGCGGCGCACTTCGAGGATGCCGCTGTGGGCCAGCGCCTTGACCGCTTCCCGGAGGGTGCCGCGGGAAATGCCCAGCCCGGCCATCAGCTCGGGCTCGGCCGGGATGCGGTGGTGCAGCGGCCATTCGCCGGAATGGACCATGGCGCGGAGCTTGTCGGTGGCCTCGGCGGCGAGCGGCCGGCGCGGCGAGGGGGTCAGTGCCATGGCCTACTTCTTCCCGCCGGTGATCAGGTGCCCCACCACAACCTGGACCACGGCCAGGCCCAGGAGGATGGCCAGCGGAAGGCCCCAGCCGCCGGTGGCGCTGCGCAGCAGGCCCATGCCGAACGGTCCGGCGGTGGCCAGCAGGTAGCCCGTGGACTGGGCCAGGGTGGACAGTGCCGTGGTTTCGGAGGTGGTGGAGCCGCTGCGGCTGATCATCACCATCACCAGGGGGAAGATGCCCAGGCCGAAGCCCAGCAGGACCGCCGGGATGAAGGCCAGGTCCACGGGGAGGGCCATCAGCGTCACCAGGCCTGCCACCATGGTGAGGCTGACCAGGTAGAAGGCCGGCCGCAGCATCCGGGGGCGGGAGCCGATGGCGATCAGGATCATGCCTGCCGGGACGGAGACCAGCTGCATCAGCCCGAACATCAGGCCGCTGTCTGAGGCGCTCATGCCTTGGGTGGTGAGCAGGTAGGGGAACCAGCTCAGCAGGGCGTAGGCCAGCAGCGCCTGCAGCGAGAAGATGGCGGTGAGGAGCTGGCCTTTCCGGGTGCGCAGCAGCGGCCACGGCGAAACGCGCACTGAGGCGGCGCGGGTGCTGTTGCGGTGCGCGTGCAGGGCCACGGGGATAAAGCCGAGGAATGCGGCGACGGCGGTAAACCCGATGGCGCCGACGGCGGCGGACGGCGAACCGAGCGCCTGCGCCAGGGGCACCACGGCCACCGCCGTTACGGTGGCGCCGGTGGTCATGGTCACCGTATAAACGGCCGTCATCAGGGAGGTCCGGTCCGCGAAGTGCTCCCGGATGAACGCCGGCATGGCCACGTTGCACACGGCCAGCCCGGACATGCCCAGCACGCTTCCGGCCACCAGCATGCCCGTGGCCGGGATGCCGCGGAGCAGGAGCCCGCCGGCCAGCATGGCCAGGGCCAGCAGGATGGCCTTCTCCACGCCCAGTTTGCCCGTCAACCACGACGTTGCGGCACCCGCCACCGCGAAGCACAGGGTGGGGATGGACGGAATAACGGCAGCCACCAGGGCGCCGTAGCCCAGGACCGCCTGCAGGTCGTGCAGCAGCGCCGACGCACCGGTGATGCCCGCACGGAGGTTCAGGCCGATCAGGACCAGCGCGATCACGCCAAAAACGACGGCGGACACCGGCTTCGGGGCGGGCGTGCCGGCTGCTGAATCTTCGGCTCCTGTCACGGCAAGGGGTGCCGGGGCGGGCGCCAGGGTGGGTTCCAGGGCAGGATCCAGGGCAGGGGGTTGGGATGAGGCGGGCATGCCTCCAGCCTAAAGGTTGGACGTTTGATGTTTGGCGTTCTGTGGCCAACCTCTCCAACCACCCCCTGCCAAGGGCCATAGACTGCAAAAGGACCGCCGGCCACGCCCGGCGCACGCGCTGCATCACCACGGAAGGATGGCTGTGAAGGCTTCCCAGGGACTTGAAGTCGAGAAGAAGTACGACGTCGGCGAGGAGGCCGGGGTGCCGGACCTCTCCGGACTTCCCGGGGTGGCGCGGGTGGGGGACCCGCACGAGGCGCTGCTGGAGGCGGTGTACTTCGACACCGCAGACCACGCATTGGCGGCACGGCGGATTACACTCCGCCGCCGGACCGGCGGGGCCGATGCGGGTTGGCACCTGAAACTGCCGCCGGCAATCGCCGCCGCGGCAGCGGTTGCCGCTGCGCCCGGTGACGCGCCCCAGGTGCGGCAGGAACTGCACGCCCCGCTGGGCCAGCCGGACGTGGTTCCGGACAGCCTGCTGGCACACCTGCAGGTACACCTGCGGGGAGCGGAGGTGGCCCCTGTGGTCCGGCTGGCAACCCGCCGGACCACCCATGCCCTCTACGCGACGGACGGCCTGCACCTGGCGGACCTGGCGGACGACAGGGTCACCGCCGGGAAACTCCCCGGGGACGGCGCCGACCAGCAGTGGCGGGAATGGGAATTCGAACTGGTCCATGGAAGTGCTGACCTGTTTGGCCCGGCAGGGGAACTGCTGGCCGCAGCCGGTGCGGCCCCGTCGGGGCACGCCTCCAAACTGGTCCGCGCCCTGGGTGGGAAAAAGCTGAAAACCCGCCACCGGGACAGCACCCCGGTCCTGCTGGCCGGCAAGAAAGCCCCGGCTGCCGCCGTCGTGACCGTATACGTGGCAACACAACTGGGACAGCTTGTGGCGCTGGACCCGGCCGTCCGGCTCGAGGAACCAGACGCGGTGCATGACATGCGGACCGCCACCCGGCGGCTGCGCTCGGTGCTGGCGGCCTACCGGAAGCTGTATTCGGCGGTCCAGGTGCGCAGGCTGCAAAGCGAACTCAAGTGGCTTGCCGCTCAACTGGGGGCTCCCCGCGACGCGGAGGTCATGGCCGCCCTGCTGCAGGAGCCGCTGGCCGCGCTGCCGGCAGGCAACGGCGCGGACACGGTCCGGCAGCGGATCAGCCAGCACACCGGGACCAGTTTTGACGCCGGCTACCGCACGCTGCTCGGAGCCCTGGGATCTGCCCGGTACTTCCGGCTCCTGGACGACCTGGAGGCCTTCCGCGACAACCCGCCGGTCCGGACCGGCCCGGTGGCGGCCGGAAAGAAAGTGACGGCGAAGGCGGTGGACAAGTCCGCTGCCAGGCTGCGAAGGGCCCACAAGGCGGCCGCCCACGCGCGCCGCGGAACCGACCACCACCGGGCCCTGCACCAGATCCGCAAGGACGCGAAGCGGCTCCGGCACGTGGCTGAATCGGCCGTTCCGGTGCACGGCAAGCGGGCCGGAAAAGTGGCCCGGGCGGCGCACAGCCAGCAGAAGTTCCTGGGCGCGTTCAACGATGCAGTCCTGGCCCGGGAACTGCTGGCCTCCCTGGTGCAGGCCGCCGACCAGCCGGACACCGCTGCGGCGCTCGCGGCTTTGATCAGTGGCCAGGAGGAGCAGATGGCGGCGTCCGTGGCCGGCTACCGGAAGGCGCGGAAGAAGTCGAAGGACCTGCTGAACCGCGGCGTGATCTAGGGGACGGGGTCAGGCTGCCCGCGCCAGGAGCAGGTCCGCGAGCGGCAGCGTGGCCGCAGGCAGGTCCGACGCTGCGGACACCGCCGCAGCGTAGCCATCCGGGGCTGCGACGGCAGCCGCCGTCAGGCCATGGACCTGCGGGGTGCCGGGGCAGTCGGCGCGGAGCAGGGTGCGCTCCGGTGTTCCGGCGTCGACCGGTGCCAGGTGCACGGCCGCGGGCGTCACCGCCAGGCCCAGCCCGGCGGCCTTGAGGACCGCTTCCTTAGCCACCCACAACCGCAGCCGTGCCGGAACGTCCTGCGGCGCCAGGCCGAGGCGTTCATCCGTTGAGGCCACGTAGTCGTCAAAACCCTTGAACAGGTTTCCGGGCACCAGCTCGATGTCTGCCCCCACCGGGGTGCCGGCCGGGCCGGCGGCGGCCATCACTGCGCCGTGGCTGCGGGAGAGGCTCAGGCTCAGGCCCGCCACTTCGGGTTTTCCGTGGGCTGTGCTGCCGCAGCCGGCGCAGCTGCGGGTGACCTGAAGGTGCCGGGCAGCCAGCGGCTGCCGGCCCAGCTGCCGCGCCGCCAGGAGCCGGAACAGGGCATGCGAAGCGGCGTAGTCCAGCCGGTCCCCGGCCCGGGTGTACTTCCTGGCTGACTCCGCTTCGGCGGGGGACAGGTACGCGGCCAGGCCACCGGTGGGGGCGCAGGCCAGCTCAAGGTCCCGGGACAGGGCGCTGAGGAAAACAGTGCCCTGTCCCGGCCCGGCAGTGGTCATCGCTTGCTGATCCGCCGGTACTGGGCGATGGCCAGCGGCGCGAACACGGCGATGATGGCCACGCTGCAGAGAATCGAGTACAGCACGGCGTTATCTGCAGGCCAGCCGCCCGGAACGCCGAACCCTGCCGGGGCGGCATTGCCGAACAACTCGCGGGCGGAGGTGGCAACGGCGGTCACGGGGTTCCATTCCGCGATGGTCCGCAGCGGCCCGGGCAGCGTATCCACAGAGACAAACGCGCCGGAAATGAACGTGACAGGGAACAGCCAGACGAGACCCAGGCTCTGGGCCACCTCCACGCTCCTGGCGGTCAGTGCGATGACCGCACCGATCCAGGACACGGCGAACGCGAACAGCAGCAGCAGGCCCAGGGCGGCCAGCGCCTGTCCGGGGCCGCCGGTGATGCGCCAGCCGATGGCCAGGCCGCACACCATGGTGGCAGCGACCGATAGCACGCTGGTGGCCAGGTCTGAGGTGGTGCGGCCCAGGATCACGGCAACCCGGGACATGGGCAGCGACCGGAACCGGTCAATGAGCCCCAGCTGCAGGTCCTTGGCCAGGTACACGGCCGTGAAGGACGCGTTAAAGGTCAGGGTCTGGGCCAGGATTCCGCCGATGAGGAAGCTGCGGTACTGGTCCCCGCCCAGGGTTCCGCCAAAGACAAACCCCAGCAGGAGCACAAACATAATGGGCTGGACGAGGCCGGTGACCATGGCGCCGGGGGTGCGCAGGACGTTGAGCAGGTTGCGCCGGGCGATGACGGAGCTGTCGCGGGCGGCGGCGGTGAGGGCGCTCATGCTGCCACCTCCTCTTTCTGCCGGGCCTGGTCCGCGGCGTGGCCGGTGAGCTGCAGGAAAACGTCGTCAAGGGTGGGCCGGCGGAGCGAGGCTTCCTCCACCGGGATGCCCACGGCGTCAAGGTCGGAGAGGATGCGCACCAGCGTCCGGTGCCCCTGCGGGGCGGCAATGGACACGCCCAGGTTTTGCGGGTCGATGTCAGGGCTGACGCCGGAGCCGGTTGCGGCGTCCAGGGCGGCAGCGGCGGCGGAAAGGTCGGAGGCGTGCCGCAGCACAACGCTGATGCGTTCCGTTCCGGCGCTTTGCTTCAGTTCGGTGGCGGTGCCCTCAGCGATGACCCTGCCGTGGTTAATGACGGCGATATTGTCGGCCAACCGGTCGGCTTCCTCGAGGTACTGCGTGGTCAGCAGCACGGTGGTGCCATCCGACACCAGCCTCGAAACAACATCCCAGGTGTCCAGCCGGCCGCGGGGGTCCAGGCCGGTGGTGGGCTCATCGAGCACCACCACTTTGGGCCGGGCCACAATCGCGCCGGCCAGGTCCAGGCGCCGCCGCATGCCGCCGGAGAATGTTCCGGACCGTTTATTGGCGACGTCCGTGAGGCGGAAGCCTTCCAGCAGTTCATGTGCCCGGGCCGACGCGGTGCGGCGGTTCATGCCGTACAGCCGGCCCACCATGTGCAGGTTTTCGAAGGCGGTGAGTTTTTCGTCCACGGCCGCGTACTGGCCGGAGAGTCCAAGGTTGCGGCGGACCAGGGCCGGCGCTGCCAGCACCGAGTGGCCGGCCACCCGGGCGTCACCGCTGTCCGGTGCCAGCAGGGTGGTGAGGATTTTGACGGTGGTGGTCTTGCCGGAGCCGTTGGGTCCCAGCAATCCCAGGACTGTCCCTTCCCCTGCGTGCAGGGACAGTCCGTCCAGGGCCTTAAAACTGCCGAACGACTTGCTGACGTTCTCGATCCGGATCACTGCGAAGCGGCGAGTTCGGCAACTTTGCGCGGCGCCATGTCGGTCCACGTCCGGGCGACGTAGTCCAGGCAGGCCTCGCGGTTGTCGGGGCCGAACATGGTGACCCAGCCCTGCGGCACTGCTGCGAACTCCGGCCAGAGGGAGTGCTGCTGGAAGTCATTGACCAGTACGGAGAACGTTGCGGATTTGTCGTCGAAGGGGTTCGTCATGGTGACCTTTCCTGTCGGTTCTGTCGTCGTAAGGGGCGTCCCGTGTGCAACAGGAGCATCATCTGTTATTCGGCTCCGGCGCCCAGGTGGATGGCCAGCGCCGGCATGATTGTGCTGAGAGCCCGGTCACTTAGGAGCTGGGAGTGCCGGTCCGGGACGGGGATGTCGGTGATGGTTCCGGTGACGTAGGGGGTCCAGGAAGTGGCGTCCGGGGTGCCGGCCGGGACCTGTTCGGTGGCACTGAAGAAGAGCAGGTCGCCGGCGAACACCTGCGGGCGTTCGTCCCTGATCAGCCGCGCCAACGCGGGGAAGTTCCCGGCCATGGCTTCAACGGAGTCGGTAGGAACGGTTCCCAGCGGGTTGTGGTTTTCGCGCAGGATTTCCTGGGCCCGGTGGACATCCACCGCGGCCAGGTCCTCACTGGCCAGGTCATAGCCCTGCGCCTCGAGGTAGTTGGCCCAGAGGCCCGCCCCGCTGCCCGCTCCCGCATTGGATTCCTGGTTGTCCGGGAAGGCATCCAGGATGGCCAGGAACGCCACCTCATGGCCCAGGTCCTGCAGCCTTGTGGCCAGCCGGTGGGCCAGGTAGCCGCCGAAGGACCAGCCCAGCAGGTGGTACGGGCCTTCCGGCTGCACGGAACGGATCTGCGCGATGTAGTCATCGGCCAGGGCCGTCAGCGTTGCGGCGTCCACCGGGCGCGTGTTGCCAGGTTCCAGGCCAGGCATCTGCAGCCCGATCAGCGGCCGCTCCGGGTCCAGCCGGCCCAGCATGGCGGCGAAGCCCCAGCCGATCCCGGACGCCGGGTGCACGGCAAACAGCGGCGCCTTGCTCCCGGCGGTGCGCAGCGGCAGCAGCTGCCGCAGGCTGTCCGCGGCGCTTTCCGCCCCGCCCTTGGCAGCCTCGGCGAGCAGGCCTTCGACAGTGGGTGCCCGGAACAGGGACTGGACCTGCAGGTCAGTGCCCAGCGCGGCATTGATCTTGGCGATCAGCGGCCTGGCCAGGAATGAGTGCCCGCCCAGTTCGAAGAAGGACTCGTCCACGCCGGCGCGGTCCAGGGACAGCACCTCGGCGAAAATGCCGGCCACCGTCTTTTCCTGGGGCGTCCGCGGGGTGAGTCCCGCAGCCCGGGTGGCGGTGCCGGGATCGGGCAGCGCGGCCGTGTCCACCTTGCCGTGCGGCGTCAGCGGCACCGCCGGGATGACCAGGACTGCTGCCGGGACCATGTAGTCCGGCAGGAGCGCCCGGACATGGCTGCGGGCGGCGTCGGGCAGGCCTGCTGCAGGCCCGCCGTCGGACGGAACCACGTACCCCACCAGGCGCGCCGCGGCCCCGCTGCCAAAGGAGCGGACGACGGCGGCACGTACCCCGGGTGCGCCGCGCAGGGCGTTTTCAACTTCCCCGGTTTCCACGCGGAAGCCGCGGATTTTCAGCTGGCCGTCGTTGCGGCCGGCAAACACGAGGCGGCCGTCGGCGTGCCGGAACACCACGTCGCCGGTGCGGTACATCCGCTCGCCGCCGCCGTGGAAGGGGTCTGCCACAAAGCGCTCCGCGGTGAGGTCCGGCCGGCCGCGGTAGCCGCGGGCCAGCTGGGTCCCGGCGATGTACAGCTCACCGGCGGCGCCGGGCAGCGTGTGCTGCAGCCTGTCATCCAGGACGTACAGCCGGGTGCCCGGGGTGGGCCGGCCCAGCTCCGGGGTGTCGCTGCCAGCCACCGCAGCCACCACGGTGTCCACCGTGGCCTCGGTGGGGCCATAGAGGTTCCAGGCCCGCACACCGGGAAGTGCCGCGACGGAGGTCCAGAGGCCGGCGTCGAACGCTTCCCCGCCCAGGGCGAGGCTGAACGCGTCGGCGCCACTTGCATGGCTGGCCAGGAGCCCGGCGAAGTCCGGTTCGGCCAGGAGCTGGCGGAGGTAACCCGGCGTGGTTTCCCACGCGCTGATGCCCTCCGCGGCGAAGTAGGCGGCGAGCCCGGCCGGGTCCCGGCGGAGGTCGTCGGAGACCACGTGCAGCTCGTGCCCGGCCACCAGCCAGAGGATCGGATCCCAGGAGGCGTCGAAGCCCACGCCGGTGGTGTGGGCCACCTTGCGCCGGGTGATCCCGGCGAGCAGGGTTTCCCGGTGCGCTGCCAGCAGGGCAGCCAACGCGCCGTGGCTGACTTCCACACCCTTGGGCCGGCCCGTGGACCCGGAGGTGAACATCACGGAGGCCAGGTCCCGCGGCGCGGGGGCGTAGGGGACGGCGTCCCCGGCGGCCTCCGTGCCGATGAGCTCCTCAAGCAGGAGTACCCGCGGTTGGGTGGCCAGGCCGGCGATGATGCCGTCCAGCCGGCCAGACACGCCAGCCGTGGTCAGCACCACCGGCGGGGCTGCGTCCTCAAGGATGGCGGCCACGCGGTGGTCCGGGTATTCGGTGTCGATCGGGTTGTAGGCAGCCCCGGCGGCCAGCACCCCGAGGAGGCCCTGGACCGTTCCAGCGGAGCGGGGCAGCAGCACGGACACCGTGCCCCCGCCTGCCCCGGCCGTGGTGAGCCCGGCGGCGATGCGTCCCGCGGAAGCCGCCAGGTCCGCAAACGTGGTGGCGGCGCCGTCGGCCACCAGCGCCACGGCGTCCGGGGTAGCGCTGACGGTCGCGGCAAACGCCGACAGGAGATCCGCATCCACGGCGTGATCTGCCGACTGGGAGCGGGACCCTGCGGTGGCTGCCATGAGACGGCCGGCCTCGGGCCCGGCCAGCAGCGGCAGGGCCGAAAGCGGCGTATCGGGAGCTGCCGAGGCGAGGTCAAGCAGGCGCAGGAAACCGTCCACCAGGCGTTGCGCCGTACCCGGCTCGAACATGGCGGCGTTGTAGTCCAGCGTGCCCGCCAGGGTGCCGTCGTCGCCGGGCCGGAAGGTGAAGGAGAGGTCGAACTTGGCCTCGCCGGACCCGGTTTCGGGCTCGGCGCTCACCGTAACGCCGGGCAGCTGGGGGACTGCCGGTGCGTCGCTGTCCACCGTGAGCATGGTCTGGAAGAGCGGATGCCGGCCCAGCTCACGCTCCGGCGCCACGGCTTCGACGAGCCGTTCGAACGGCACGTCGTCATTCTCGAACGCGTCCAGGATGCCGGCCCGGGACCGGCCCAGCAGCGTGCGCAGGTCCGGATCGTCGCCGGCGCTGACGCGCAGGGGCAGGGTGTTCACAAAGAAACCCACCAGCGGGGCAAGCAGCGGATCCGGACGGCCCGCGGTGGGGGAGCCAATCACCAGGTCATCGCCCGCGCCGGCCCGGTACAGGAACGCGGCAAGGCCGGCGTGAAGTGCCATAAACAGGCTGGCGTTCGACGACGACGCCAGGCTGTTCAGCGCCTTAACGCTTGCGGAATCCACCTGGAAGCCCAGCTGGCCGCCGGGTTGGCGCGGCTCGCGGGGCCGGCGGTGGTCAGCCGGGAGCATCAGTTCGGCGGGGATGCCGGCCAGTGCCTGCTGCCAGTGCGTCACCTTGGCCTCGAGCGCCGGGCCGGCCAGCTGCCGGCGCTGCCAGGTGCTGAAGTCGGCATACTGCAGCGGCAGCGGGTGCTGCTGTGCTGCGGTGTAGGCCAGGGACAGGTCCTGGGCCAACGGCGCCAGGGAGGCGCCGTCGCTGGCGATGTGGTGCATCACCAGGTGCAGCACCCACTGGTCCTGTCCGCCGTCGGACGGGAGCCGGATCAGCCGGGCGCGCAGCGGGATGTCGGACCGGACGTCGAAGCCTTGGCCGGCGTCGAGCCGCAGCAGGTCCTGGACGTCAGCCTGGGAACCGGAGGTGCTGACGGCCAGGGCCATGGCGGTGGCGGTGCCGGACGAAGCGGTTGTGCCGGTTGAACCCGGATCGCCTGGTCCTGGATCGCCTGAACCAGCGGCATCAGGAGCGGGCAGGATCAGCTGTTCCGGGACGCCGGACGTTTCCGGGTACACGGTCCGGAGGATTTCGTGCCGCCGGAACAGGGCGGCCACGGCCTTGGCCATTGCCCGCTCGTCCAGGTTGCCGGCCAGGCGGACGGCCAGGGAAATGTTGTAATCCGCGGCGCCGGGATCCAGCTGGTTCAGGAACCACATCCGGGACTGGGCGTAGGAGAGCTCCAGGCGGTCCGGACGGGCCGAGTCCGGGCCGGCCAGCCACTCGGCCAGGGGCTCGGGCAGGTCCAGGGGCAGGTCGGCAGGGCCGGCGGGAGTTGTCCCCGTGGCACTGAGCGACGCGTCCAGGCCGGCCCCGGAGTCCCCGGCGGGCGGCAGCACCGTTGCCAGCAGCGCGGCGGGCGTGGGGGCATCGAACAGGGTGCGCAGCGGCACATCGCGGCCGAACGCCTCCCGGATCTTGCCCATCATGGCGATGGCCAGCAGCGAATGGCCGCCCAGGGTGAAGAAATCATCGTCCATGGACACGGTGTCCACCGCCAGGACGGCGCCGAAGATCCCGGCCATGGTGTGCTCATCGTCGGTCTGCGGTGCGGCGCCGTGGCCGGCCCCGGCTGCCACCGGTGCGGGGAGCGCCCTGCGGTCCAGCTTGCCGTGCGAGGTCAGCGGAATCCCGGGAATGGCCATGATGATGGCCGGCACCATGTACTCCGGCAGCCGCTCCGCCGCCACCGCGCGGACGTCCTCCGGGCTGGCCGTGCCGGTGTAGTAGGCCACAACGCGCTGGGCCGGATCGCCGTCGGGAAGGGCCACGGCCCGGTCCACGCCGGGAGCCAGGGCCAGGGCCGACTCGATCTCGCCCAGTTCGATCCGGAAGCCCCGGACCTTCACCTGCTCGTCATTGCGGGCGATGAACTCCAAGGACCCGTCGGCGCGCCGGCGCACCAGGTCGCCGGTGCGGTACATCCGGCTGCCATCCAGGGCAAAGGGGTTGGCCACAAAACGGGAAGCGGTCTCGCCTGGGCGCCCGTCATAACCCTCCGCCATTCCCGCTCCCGCCAGGTACAGTTCGCCCGGAATCCCGGCGGGCACCAAGGCCAGGTGCTGGTCCAGGACCAGGGTGTCGGTGCCTGCGATGCCGCGGCCGATGCCGGGTACCGCGCCATCGATCCTGGCCGTCACGGAATCAACCGTGAACTCCGTGGGGCCGTAGAAGTTGTAGGCCTCCACTTCCGGGGTGGCGGCCAGCTTCGCCCACAGGTCGGCGGATACCGCTTCGCCACCCAGGACCAGCAGCAGCGGCAAGTCCGCCGGGGCGCCGGTGGATGCTGCCGGCGTGGCCAGGCCCAGCTGCAGGAGCTGGGTGGCGTAGGACGGCGTGGTTTCCAGGACCCCGATGCGGTGCTCCCGGCAGTAACCCACCAGTGCTTCGGCATCGGAGCGCACGGCGTCCGCCACCAGGTGCAGTTCCGCGCCCGCAACCAGCCACAGCATGGGGTCCCAGGCAGCGTCGAAACCCAGGCCGGCGATGTGGGCCACCGCAACGGTGGCGGACCCTGCGGCAGCAAACCGCGGTGCGTACAGGGTGCGGTGGTGGTGCGAGTAGAGGTTGGCCAGCGCGCCATGGGACACGGCAACGCCTTTAGGCCGGCCGGTGGAGCCGGACGTGTACAGCACGTAGGCCAGGTCATCGGCGGCGGGCCGGCATGCGGCAAGGTCGGCGGCCGGAACGTCCGCGCCACGGGCCAGCAAAGCCTCCACGGTGACGGTCCGGAGCCCGGTGGCGCGGCTGCTTGCGGGACCGGCAACGCCGGGCGTGCCGATCACCAAGGCCGGGGCGCCGTCGTCGAGAATCATGCCGATCCGCTCCGCGGGATAGGTGAGGTCCACGGGAATGTAGACGCCACCCGCTGCCAGGACAGCCAGCGCTGCCGTCACCACGTCGGCGGTCCGGGGCAGGGCGACGGCCACCCTGTCGCCGGGCTCCACACCGAGGGCAATCAGCCCCCGAGCTGCCGCGTCGACGCGCTGCCGCAGCTGGTCGAAGCTGAGACCGTGGCCGCGGCCGGCTGCGTCCACCACCGCGGGGGAGGCCGGGATCCGGGCGGCGGTGGCGAGGAAGGCGTCCACCACGGTGCCCTCGGGACCGTCATTGTGGTTGCCGAGGCTGTGGCCCAGCACCCGGGCGTGCTGCTCGGGCGTCTGGATGCGGAGGCGGTCCAGGGTGATGGCGGGGTCCGCCGCGAACTGTTCCACCACGGCCAGGTACCCGGCCGCGAGCTGCGCCGCGGTGCCTGGCGTGAAGAGCCCCGGGTTGAAGGCCAGGCTGCCGGTGATCCCGCCGGTGCCCTCCGCCAGGTCCAGGAGCAGGTCGAACTTGTTGCCGCCGGGCTCCTGTCCGTGGTCGGCGCTGGCATCGAGTCCGTCCATGGCGAGCTCTGCGGGGACGGTGTTCTGCAGGGTCAGCATCACCTGGAAGAGCGGATGCCGGTGCTGGGAGCGGGCCGGGTTCAGTTCCTCCACCACCCGCTCGAAGGGTGCGTCCTGGTTGGCGTATGCGTGCAGGTTGGTGTACCTGACGCTCTCCACCAGCTCGCCGGCGGTGGGGTTGCCGGACGTGTTGGTGCGCAGCACCAGGGTGTTGACGAAGAACCCCACCAGGCTGTCCAGTTGGGTGTCCGTGCGGCCGGCCACGGGTGTGCCCAGGGGGATGTCATCGCCGGCGCCGGACTTGGTGAGCAGCGCGGCCAGCGCCGCCTGCAGCACCATAAAGAGGCTGGCGCTGTGGTTCCGGGCCAGCGCGTTGAGCCGCTCCGCCGTTTCGGGGCTGATGGCCAGCGGGACGGACGACGCCGGTCCGCCGGCCGGGTGCGCTGCCTCGTCGCGGGTGCCGCGTGCGTAGTCGAACGGCAGCAGCAGCTCTTCGGGGGCGCCGCGGAGTTCGCGGGTCCAGAAGTCGAGCTGCCGGGAGATGGGGCTTTCGGGATCCGCTTCGCTGCCCAGTTCGGCGCGCTGCCACAGGGTGTAGTCGGCGTACTGCACGGGCAGCGGCGCCAGCCCGGCCTCGCCGCCGGACACGAGGCTGTTGTAGGCGGCGGACAGGTCCCGGGCCAGCGGCGCCAGGGACCAGCCATCGGCGGCAATGTGGTGCAGGGTGATGGCCAGGACATGGTGGTCCGGGGCCAGCTGGAAGAGGACGGCGCGAAGCGGCAGGTCGCGGCCCAGGTCGAACCCGCGGCCCGTTTCCGCTGCCAGCGCTGACGGCAGGTTCTGTTCGGTGCATTCCACGGCCAGAAGGGCCGGCCGGCCCTCCTCCGGGGACAGCACCCGCTGCGCCGGTTCGCCATCCACCAGCGGGAAGAGGGTCCGCAGGGTCTCGTGGCGGACGGCCAGCTGGCCGATGGCCTCCGCCAGCGCCGCCACGTCCAGTTTGCCCGGCAGGTTCAGGACCACGGGAATGTTGTAGGCACCGGATTCGGGGGCGAACCGGTTCAGGAACCACAGCCGGCGCTGGGCGAAGGACAGCGGCAGGACCTCGGGGCGTTCCGCCCTGACCAGCGGCCGCGCGGTGGCGGTGCCCAGTTCCAGGGTTTCCGCGAGCTCGGCCACGGTGGTCTTTTCAAACACCGTGCGCAGCGCCGGGGCCGATCCGGTGCGGTCCCGCAGCAGGGCCACTAGGCGGGTGGCCAGCAGGGAGTGCCCGCCGAGGTCGAAGAAATCGTCCTCAAGCCCAACGTCGGAAAGTCCCAGGACCTCCTTGAAGGCGTCGGCGACTATCCGTTCCCGTTCGTTTCGCGGGGCGGAGGGGGCGCGTTCCTGGTCCGGGACGGGCAGGGCGCGGGTGTCCAGCTTGCCGTTGGGCGTCAGCGGCAGCACAGGGATCTGGGTGATGGTGGCGGGCACCATGTAGTCGGGCAGGTGGCGCCGGGCCAGCCGGCGGAGTTCGGCGGTGTCCAGCGCGGTTAGGGCAACACCTGCGGGGGTCACATAGCCCAGGAGCTGGTCATACCCCGCCCGGTTCCGGCCCACTGTGACGGCCGCGTGTTCCACGCCGTCCAAGGCGCGCAGCACCTGCTCGATTTCGGCCAGTTCGATCCGGAAGCCCCGGATTTTGACCTGAGCGTCCAGGCGGCCCCGGAACTCCAGCGTCCCGTCCCCCTGCCGGCGCACAATGTCCCCGGTCCGGTACATCCGCGACCCGTCCACCGCGAAGGGGTCCGCCACGAAGCGCTCGGCGCTCAGGCCCGGCTGGTCGAGGTAGCCGCGGGCCAGGTTGATGCCGGCGACGTAGAGCTCGCCCACGGCGTTGTCCGGGACCGGGTTGAGGCCGGAGTCCAGGATGTAGTGCCGGGTGTTGGCCACGGAGCCGCCCAAGGTGGGTTCGGTGCCCGGTTCCATCACCGCAGTCAGGGAATCCACGGTGGTTTCGGTGGGGCCGTAGAAGTTGTAGGCCACCACGCCGTCCCGGCCGGCGAGGTCGTTCCAGAGCGGTGCGTCCACGGCTTCGCCGCCCAGGGCCACCACGGACGGGTGCCGGTCCTGGTCGAACAGGCCGCCGGCCACCAGCACCTTGGCGAAGGACGGGGTGGTTTCGATCGAGTCGATGCCGGTCCCGGACAGGTAGGCGCTGAGGGCCTCCGGGTCCCGGCGGGTCAGGTTGTCCACCAGGTGCAGTTCGTGCCCGCCGATAAGCCACAGGATGGGGTCCCAGGACGCGTCGAAGGACAGCCCAGCAGTATGGGCCACCCGCAGTTTCCGGCCCAGCCGGGCCTCGGCGGGGCGGAAAATGGTGTCCCGGTGGGAGGTGTACAGGTTGAGCAGCGGCAGGTGTTCCACGCCGACGCCCTTGGGCCGGCCGGTGGAGCCGGAGGTGAAGATGACGTAAGCGAGGTCCTGCTGGCCTGCGGTGGGAAGCGGAGCGGCCGGGTCCTTGCCGGCCAGGCACGCCGCCATCAAGGCAGCGTCCAACACGGTGACGGGGACGTCCGTCGCCAGTTCGTCGTGGCCAGGCCCGGACCCGGAGCCTGCGGCGGTGAACGCGGTGGACGTCAGGAGCCGGACGGGGGCGGCGTCCTCGATCATGCCTTCCACACGGCCGGCGGGGTAGTCGGGGTCCAGCGGAAGATAGGCGGCTCCGCTTTTGAGCACAGCCAACAGGGCGATGGGGAGCAGCAGGCTCCGGTCCAGGCGGACGGCCACCGTGGTGCCCGGTCCGGCGCCGTGGCTTGCCAGGTAGCGGGCCAGCTGGTTGGAACGGGCCTCCAGTTCGGCGAAGGTGAGGGTGCCGTCCCCGGCAACCACCGCTGTCCGGTCGGGGCCGGCGGCGGCGTTGAGCTGGAATTCCTCCACGATGGTGTGGCCGGGCAAGGCCTGGTCCCCGGCATCGCCGGCCGCCAGCAGGTCCAGCTCCTCGGCCTGCGTGGTGACCGTCAGGTCCGCCAGGGTGGCGCCGGGCTGCGTGGCAACGCGTTCCAGAAGGCGGACAAACCGGTCCACGTGCTGAGCCAGGGCGGCCTGGCCGTAGAGGGCGGCGTTGGCTTCGAACTGCACTGTTGGGCTGCCGGCGCCCAGGCCGTGGACCACAATCGATAGGTCGTCGACGGGGCCGGTGGACAGAATGTTTACGGTGCCCTGCGCCGGACCGAAAGCGATGCCGTCCAGCACGGGCAGGATGTTCACGGACGGACCCAGGTAACCGCCCTGGGTGGGGAGGTCCTCGTAGCGGAAGCGCTGATGGACCAGGGCATTGCGGAGGTTGCGGCCCACGGCGGCTGCCGTCTCCTGGACGGTGGCTCCCGGGTCCACGGCCAGCCGGACCGGAACAATGTTGGAGAGCATGGACGGAGTGGACTTGGCCAGGTTGCCGCGGCGCGCCGTCACCGGCAGGGCAACGGAGACCTCACGCTCGCCAGTGATCCGGTGCAGGTACAGCGATGCGGCGGTCAGGATCAGGGCGGGTGCGGTGGCGGCAGCGGACTCAAGGGCAGCAGCCGCGGGGGCGCGCAGGACCCGGGCGGCGCGGACCAGCGATCCCGCGGCGGCATCCGGCCGGCCGGCGAGGCCGGTGGCGGGCGCGGCGTCTGCCAGCTCGGCGTCCCAGAAGGCTTTGTCTGCGGCGGCGGCAGGGGAGCCGGCGTACCCGGCCTCGGCGGCCAGGAGGTCCTGGAGCGGGGCGAAGGCGGGGCCGGTACCGGAAACCGGGACCCCGGCGTCGTCCGCCAGCAGGTCGTTGTAGAGGCCGGCGACGCGGCGCAGGACCAGCACGGCGGAGTAGCCGTCGAGCAGGAGGTGGTGCACCCGCTGGTAGAAGAAGTGGCGGTCCGGGGCCAGCCGGATGAGCTCGGTATGCAGGAGCTGGTCCGTGGCGGCGTCCCGGGGCAGGCTTAGGTCGGCGTCCATCAGGGCACGGGCCTGCGCTTCCGGGTCCGGCGCGGCGGCCAGATCGGTGACCTCCATGGCGCCGGCACCGGGGCGGGGGTACTGGAACGGCCCGTCGCTGTCCTCGGCGAAGCCCAGGTTCAGGGCGTCCGTGCCGGCCACTGCCCGTTCCAGCGCGCTGGCCAGGACGGCCTCGTCCAGGGGACCGGTGATTTCGATGAACTGCCCGATCTGGAACATCGGGTTCTCCGGTGCCAGTTTCTGCGCGTACCAGATGCCGCGCTGGGCGGGCGTCAGGTCCAGCCGGGTGGCGTCGGGGACAGCGGGGTTCAGGGAATCGTGGGACATGGTCCTTCTCTGGTTGAGGGGCGCCAGGCCCGGAGGCCTCGGGGCACTGCAAAAGGGCCGCAGGGCATGGCAAAAGGGCCCGGGCCTGCGGCGGCAGCCCGGGAACGTTGTTCCGGCGCCGGCTCAAAGCCGGCGCCGCGGAATCAGCCGGGTGTTACTGGAACTGGCCGAACTGGAACGGGCCCACGTTGCCAATGCCCACCAAGGGGCCGTCCACTACGGGGCCCTCCACCAGCGGACCGTTGATCAGGCCGCCGTTGAGGAACCCGCCGCTGAAGAGGCCGCTGAGGATAGTGGCGTCCTTGGCTGCGGCCACCTGCCCAACCTTTGTCCCGGCGTCGGACGTGGCTGCCTGGGCCGGAAGCGAGGTGGCGGCGAAGGCCGTCAGGGCCAGCAGGGAGGCGGCGGCGGTGCGGGTCAGGGTCTTGGCAGTCTTGTTCACAGTCATCTCCAGTCAGGTAGCAAATGTTTCCACACACCCGAAGGTGTCATAGGAGCATTCGGACCTGCTGGAATTCCGGATGGGAATTCCTACTTCCCCTGCCGTGCCGAGAGCCGCGCCACAGCCAACGCCAGCCAGAGCTGGACCCTGTCGGTGGTGACGGCGGGGTCGTACCCCGTCAGTTCAGTGATCTGTGCCAGCCGGTACCTGACGGTGTTGCGGTGCAGCGTGAGTTCCTCGGCAACGGCCGCCACGGAGCCGTTGTTGTTCAGGTAGCTTTCCAGCGTGGCCATCAGCTCCGCGCCGTGCGCCGCATCGAAGATCCGCAGCGGATTCAAGGACTCGTGCGCCATGTCGGCGAGGGGCACGTCTTCGCTGGCCAGCAGCAGCGAGGTCAGGCTGAGGCGCTCCGGTTCGTTGACCGGCAGGCCGTGGCTGGCAGCGTCCCGGGCCTCGAAGTAGCTCCACCGCAGGCCGTTGGGTTTGGTGTAGGCGCCGCCGATGCCGATGGTGGCGTGGATGCCGGCCTCCGCGAGGTGGTCGCTGAGCTGGCGGGCCAGCGCCGGCGCCGTACCGCCGTCGTCATTGATCACCAGGACAAGGTCCTTGCCCACGACGGCGGCCACGGCGTTTTCGAGGCCGCGCGGCACCGAGGTGCTCCCCAGGGCCTTGTTATGGGCGGCGGAAACGGCCAGGAGCACCACGTTCTTCCGGGTGCTGTTCACGCCCACCCCGGCCAGCCGGCGCTGCGCCTCGCTGGTTTCCAGGGCCCCGTGGATCACGTCCTCCAGCACCTGCCCGCACAGGGCACGCTGGGCCTGCCGCTGCTTGACCATGTTGTTCAGCTCCACGCTGATCAGGTTCTGGGCGTAGCCAATGATCCCGGAGTCCTCAAAAGGCTGCCGGACCCAGAGCGTGCAGGCGTCCCGGCGGCCGGTGGGGATGGGGTAGGAGGACCACGTATCAGCGGCGGGGGATTCGCTGGTGCTGTTGTACAGCTGGGCCGTGAACTGGCTCAACGCGATGTCCGTCCGCAGCATGCTGCCCAGGTGCTTGAGGAGCTCCGCCAGGCCGCCGCCGGTCAGCAGCGCCCGGGCGAGGACCTGGTGCCCAGCGATGAGCCGCTCCAGCTTGGCGTAGTGGTCAGCGGACTGGGCGTCCGCCACGAGTTTGCCGATCGCGATGAACGGGGTCTCGTACGGGACCTCCACCACGGGCAGGCCCCAGCGGTTGGCTTCCGCCAGCAGCGCCGGCGGCACCGCATCATGCGTCAGGCCCACCCCGAAGCCGATCCCCACGGCCCCGGCCCGCTGGACCTGGCGGACAAACCGGCGCTGCTCCGGAGCGGACCGGAGGCGCAGCCCGGTGGTCAGCACCAGCTCGCCGCCGTTGATGAAGCGCTGCGGATCCTCAAGTTCCGTCACGGCCACCCAGTTGATGTCCTGGTTCCAGGTGGTTTCGGCGACTCCCACGTTGGACAGCTTCAGGGAGCCCACACCAAGGAGGGCAGCAAGGGAAATGGCCATGCCACAAGGATAAACGGACGCTGGGCAACCGCACTAACCCCAGCGGCTAAAGGTGTGCAGGTGGCTATTCACGGCGGCAGGGTGCTGGCATAGGCTCAAGGCAGTTCCATCCATCCGCCCTGGCGCCGATGGCCCCTATGAAAGAGGTTGCACACCGTGGTCCAGACCTTGCAGAACTTCATCAACGGACAGTTCGTCACCCCGGCCGGCACCGACCTGCTGGACATCGTGAACCCCACCAACGGTGAGGTGGTGGCCCACTCGCCCGTCTCCGTGGCAGCAGACGTTGATGCAGCCATGGCGGCCGCCAAGGACGCGTTCCGCACGTGGAAGCACGTCACCCCCGGGCAGCGGCAGCTGATGCTGCTCAAGCTCGCGGACGCCGTTGAGGCGAACAGTGCTGAACTGGTCGAGGCCCAGCACCGCAACACCGGCCAGGTGCGTTCGCTGATCGCTTCGGAGGAAGTAGCCGCCGGCGCCGACCAGCTCCGCTTCTTCGCGGGCGCCGCCCGCATCCTGGAAGGCAAGTCCGCCGGCGAATACTTCGAGGGCCACACCTCCTACGTCCGCCGCGAACCCATCGGTGTGGTGGCGCAGGTGGCCCCCTGGAACTACCCGTTCCTGATGGCCATCTGGAAGATCGGCCCCGCGCTCGCCGCCGGCAACACCGTGGTCCTCAAACCCTCGGACACCACCCCCGAATCCACCCTGGTGCTGGCCCGGCTCGCAGGGGAGATCCTGCCCGCCGGTGTCCTGAACGTCGTCCTGGGCACCGGCGAGACCGGTTCGCTGATGGTGGAGCACAAGGTCCCCGGCCTGGTGTCCATCACCGGTTCGGTCCGGGCCGGCATCGCTGTGGCTTCCGGCGCCGCGAAGGGCCTCAAGCGCGCCCACCTGGAGCTGGGCGGCAAGGCACCCGCCATCGTGTTCAAGGACGCAGACCTCAAAAAGAGCGCAGCGGCCATCGCGGAGTTCGCCTTCTTCAACGCCGGCCAGGACTGCACGGCCATCACCCGGGTGCTGGTCCAGGACGAGGTGCACGACGACGTTGTGGCCGCCATGGTGGAGCACACCAAAACGCTGCACACCGGTTCGCAGGACGACGAAGAGAACTACTTCGGGCCGCTGAACAACGTCAACCACTTCAAGCAGGTCACCTCCGTGGTGGAAAACCTGCCCGCAAATTGCCGGATCGAAACCGGCGGCCACCGCGCAGGCGACAAGGGCTTCTTCTTCGAACCCACCATCATCACGGGCGCCAGGCAGACGGACGATGTGGTCCAGCAGGAAACGTTCGGCCCGGTCATCACCGTGCAGCGGTTCAGCACCGAAGCCGAAGCCGTGGAACTGGCCAACGACGTGGACTACGCCCTGGCCTCCAGCATCTGGACCACCGACCACGGCACGGCCATGCGCCTGAGCCGCGACCTGGACTTCGGTGCAGTCTGGATCAACACCCACATCCTCCTCACCGCCGAAATGCCGCACGGCGGCTTCAAGCAGTCCGGCTACGGCAAGGACCTCTCCATGTACGGCGTGGAGGACTACACCCGCATCAAGCACGTGATGAGCGCGCTGGACTCCTGACCCCCATCCTCGCTCCGCAACCCCGGTTTCCCTGAAAGGCCTGACATGACCACCACAGCACCCGACATCACCTACCGCCTGGAGCAGAAGCGCCGCGTCCAGGCCGACTTCCCGGGCCCCAAGTCCGTGGCACTGACCGAACGCCGCAAGGCCGTGGTAGCTGCCGGCGTCGCCTCCAGCGTCCCCGTCTTTGTTGCCGACGCCGACGGCGGCATCATCCACGACGTCGACGGCAACTCCTTCATCGACCTCGGCTCAGGCATCGCGGTGACCAGCGTGGGCGCCTCCGATCCCGCCGTCGTGGGCGCCGTGAAGGAAGCCGTGGAGCACTTCACCCACACCTGCTTTATGGTCACCCCGTACGAAAGCTACGTGGCGGTTGCCGAACAGCTGAACCGGCTCACCCCGGGTGACCACGAAAAGCGCACCGTGCTCTTCAACTCCGGTGCCGAAGCCGTGGAAAACGCCGTCAAGGTGGCCCGACTGGCCACCGGACGCGACGCCGTTGTGGCCTTCGACCACGCCTACCACGGCCGCACCAACCTGACCATGGCGCTGACCGCCAAGGCCATGCCGTACAAAACCAACTTCGGCCCGTTCGCGCCCGAGGTCTACCGCATGCCCATGAGCTACCCGTACCGCGAGGAAAACCCCTCGATCACGGGCGCCGAGGCCGCCAAGCGCGCCATCACCATGATCGAAAAGCAGATCGGCGGGGACCAGGTCGCCGCGATCATCATCGAGCCCATCCAGGGCGAGGGCGGCTTTATTGTCCCTGCCGAAGGCTTCCTGCCGGCCCTGGCCGACTGGGCCAAGGAAAAAGGCATCGTGTTCATCGCTGACGAGGTCCAGTCGGGCTTCTGCCGCACTGGTGAATGGTTCGCCGTCAACCACGAAGGCGTCATCCCGGACATCCTGACCATGGCCAAGGGAATCGCCGGCGGCATGCCGCTGTCCGCCATTACCGGCCGGGCAGACCTGCTCGACGCCGTCCACCCCGGCGGCCTCGGCGGCACCTACGGCGGCAACCCGGTGGCCTGCGCCGCCGCGCTGGCGTCCATCGGCTCCATGGAGCAGTACGACCTCGCCGGCCGTGCCCGCCACATCGAGGACGTGGCCACCACCCGGCTCCGCGAGCTGCAGTCAGAGCTCTCCGCCGCCGGGACCGGCGTGATCGGCGATGTCCGCGGCCGCGGCGCCATGCTGGCCATCGAGCTGGTCCAGGCCGGTTCCAAGGAGCCCAACACCGACCTGACCAAGGCCGTCGCCGCAGCCTGCCTCAAGGAGGGCGTCATCATCCTCACCTGCGGCACCTACGGCAACGTGATCCGCCTGCTCCCGCCGCTGGTCATCTCTGACGAGCTCCTGAACGACGGCCTGGACGTCCTGGCCGCCGCCATCAAGGCGCACGCCTAGGAACCTCACCCTGCACAAAGGCGGGCCAGTTTCGGCTGGCCCGCCTTTGGCGTCTCCGCGGGCGCTCCAGTAGCCGCGGGCGCTCCCGGTCCGCCGCTCCGGTCAGGCTGCTGCGGCGCGCAGGGCCCGTTTCCGGTCCACGGCGTGCCGCCGCGCGGTGGCCAGCATGTCGACGGTGAGCAGCAGCAGTGCCAGCCACACAACGCCGAAGCCGATCCACCGCTCCGCCGGCATGGCCTCCCGGAACACCAGCAGGGCAACAATGAACTGCAGGATCGGGGCCAGGTACTGCAGCAGGCCGATGGTGGTCATGGGAAGGCGGCGGGCCGAGGCGCCGAAAAACAGCAGCGGAATCGCTGTGATGATTCCCGATGCTGCCAGGATCCAGAAGTGCGCCGGCCCGTTGGCGGCCAGGGTGGCCGTGCCGTTGACTGCCAGGACGATCATGGTGATCCCGGCCAGCGGCGCCAGCACGGCGGTCTCCACGCTCAGGCTGGTCAGGGCGTCAACCCTGGCACCCACCCGTTTTTTCACAAAGCCGTAGAAGCCGAAGCTGAACGCCAGGGTGAGTGCGATCCACGGTAACTTTCCGTAGGAATAGGTCAGGACGCCGACCGCCACAAACCCGGTTCCGACGGCGGCCCACTGCAGCGGGCGCAGCCGTTCCTTCAGGACGATCACGCCCAGCAGCACGGAGACCAGGGGGTTGATGAAGTAGCCCAGGGCTGCCTCCACGGCCTGGCCCGAGGTCACGCCGTAGGTATAGGTGAGCCAGTTGATGGCGATCAGCAGGGCAGCCAGCGCCAACGGAGCAAAGACTTTCCGGTCCCGCACCGCCGCGGCGATGGCCGGCCAGGAGCGGGTGACCGTGAGCAGGAGAGCGCAGAACAGCAGCGACCACACAATCCGGTTGGCCACGATCTCAACCGCGCCGGCGGGCACCAGGACAATGAAGTAGAGCGGCAGCAGCCCCCACAGCCCGTATGCGCCGATCCCGAACAGGACCCCCGCCGTCGTCTCTTTATCCACGGCTTTGGGCCCGGCTCCCTGGACGGGAGGCGCGGTGGCCGGGTTGAGGCTGGCAGGGGCGGTTTGTTCGGGTGAGGGCACGCAACCATAACAGCAGGCTTCCGGCAGGTATTCCACGCGTGCCGGGCGGCAATCCCGGCATTGATCAGTAGGCTTGCTTTTATGACATCAGCGGAACTGCCGGCCACCGCCCCATGAGGCTCCGGCGCAGCAACGCCTCAGGGCGTGGATACCGGCGCATCCCTGCCGGAAAAGGGTTCAGCTACCGGGACCTGGACGGCTCCACCGTGCCGGCCGGCGACGTCAGGGACCGACTGGACAGCATCGGGATCCCGCCGGCGTGGACGGACGTGTGGATTGCCCCGTTCGAAAATGGCCACATCCAGGCCACCGGGGTGGACGCCGTGGGGCGGCGGCAGTACATCTACCATCCGGAATGGCGGCAGCGGAAGGACCGGCTGAAGTTCGTCAGGTCCCTGCAGCTGGCCGAATCCCTGCCATCGGCCCGGCGGCTGGTCACCGTGGACCTCCGCAGCGAAGGCTTCTCCCGCGAACGGGTGCTGGCCGGGGCGTTCCGGATGCTGGACAGCGGATCACTGCGGGTGGGCTCCGAACGGTACACCAACGAAAACGGCAGCCGCGGGCTGGCCACCCTGCTGTGCGCGCACGCCCAGGTCCGCCAGGACAGGATCCTGCTGGCGTTTCCCGCCAAGAGCGGCAAGGACTGGGAATCGGAAATCCGCGACGCCGACCTCGCCGCCCTGGTGCGCCAGCTCAAGAAGCGCGGCGGCAAGGCCCGGCTGCTCGCCTACAAGGAGGGCAGGAACTGGCGCCCGGTCACCAGCTCCGACATCAACGCCTACGTCAAGGAACGCACCGGCTCCGACTTCACCGCCAAGGATTTCCGCACCCTGCGCGGCACCATTGCTGCCGCCGGCAGCCTGGCCCGGACCGGTCCGCGGCCCACCGTTGCCAAAAGGAAGCGGGCCGTCAGCGCCGCCATGCAGGCTGCCGCCGAGGTGCTGGGCAACACCCCGTCCATCGCCCGGAAGAGCTACGTGGACCCGCGCGTGCTGGACCACTACAACAATGGCGAGACCATCGACCCCAAACGGCCGGACTCCGCCGAGTCCGAACTGCGGGCGCTGCTTTACCGGGAAGGCGCGGTGGTTCCGCTGGCCAAAAGCGGCTAAGGCCTAGAATTGGGAACTGTGCGCCGGTGCGGCGCACCCGCATCGTCAGAAGGGCCCCCGGTGACCAACCACAGCGCCTCCGCCGCCACCCGTCCCCTCCGCGTCGCCATCGTGGGGGCTGGGCCCGCAGGTGTGTACGCCGCCGATATCCTCACCAAATCCAGCGGCGTCAAGGACGGCGACTTCGAGGTCAGCATCGACCTCTTCGAGGCCTATCCCGCACCCTACGGCCTGATCCGCTACGGCGTGGCCCCTGACCATCCCCGGATCAAGGGGATCGTCAACGCATTGCACAAGGTCCTGGACCGCGGCGACATCCGCTTCCTGGGGAACGTGGCCTACGGCAAGGACCTCACCCTGCACGACTTCCGGGCCTTCTACGACGCCGTGATCTTCTCCACCGGCGCCATCCGGGACGCCGACCTGGACATTCCCGGCATCGGCATGGCCGGCTCCTACGGCGGCGCGGACTTCGTATCCTGGTATGACGGCCACCCGGACGTCCCCCGGGAGTGGCCGCTGGAGGCCCGGGAAATCGCCGTGATCGGCAACGGCAACGTGGCCCTTGACGTGGCGCGCATGCTGGTCAAGCACCCGGAGGAACTGCTCAGCACCGAAATCCCGGACAACGTCTACCAGGGCCTGAAATCCTCACCTGTCACCGATGTGCACGTCTTTGGCCGGCGCGGCCCCGCCCAGGTCAAGTTCACGCCGCTGGAGCTGCGCGAGCTCAGCCACATGAACGACGTGGACATTGTGCTGTACCCGGAGGACTTCGAGTTCGACGAGGCCTCCGATGAGGCCATCCGCAGCAACAACCAGATCAAAACCATGGTGAACACGCTGACCAACTGGCTTGTCGAAGAGCACGCCGAAGCCGAGGAACCCTCCTCCCGCCGGCTGCACCTGCACTTCCTGCACAGCCCGGTGGAAATCCAGGACGGCGGCACAGGCTCCGTCTCGGGGATCAAGTTCGAGCGGATGCAGCTGGACGGCACCGGCAACGCCAAAGGCACGGGGGAGTTCGCTGAATACCCGGTCCAGGCCGTCTACCGGGCCATCGGTTACCACGGCTCGCCGCTGGCGGAACTGGAATTCGACGCCAAGCGCGGTGTCATTCCCAATGAGGGCGGCCGGGTCCTCGACGCTGCCGGGGCCGCTGTCCCCGGTATCTACGCCACAGGCTGGATCAAGCGCGGACCGGTGGGCCTGATCGGCCACACCAAGGGCGACGCCCTGGAAACCATCGGCTTCCTGCTGGAGGACAGGCTCACGCTGCCGCCGGCGCAGAACCCCGACCCGCAGGCCATCATCGACCTCCTTGAGGAGCGCGGCGTCGAATACACCACGTGGGAGGGCTGGAACCGGCTCGACGCCCACGAAGCCGCCCTGGGCGCCGCCTGGACCGCGGACGGGTCCAGCGGGGTGGCCCGCGAGCGGATCAAGGTGGTTCCCCGGGAGGACATGGTCCGGATTTCCCGCGACTGAGGATCCCGCCCGGGGACTTCCGGGCGGGGTTAGAATGGCCGGGCCGGCAGCCTGATGCCGCCCATCACCTGGGAGTTCAATGCCGAACGTGAGCCAGCCGCCAGGTGCGGCCACCACCCAGCGTGCCGCCATGGCCGGCCACGAGTTCCTGGACCACGGAGTGCCCGGCGGAACACCCGAGATCCCGGGCCTGCGCCGGCTGATCCGGGAGTCCTGGCAACGGTCCGCGCGCCTGCAGGCCAACCCGGATAACCCCGCCGCCCCGCTGGCCCTGGACCGGGACGAGTTGGAGGACTACCGGCGCCGCCACCCGCTGGCCGCGATCATGCCTGTGATCAACCGGCTCCTGGTCCAGCCCAGCCACGACAGCGGCCTGCTGGTGGCCGTGGGTGACGAGGTGGGCCGGCTGCTGTGGGTGGACGGCGACCCGGACCTGCAGCGCCGGGCCGAAGGCATGATGTTTGTCCCCGGCGCGGACTGGTCCGAAGCCACCGTGGGGACCAGCGCCCCCGGAACCGCGCTGGCCCTGGGCCGGGGCATCCAGATCGCCGGGGCCGAGCACTACCAGCGCGCGGTGCACTCCTGGAGCTGCACGGCCGTGCCGTTCCACGACCCCGACTCCGGCGCCGTCCTGGGCGTTGTGGACATCACCGGCAAAGCCTCCGCCGTGGCGCCGCACACCCTTTCCCTGGTGGAGGCCACGGTGGCCGCGGCGCAGGCCCAGCTGCGGGTGGAACGGCTCCAGCTCGCCGCGTCCCTTGCCGGCAGGCCCGCCAGGCGGCGGTCCGCGGCGCCGCCGGCGGCAGTCCGGGAAGGCAGCCTCTACCGGAACAGCCTCCAACTGCTGGGCCGGGACCAGGCGCTGCTGAGCCTGCAGGGCCGGACCGTTGCGTTGTCCGCCCGTCACAGCGAGATCCTGGCCCTGCTCAGCACCCACCCGGACGGGCTCAACGCGGAGGAGCTCAGCGGGTTGCTGTACCCGGGGGAGGGCTCCACCATCACCTTGCGCGCCGAGATGGTCCGGCTCCGCAAGATCCTGCAGCAGCTTCATCCGGACGCCGTCCCCACCTCCCGGCCGTACCGGCTGCCCGTTGACGTGGTCCCCGATTCGGGGCAGGTCCTCAGCTGCCTGCAGCGGGGGGCCCACCGGATGGCCCTGAAAATCTACGGTGGGGCGGTGCTGCCGCGCTCCGAGGCGCCGGGAATCATCACCTTGCGGGGCAGGGTCTCGGCCCTGCTCCGCGACGCGATCCTCACCGACGGCAGCGCCGAGTCACTGCTCCGGTACGCCGAACTTCCCGAGGCAAGGAACGACGTCGGCGTCCGGCGCGCCGCGCTCCGCCTCCTCCCTGCCCGCTCACCCAAGCGGGCGGCAGTTGTGGACGAACTGGAACGGATCGACGACGAACTCCGGGCATCCCCGGCAACCCCCTGACATTCCTCCTCCGGGTTGCAACCTTGCTGCAACCTGCACCCTCCTAGGCTGGCTGCAACGGCGGGCGCCCGCACCAGGCCGCCGCCTCATGCACAGCAAAGGAGCTCGCAATGACTGTTTACGCACAGCCCGGCACCGACGGATCGAAGGTCACCTTCAAGGACCGCTACGAGAACTGGATCGGCGGCGAGTGGGTGGCCCCCGTCAAAGGCCAGTACTTCGAAAACATCACCCCCGTAACGGGCAAGCCCTTCTGCGAAGTGGCCCGGGGAACCGCCGAAGACATCGAACTGGCACTGGACGCGGCCCACAAGGTGGCGCCGTCCTGGGGCAAGACCTCCGTGGCCGAGCGCGCCGCCATCCTGAACAAGATCGCCGACCGCATCGACGAAAACCTGGAAATGCTCGCCGTCGCCGAGTCCTGGGACAACGGCAAACCCGTCCGCGAGACCCTCAACGCCGACATGCCCCTCGCCGCGGACCACTTCCGCTACTTCGCCTCCGCCGTGCGCGCCCAGGAAGGCAGGCTGTCGCAGCTGGACGAAGACACCACTGCCTACCACTTCCACGAGCCCCTGGGCGTGGTGGGCCAGATCATCCCGTGGAACTTCCCCATCCTTATGGCCGTCTGGAAGCTCGCGCCGGCCCTCGCTGCCGGCAACGCGGTGGTCCTGAAACCGGCAGAACAGACGCCCACTTCCATCCTGGTGCTGATGGAGCTGATCGGTGATCTGCTCCCGGCCGGGGTCATCAATGTGGTCAACGGATTCGGTGTTGAGGCTGGCAAACCGCTCGCCTCCAGCTCCCGGATCCGGAAGATCGCCTTCACCGGCGAAACCACCACCGGGCGCCTGATCAGCCAGTACGCCAGCCAGAACCTCATTCCGGTCACCCTTGAACTGGGCGGCAAGAGCCCCAACATCTTCTTCAACGACGTGGCCCAGGAAAACGACGCGTTCTACGACAAAGCCCAGGAGGGCTTCGCCCTGTTCGCGTTCAACCAGGGCGAGGTGTGCACCTGCCCGTCCCGCGCCCTGGTCCAGGACGGGATCTACGATTCCTTTATGGCCGACGCCATCGCCCGGGTGGGCAAGATGGTGCAGGGCAACCCGCTGGACACCGACACCCAGGTGGGCGCACAGGCATCCAACGACCAGCTCGAAAAGATCCTCTCCTACCTGGACATCGGCAGGCAGGAAGGCGCCAAGGTCCTCATCGGCGGTGCCCGGGCAGAACTGTCCGGCGACCTGGCCGGCGGCTACTACGTCCAGCCCACGGTGTTCGAAGGCCACAACCGGATGCGGATCTTCCAGGAGGAAATCTTCGGCCCGGTGGTATCGGTCACCCGGTTCAGCGACTACAACGACGCCATGGGCATCGCCAACGACACCCTGTACGGCCTGGGCGCCGGCGTTTGGTCCCGGAACGGCAACGTCGCCTACCGTGCCGGCCGGGAAATCCAGGCGGGCCGTGTGTGGGTCAACAACTACCACGCCTACCCGGCCGGTGCCGCGTTCGGCGGCTACAAGTCCTCGGGCATCGGCCGTGAGAACCACGCAATGATGCTGGACCACTACCAGCAGACCAAGAACCTCCTGGTCAGCTACGACGAGAACAAGCTCGGCTTCTTCTAAGCCGATGACTGCAGAACCGATCAACGCCGCCGTGACGCTGCCCGGGGAAGACTTTTCCCGGGTGGCGCTCACGCCCGCTGCGGTGGACCTGCTCGCCAAGCTGTGGGAGCAGCACGGCCCGCTGATGTTCCACCAGTCCGGCGGGTGCTGCGACGGGTCTTCACCCATGTGCTACCCGGCCGGCGAATTCATCACCGGCGACTCCGACGTGCTGCTGGGCCGCTTCGACGTCTTCGGCGGCACCGACCCCCAGCCCCTTGAGTTCTGGATGTCGCGGGAGCAGTTCAATTACTGGAGCCACACCCATCTCACCGTCGATGTGGTGCAGGGCCGCGGGAGCGGGTTCTCGGTTGAGGCACCGGAAGGCAAACGCTTCCTGATCAGGTCAACGCTGATGGATTGGCCCGCCTGAAAAGGCGTACCGATCGGCGTTGGCACCGGGCCGGTGCCCGGCCGTGTGCTGCGGCCGGGCACCTCATCCGTCTCAAAATTTGAGACGAATATAGCCGTCCAGTGGATGGACACTATCGTTGATAGGTCTGTTTCCAGCCAAAACCAGGATTGTGATCCCCAATGAACCTTCGCCGGACAAAATCCATTGAGCAGTCGATTGCCGACGCCGATGAACCCGGGCGCAAGCTCAAACGCTCACTGAGTACCTGGGACCTGATGATCATGGGCGTCGCCGTTGCCGTGGGGGCCGGAATCTTCTCCGTGGGCGCCAAGGCTGCCGCCAACTTCTCAGGCCCCGCTGTGACGCTGTCCTTCGCCATCGCCGCCATTACCTGTGCGCTGGCCATCATGTGCTACGCCGAATTCGCCACCGCGATCCCCGTGGCCGGCTCCGCGTATGTTTTCACGTACGCCACCATGGGCGAGCTGCTCGCCTGGATCATCGGCTGGAACCTGATCCTGGAACTCTTCACAGCGGCCGCGGTGATCGCCAAGTACTGGGGCATTTACCTCAGCAACGTGTTCGCGCTGATGGGTGCCGACGTTCCGCCGGCCATCTCCCTGGGTGGCGTTGACCTCTACTGGGGCGCCTTCCTGATCGTTGCCATCTTCACCGTGCTCTTGGTGCTGGGCACCAAGCTGTCCGCCCGTGTGGGCAACGTCTTTACCCTGATCAAGATCGCCGTGGTCCTGTTTGTGATCGTGGTGGGCTTCACCTACGTGAAGTTTGAAAACTACGCCCCGTTCATTCCTGCGGCCGAGCCCACCGCCGGCACCGGCGCTGCCGACGTCCTCAAGCAGTCGTTCTTCGGGTTCCTCACCGGGGCGGCCCCCGCGCAGTACGGCACGCTGGGCGTCTTCGCCGGTGCTGCGCTCGTGTTCTTCGCCTTCATCGGCTTCGACGTGGTGGCAACCTCAGCCGAGGAAGTGAAGAACCCGCAGAAGACTCTCCCGCGCGGCATCTTCGGTGGCCTGGCCCTCGTGACCATCCTTTACATCCTGGTTTCCCTGGCGCTGACCGGGATGGTGTCCTATACACAGCTGGCAGAGGCGGAGAACCCCACCCTGACCACCGCCTTCGAAGCGGTGGGGGACACCACCGCTGCCAAGGTCATTGCGTTCGGTTCCCTGGTGGGCCTGACCACAGTGATCATGGTGCTGCTGATGGGCCTGTCCCGCGTGGTCCTGGCCATGAGCCGCGACGGCCTGCTGCCGCGCTCCCTGTCCAAAACCAGCGACAAACGCTCCACCCCGGTGCGACTCCAGATCATCTGTGGCGCCGCAGTTGCCGTGGTGGCCGGTTTGACCAACGTGGACCTGCTCGAGGAAATGATCAACATCGGCACCCTCTCCGCCTTTGTGGTGGTGAGCCTGGGCATCCTGGTGCTGCGCCGGAAGCGCCCGGACCTCAAGCCCGCCTTCCGGGTACCCTTCGGGAAGGTCCTGCCGGTGGTCTCCGCAATCCTGTGCCTCTACCTGATGACCAACCTGGCCGTGGAAACCTGGATCTTCTTTGTGATCTGGCTGCTGATCGGGCTGGCCATCTACTTCGCGTACGGGCAGCGGCACTCACGCCTCAACGAGCGCTTCAGCGCGGCCAGCACGGCGGTGAACGGGACTGCCGCCCCGGAGTCCCAGCCCGACGACCGCGACGAGTACACCCGCGCCTGACCATCCGTATCTGCCCGCCCGGGTCCTCCCGGGCGGGCAGAGCCATGCCCGGCTCCTAGGATTGATCCCATGGCACGCCTGACCCGCCCCGAACGTAAAGCCGAGCTCCTGGGCGCCATCCTGGACTACCTGATGGATAAAACCCTTGCCGAGGTCACCTTCCGCAGCCTCGCGGAAGGCCTCGGTGTGAGCTCCTACGTGCTGGTGTACCACTTCGGCAGCCGCGAGCAACTGATCACCGACATTGTGGTGTCCATCGAATCCCGCCTGGACAGGATGCGGAACACCGACGTACGGGACATCGACAGGGACGCCTGGCGGGACTTCCTGCTCGAATCCTGGCAGTGGACCATGGCCCAGCGGAACCGGCACCTGACCCGCCTGGAATTCGAAGCCACCGCCCAGGACATCGTTGCCGCCGAACCCCGCGGCACATCCCAACAGCACTTCCGGCTGCTGCACCACAAAACCCGGGACTGGCTGCAGGTTCAGGGCATCGCCGAAGAGTTTGCGGACACCGACGCTCGGCTCTTCACTGCAACCTTTTACGGCCTGCAGTTCGACTTTGTGGTGATGAATGAGCCGGAAGCCGCCACCAACGCCTTCCGGCTTATGCTGGCGGTCTTCTTCACCAACCTGGACACCCGTCTCCTGGCAGCAGCGCAGCCGGCCCCGGAAACCCCCGCCTAGCCCTACTTCCAGTCAGGGCGCAGCATGCCGGCCCATCCACTCAACCAGCGGACGCAACGCATCCCACAGTTGCGCGGTTTCCTGTGCCGCTGCGGGCGTAGCAAGCCAGTCCGGCCGGCCAAGGTCCTTGCCGGCTGCCAGGGTCCTGTACCGGAGGAGATCCGCCCGCGGGTGGTTCGAGGGAAAACCGCGCGGCACGTTCCGTAGCGTTTCGCCCTCCACATCGAAACCTGTCGCTTCCAGTGCTTCGACGATGCGCCGGAGCGCCTCACCGGTCCCGGCCGCATCCACCGAGTTCCGGTACCTGGCAAGCTGCGCCGGCGAAACGGTGTGGCAGCCAGCCCCCACTGCCAGGCCGTCCGCTCCGATGTGCAGGTAATACCCGAGGCCTTCCTGCACCGCGGCGAAGGCGCCCTGCGCCGTTTTGTAGGGCGGGCCGTTCTGGAAAAACCGCATGTCCCGCTGGGGGCGGAACACCTTTCCCGGGCCGAACCGCGGTTCGAGCCCGGCCAGGAGCGCCAGCAGCGGTTCCCGCACCAGCGACCGGTAGCGGGGGCTGTTCTCCAGCCACCACTCCCGGTTGTTGTTTTCCTGGAGCTCCGCGTAGAACCCGAAAGCACCTGAGGGAATGCCCTGGAACGTTGTCATACGCCGATCCTAGGCAGGCCCGGGAAAAGCCGATACGGAGCACTGAGCCTATGTGGATAACGCGGGCCGGGACTCATACAGGGGAAGCGAATTCCAGCTGGACTGCTCCCCAGGAGCCGGCCGGAGAAATCCGGTTCCGCCTCGTGGGGAGCAGCGCCAGGAAGCCAGGGGCTCTGCCGCGAAGGACTCCCGTTAAAGGACGGCGGGGGTTGCGGCGGAGGTTTTCGCGGTGGTGTTGTAGCCGGTTTTGGTTCCGGTGACGGTTACGGTGAGGGTTTTGCCGGTATCGGTTGCGACGGGTTTGTAGGTGGCCGCGGTGGCGCCGGTGATGCTCACGCCGTTGGCTTTCCACTGGTACGCCAGCGTCACTGGTGCGGGTCCCCAGGTGCCCGGAACTGCGGTCAGCGTGGAACCGACCCGGGCGGTGCCGGTGATGGTCGGAACCGGTGCCGCCAGGGTGCCTTTCGCGACCACGGCTGTGGCTGCGGAGGTCCTGGATACTGCGGGGTACCCGGCCTTGTTTCCGGTGACCTTCACAGTGATGGTCTTGCCGTAGTCGGCGCCAACCGGAGTGTAGGTTTTCCCTGCCGCGCCGGTGATGGCGGTCCCGGAACGGAACCACTGATAGCTCATCGCATCCGGTGTAGGTGACCAGGTTCCTGGGACTGCCGTCAGGGCCCGGCCCACCTGTGGGGTCCCGCTGATGGAGGGTACCGGAGTTGAGGACCAGATCCATCCCGCATTTAGGGTGTACGTCTTGCCCCAGCTTGCGTTGCCGCTGTAGCCGTAGATTTTGATGTAGGCCCGGCCCACCGGAAGGTTTATTTGTTGGCTGGCGAGCCAGGTGCCGTCGGCGTTGTTGCCGGTGAGGTCGAAGTTGTAG
>NZ_JARVTC010000008.1:0-73113 GCF_030208875.1 Pseudarthrobacter sp. MEB009
AAAAAATTGGTATCAACAAACATGGCACACTATTGAGTTCTCAAACAACAGACACGTTCGAATATTCCCGAAACAATTCATTTGAATGAATTCTTATTCCGTATTTCTTCGCCGTGATGTTTCAAGCTTATTTCATTCATATTCGCTTTGCAAATCCGGTTGTTTTCCCGGAATTCACTCTGTTTCCATGAATCCGCCCAGCAGAAAATCGAAGCAACTTTTCGGTCCAGGCACTGCCTGGCTAAGAATTGCTTCTTATCAATGTTGGGGGTTTGTCACCACTCAGCGGCGGCGACTCAGAAAACAATACACGCCCCCCAACAGCCGTGCAAGTCGGCTGGTGAAGGGCGTGCTGTGGTGTTTTCGGGGGCGTGGAACCCTAGGCGGGATCCACCTGGACGGTGGCGAGGTTCTTTTTTCCCCGCCGAAGGAGCAGGTACTTGCCGTGCAGCAGCTGCGAGCCGGCGACAACAGCATCCGGGTCTGTCATTTTCTGGTTGTTCACATAAGCGCCGCCCTCCCCCACCGTGCGGCGGGCGGCCGATTTGCTCTCGGAAAGACCCGACGCCACCAAAAGATCCACAATGCCCAAAGCGTCTGCCGGCACCGTGGCGGAAGGAAGTTCGGCGGTGGCGGCAGAAAGGGTCACCTCATCGAGGACAGTAAGGTCGCCGTTGCCGAACAAAGCGGCGGACGCTGCGATGACCTTTTCGGTCGCATCCACACCGTGAACCAGCGACGTTACTTCGAAGGCAAGCCGGCGCTGGCCTTCCCGGGCAAACGGACGCTCGGCAACAGCGGTGGCCACGTCGTCGATCTCTGCCCGGGTCAGGAAGGTGAACACCTTGAGCCGGTCAACGACGTCAGCATCTGCGGTATTAAGCCAGAACTGGTAGAAGGCGTACGGGCTGCACATCGCGGCATCGAGCCAGATGGCGTTGCCCTCGCTCTTGCCGAACTTGGTGCCATCGGAATTGGTGATCAACGGCGTACCCAGGGCGTGGACGCTCTTGCCCTCCACCTTGCGGATCAGCTCCGTGCCGCTGGTCAGGTTGCCCCATTGGTCCGAGCCTCCGGTCTGCAGGACGCAGCCGTGGTCGCGGTACAGCTGGAGGTAGTCCATACCCTGCAGGATCTGGTAGCTGAACTCGGTGTAGCTGATGCCCTCATCGGAACTCAGCCGGGAGGCCACCGCGTCCTTGCGCAGCATGGTGCCTACACGGAAGTGCTTGCCCACCTCACGCAGGAAGTCGATGGCGCTCAGCGGAGCCGTCCAGTCAAGGTTGTTGACCATCCGGGCGGCGTTGTCCCCCTCGAAGCTTAGGAAACGGCGGACCTGGCCCTGCAGGTAGCCCACCCATTCCACCACGGTGTCCTTGGTATTCAGGGTCCGTTCAGCCGTGGGACGGGGATCACCGATCAGGCCCGTGGACCCGCCAACCAGGCCCAGCGGCCGGTGGCCGGCCAGCTGGAGCCGCCGCATCACCAGCAGCTGCACCAGGTTGCCCAGGTGAAGCGAGGGAGCCGTGGGATCAAAGCCGCAATAGTACGTGACCGGCCCACCGGCGAGGAGCTTCTCCAGCTCTGCTTCATCGGTGGAGACGTGGACCAGGCCACGCCATTTCAGCTCCTGCCATACGTTGGCAAAAGTGGGATCGTTCTGTTGCAGTTCGAGGCTGTTGATTTCTGGCACGCCTTCTAAGTTAGCAGGAGTGCGGCGCCGCCAGGCGGCGGCACCGCCGGGAGCAGGCCCTCAGCCTGCGATGCCTGCCGGTACGGGCTGGGCCGCTATCAGGCGCAGCCGCTGGGTGGCCCGGGTCATGGCCACGTACAGGTCGCCCACCTTGCCGTGCTCGTGGTTGAGCATCATGGCCGGTTCCAGCACCACCACGCCGTCGAATTCCAGGCCCTTGGCCTCGCGGGGGCTGATGACCACAATGTCCTGCTCGTAGCTCCCAGCACCGTTGCCCACCCGCCGGCCGTACGCAGTGCGGAGGGCGCGGATGGCTGCGGGCAGGAGGTCGCCGTCGGCAATCACGGCGATCAGGCCGCCGTCGAGCGCTTCCAGCTCTGCCGGCAGGACCTCCACCAGGCGGTCCACCACTGAGCCCGCCGGGACCTCGTCAATGACAGGTGACCAGCGGCCCTCACGGACAGCCTTGGGCGCCGAAACCACCAGCCCGGCAGCGTTGGCCATCCGGACTGCTGCCTCGGCAATCTGGGACGGCGTCCGGTAGTTGACCGTCAGCTCCTCAAGCTGCCAGCGGTCACCGAACATGGGAGCCAGGGCACCCTGCCAGGAATTGGCGCCGGCCACGGAACTGGTCTGGGCAATGTCGCCCACGATCGTGAACGACTTCAGCGGGCAGCGCCGCACCAGCAGCCGCCACTGCATGGGCGAAAGCTCCTGGGCCTCGTCCACCACAATGTGCCCGAAGGCCCAGCTGCGGTCGCTGGTGGCGCGCTCGGCCGCCGTGAGCCGGTCCTCGCGCTCCTGGTTCTGGTCCGCGAGCTCCTCTGCAGTCATCAGCACATCAACACCCATGTGCTCCATGTTTTCCAGCGTTTGCTTGGCGTTGGCCAGGTCGCGGGCCCTGTCGTGCTCCTGCTGCGCAAGGCCGCGGCCGTCGGTAGCGTCCAGATCCCCCAGCAGTTCCGCGGCTTCATCAAGCAGCGGGACGTCGGGTTCCGTCCAGGGCGCGTCCGCCGGGCGCAGCAGGGAAGCCCGCTCAGCCTTGGTGAGGTGCGGGGTGCAGAATTCGAGGATGGCCGGCTTGCTGAACAGCTCGGAAACCAGCTTCTCCGGCGTTATGGGCATCCAGCACAGGTTGAGGGCGATCCGCACGTCGCGGGCGCTGCGGACGTCCTCGGCAAGGTAGCCCCGGTCAGCGTTGTTGCCGATGTTCCCGGCTTCAACAAGGTCGGTCAGCTGTTCGGTCAGCTCACGGAGCAGGATCTTGACGAAGCTGGCGCGTGCCTCGTTGTGCGGTTTCCCGGTGGCGCGGGCACGCTCCCGCGCACGCCGGACCTGGCGGACCGTCAGCGTCAGCTTGCGGCCGTCCACTTCCAGGATCCGGTCCCCGGCCGGGACCCGCTGGCGGTTGGCGACGGCGTTGGCCACAATGGCGGCCATGTCCAGGCGGCCCTTGATGGCGGCGACGCCGGCGTCCTGTTCGGGTACGGCATGGATGCCGGGCATCAGCCGGCCCAGGCTTGCCATCACCACACCAGTCTCGCCGAGGGAGGGCAGCACACGTTCGATGTACTTCATGAACGACGACGACGGCCCCACCAGCAGGACGCCTGCAGTCTTGAGCCGGTCCCGGTGGGTGTAGAGGAGATAGGCGGCACGGTGCAGCGCCACGGCGGTTTTGCCGGTGCCGGGGCCGCCCTGCACCACCAGGGCACCTGAGATCGAGGACCGGATGATGCGGTCCTGCTCCGACTGGATGGTGCTGACGATGTCCGACATCCGGCCGGTGCGCTTGGAGTTCAACGCCGCCAAAAGGGCGCCTTCGCCCTGCAGCGATTCGTCGTCCGCCAGCATGCCGGCGTCCAGGACGTCGTCTTCAATGGCCTTGACTTCGCGGCCCTGCAGGATCAGGTGGCGGCGGCGGCGTACACCCTGCCGGTCGAAAGCGGTGGCCTGGTAGAAGTGCCCGGCTTCTGGCGCGCGCCAGTCCACCATCAGCCGCTGCAGGTCCTCGGTGGTGAGGCCGATCCGGCCGATGTACTGTTCCTCGCCGGAGTCCAGATCCAGCCGGCCAAAGACCAACCGGTCGTCCACTGCATCCAGCTGCGCGAGCCGGTCCTCATACAGGGCGGCAAAAGCGTCCCGTTCCGAAACGTTCTGCATGGTGCCTACGGCTCCGGCGCGCCGGACCTGGGCAAGCTGCCGGCGCTTCTCGTCGCGCAGCTCCTCCAGCCGGGCGTAGAGGCCGGCAACATAATCCCGTTCGTGGGCCAAATCGGCGTCGAGCATTAACGTTCCCCTATCGCGGAATACAGACCGTCCATTCTACAACCATTTCCGTTAACGCTTGTGAAACATGGTGGTCTCAGGTTGCGGCGTCCGGGGCCGGGCCGGCTTGTACGTGGACACGGTCCGGTCCCCGGTCAGCCAGAACCGCCACGGGTACTCCCCCGACCCGCCGGGACCGGCAACCCCCACCCGCGGCCCGGAACTGACGGGCCCGGCAGGGTGCGGCGGCAGTTCCAGCGTGAACGGCTCCGCCAGGGCGTCCCGGCCGCTGTCCGCAGTGCTCAGTCCCATGGCTTTGGCCAGCCGGGCCGGTCCCCGCGCCAGGTCCGCCGGTGACTTGGACGTGGGCCGCCGCTGCCGGGCAAGGTCCCCGCCCGCCACCACCTCCCCGGCACGCAGCAGCAGCGCGGACGCCGTGCCAACCGGTCCGCAGACGATGTTGGCGCAGTGGTGCATCCCGTAGGTGAAGTAGACGTAAAGGTGCCCGGGCGGCCCGAACATCGGCGCGTTGCGCTGCGTGGACCCGCGGTAGGTGTGGGACCCGGGGTCGGGATGAAGTGAATCCCCCGGCCCCAGGTAGGCCTCCACCTCGGTGAGCCGGACAGCCACCAGGCCGTCCCGCGTCCGGTGCGTCAGCACGGCACCCAGGAGCATCGGGGCCAGGTCCAGGGCGTTGCCGGCCAGCAATTCCCGCAGGGGCGGCCCGGACGGGGGCTGTGGCGTGGTCATTTTTCGACTCTACCCACTCCGGGAAGTGGCCAGGGGTACGCACGGCCGTGTCCGATTTCCGCTAGAAGCAGTCCCGCCGGGCTGGCAGGATGGAGGCATGGACTTCTGGCAGCGCTACCGGGCGATCGACGCCCGGGACACCCGGTTCGACGGGCAGTTCTATACTGCCGTCCGCACCACGGGCATCTACTGCCGCCCCTCCTGCCCGGCCCGGACCCCCAAGGCCGCCAATGTCACCTTCTATGAGACCTCGGCCGCGGCGCACGACGCCGGTTACCGGGCCTGCAAGCGCTGCCTCCCGGAGGCGGTCCCCGGGACCCCCGCCTGGAACATCCGACAGGACGTTGCCGGCCGCGCGATGCGGCTGATTAATGACGGGGTCATCAACCGCGACGGCGTCCAGGGCCTTGCTGCCCGGCTGGGCTACTCCTCCCGGCAGCTGAACAGGATCCTCAGCCAGGAGCTGGGCGCCGGTCCCCTCTCGCTGGCCCGCGCCGGCAGGGCGCAGACGGCCCGGACGCTGCTGGTGTCCACGGCCATGAAGCTCGCGGACATCGCTTTCGCTGCCGGTTTCAGCAGTGTCCGCCAGTTCAACGAAACCATGGTGGAAGTCTTCGACATGACCCCCACTGCGCTGCGGCTCAAGGGCCGTCCGGCGAAGGCCGGGGGCGGCACCACGGCCCTCAGCCTGGCTTTGCCGTACCGCCAGCCGTTCGATCCGGGCATCTTCACGTTCCTTGCCGTGCGTGCCGTCCCCGGCATCGAAGCGGGCACCGCCACGTCCTACGCACGGACGCTGCGGCTGCCGCACGGCGACGCGCGCTTCGCGGTGGAGTACGACGGCGGCACGCCCGGCCGGCCCCTGACCCTCACCATCGGCGCGGTGGACCTGCGGGACCTGCCGGCGCTCCTGAGCCGGGTCCGCAGGCTCTTTGACCTGGACGCCGACCCGCAGGCCATCGATGCTGCCCTGGCGGCGGATCCCCGGCTCGCCGCCGCCGTCGCCGGGACACCCGGGATGCGGATGCCCGGGGCGCTGGACCCGCAGGAGCTGCTGGTCCGGGCCATGATCGGCCAGCAGATCACCGTGGCCGCTGCCCGGACGGCACTTTCGCAACTGGCTGCGGCAGGCAGCCACAGCAGCGCTCCGGCGGACGGCCTGGACCGGCTGTTCCCCACCCCAGCGCAGATCGCGGCTTCCGGGCACCTGCTCCGCGGCCCGAAGCGGCGCACGGAATCCCTCCTGAACGCCGCAGCGACCATGGCGGACGGCCGGCTGGAGATCGGCTACGGCCATAACGTCCCCGGCCTCACGGCCGCGTTGCTGCCACTGCCGGGCGTGGGACCCTGGACGGTGGGCTACGTGGCGATGCGGGTGCTCGGTGCCCCGGACGTTTTCCTCGCCAATGACGCCGCCGTCCGGAACGGCATCAAGGCCCTGGCCGCGGGCACAGACGCCGGTTCGCCGGACTTCCGCGAAGTCAGTCCCTGGCGTTCCTACGCCACCATGCACCTCTGGGCCGCTGCCGCCCGTCCCCCCGGCATCGGACGTACTCCACGCACCCGCCGTTCCCCGGCCCCAACCTCCGCGAAAGTGACGCCATGAAAGCCCAACTGCTGACCATGACCACCCCCGATGGCCCCTTCACCATCATCGCCCGGGACGGGGCGGTGCTCTCGTCCGGCTGGACAGCGGACCCGGCTGACTTGACCGGCCAAATCCACGCGTCCCTGCGGCCGGACGGCCTGGAAACAGTCAGCAGCCTGGCCGGCATCTCCCCGGCCGTTGACGCGTTCTACAGCGGAGACCCGGAACCTGCAATGGCCGTGCCGGTGCTGCAGCAGTCCGGCCCGTTCCGGGCGCATGCCTGGGACGTCCTGCGCCTTGTGGCACCGGGGCAGCCCGTGACGTATACCGAATACGCGGCGCTGGCCGGAAACCCCAGGGCTGTCCGGGCCGCGGCCAGCGCCTGCGCCTTCAACGCCGCGGCATTGTTTGTTCCCTGCCACCGGGTGATCCGGACGGACGGCACCCTGGGCGGGTTCCGCTGGGGCCTGCCGGTGAAGGAACGGCTGCTGGCGCGCGAAGCGGCATAGGCGAACCGCCGGCGCAGGTCCCGTGGCGCGACGGCTTAATCGAGCGGGATACCGTCCGGCCCGAACCGGTGCCGCAGGTGCCGGCGGTTGTGCCGGGCCTGCCAGAATTCGATCTCAACGGGCCGGAGGGCGTAGAGCTGCCATTCCGGGTTACTGCTGCCATCAGCCTGCGGCCGGGCGTCCCAGTCCGCTGCCGACGCGGCGGCGGAGAGCTCCACCACGGGACCGGCCACCCGCACCTGCCGGCCCTGCGAATGCCAGTAGAAGTTCATGGCCGCCACCGGCGAGCCCGTGAGTTCCCGGCCCTTGCGGGAGGTGCGGGACGTGGCGAACTGCCAGCCGGCGTCGTCAATGTCCTTCAGGATCAGCATCCGTGCCGACGGCTGCCCGCTGCCGGCCACCGTCGCCAGGCTGAAGGCGTGCGGCTGCGGTTCACCGGCGGCGAGGGCCTGGTCCAGCCAGAACCGGAACAGCGCGGCGGGGTCCGCCGGCGCGGTGTCCGGGTCGAAATCGGGCAGCTCCGCGGGGAAGTCGGGCAGTGCGCGGAGGAACTGCCGGAAGGTTTGGGTCATGGCGCCATGCTAGCGGGGCTGCCCCGCAAGTTAACGCAGAACACCCCTCCCGCCTGTCGGATCAACAGGCGGGAGGGGCGTGCGGGAGCTAGCCGGCGTAGGCGCGGACGGCTTCCAGTTCGGCTTCCAGCGCGGTGAGCTGGCGTTCGACGGCGGCCGGTGCCGTGCCGCCCTGGGAGTTGCGGCTGTTAAGCGAGCCCTCCGTGGACAGTACCGTGCGGACCTCCGGCGTGAGGTGCGCGGAGATGTCCGCGTATTCCTCGTCTGTCAGGTCCCACAGTTCAACGCCGCGGGATTCGGCCTGCTTGACGGCGGCGCCGGAAAGCTCGTGCGCTTCCCGGAACGGCACGCCCTGCCGGACCAGCCATTCGGCGATGTCGGTGGCCAGGGCAAAGCCCTGCGGTGCCAGCGACGCCATCCGCTCGGTGTTGAACGTCAGGGTGGCGATCATGCCGGAAACGGCCGGAAGCAGCAGCTCCAGGGTGTCGGCGGCATCGAAGACCGGCTCCTTGTCCTCCTGCAGGTCGCGGTTGTACGCCAGCGGCAGTCCCTTGAGGGTAGCCAGGAGCCCGGTCAGGTTGCCGATCAGGCGCCCTGCCTTGCCGCGTGCCAGCTCGGCCACGTCCGGGTTCTTCTTCTGCGGCATGATGGAGGACCCCGTGGAATAGGAATCGTGCAGTGTGACGAAGGAGAATTCCTTGGTGGCCCAGAAGATGACTTCCTCGGAGATCCGGGACAGGTCAACACCGATCATGGCCGTGACCCACGCGAACTCGGCGAAAACGTCGCGGGACGCGGTGCCGTCGATCGAGTTGTGCGTGGCGGAGAAGAAGCCCAGGTCCGCGGCCACCGCTTCCGGGTCCAGGCCCAGCGAGGACCCCGCCAGGGCGCCGGAACCGTACGGCGAAACGCCGGCCCGCTTATCCCAGTCCTGGAGCCGCTGCACATCACGCAGCAGCGCCCAAGCGTGGGCCAGCAGGTGATGGCTCAGCAGCACCGGCTGGGCGTGCTGCAGGTGGGTGCGGCCCGGCATGGCCACACCGTGGTGCGCCTTGGCCTGCCCGACGAGGGAGTCCACGGTGGCCAGCACGCCGCGGGCGATGATCCGGGCGTGGTCGCGCAGGAACATCCGGCCCAGGGTTGCCACCTGGTCGTTGCGGGACCGGCCGGCGCGGAGCTTGCCGCCCAGCTGGGTGCCGGCGCGTTCGATCAGGCCGCGTTCCAGCGATCCATGCACGTCCTCGTCGGAGTCGGCGGGCAGGTAGCCGCCGGACGCCACGTCCTCATCCAGGCGGGTGAGGGCGGCCAGCATGCCGTCGAGTTCGGCGTCGTCCAGCAGTCCGGCCTTGTGCAGCACGCGGGCGTGCGCCTTGGACCCGGCAATGTCGTAGCGGGCCAGCCGCCAGTCAAAATGCGTGGACTTGCTCAGCGCCGCGAGGGCGTCCGCGGGGCCGCCGGCGAACCGGCCGCCCCACAGCGCACCTGTATTGGTCCCCGAGCGCACCCCGGATTTGTGCTCAGCCACGGGGGCTACTTTCCTGCGACGCGGATGTCGCGGCCCGAGGCCACCTTGGCGGACATGCCCCACAACTCGATGAAGCCCTTGGCCTGCGACTGGTCGAAGGTGTCGCCGGTGTCGTAGGTGGCCAGGTCGAAGTCGTACAGGGACGTGTCGGAGCGGCGGCCGTTGACGATTGCCTGGCCGCCGTGCAGGGTCATGCGGATGTCGCCGGTGACGTACTTCTGGGTGTCTTCGATGAAGGCGTCGAGGGAACGCTTCAGCGGGGAGAACCACTGTCCGTCGTAGACCAGCTCGGCCCAGCGCTGGCCAACGGTGGCCTTGAAGCGGGCCTGCTCGCGCTCGACGGTGATGTCCTCGAGGTGCTTGTGCGCGGTGATCAGCGCCATGGCGCCGGGGGCCTCGTAGATTTCGCGGGACTTGATGCCCACGAGGCGGTCCTCGACAACGTCGATCCGGCCCACGCCCTGGGCGCCGGCCCGGCGGTTCAGTTCCTTGATGGCCTGCAGCGGGGTGACCCGGACGCCGTCGATCGCCACCGGCACGCCGGCTTCGAAGGAGATGGTGACTTCATCCGGGGCCGGCGGGAACTCCGGGGTGGCGGTGTAGTCGTAGATGTCCTTGGTGGGGGCGTTCCAGATGTCCTCAAGGTAGCCGGTTTCGACGGCACGGCCCCAGACGTTCTGGTCGATCGAGTACGGGTTCTTTTTGGTGGTCTCGATGGGCAGGCCCTTTTCCTCGGCGAAGGCGATGGCCTTGTCGCGGGTGAGGGCGAGGTCGCGGACGGGGGCGATGCACTTCAGGTCCGGCCCAAGGGTCTGGATGCCGACTTCGAAGCGGACCTGGTCGTTGCCCTTGCCGGTGCAGCCGTGGGCCACGGTGGTGGCGCCGAATTCGCGGGCGGCCTTGACCAGGTGCTTCACGATCACCGGGCGGGAGATGGCCGAGACCAGCGGGTAGTGGCCCTGGTAGAGGGCGTTGGCCTTCAGCGTGGGCATGCAGTACTCGTTGGCGAACTCGTCCGACGCGTCGGCCACGTAGGCTTCGACGGCGCCGCAGCCCAGGGCGCGCTGCCGGATGGTCTCCAGCGACTCGCCGCCCTGTCCAACGTCAACGGCCACGGCGATGACCTCGGCGCCGGTGGCTTCACCGATCCAGCCGATGGCTACTGAGGTGTCCAGGCCGCCGGAGTAGGCCAGCACAATGCGTTCAGTCACTTAAATGCTCCTTGAATTGAGGGTTTGGTTCGTGTTGTTGCCATCAAGCTTATTGCCCGGCTTCCTCGGCCAGCTGAAGGAAGCGCGCGGCGAGGTCGGGTCCGCCCAGGGGGTCCCGGGAGACCAGCAGGACGGTGTCGTCACCGGCGATGGTGCCCAGGATGGACGGCATCACCGAATGGTCGATTGCGAGGGCCAGGAAGTTCGCCGCGCCGGGCGGGGTACGCAGGACGGCGATGTTGGCCGAGGCTTCCGCCGTGACCAGCAGTTCGCTGCAGAGCCGGGCCAGCCGGGCGTCCAGGATTTCCTGGCTCACCCCGCTTTTGGCGGCCCGTTCCCCGCCTTCACCCGGGACGGCGTAAACCAGCACGCCTTCCTGGCCGCGGACCCGGACGGCACCGAGTTCCACCAGGTCCCGGGACAGGGTGGCCTGGGTGACCTGGACGCCGTCGTCCGCCAGCAGCGCCGCAAGCTCCGCCTGGGAGCGCACGGACTGGCCCGTGAGCAGGGCCGTGATCCGGGCCTGGCGGGCCGTTTTGGTGGCCGGGCTGGAGGCGGGCCCGGCTGACGGGACGGTCACTGGCTGCCAGCCGCCACGGGCTCAAGGCCAGCCACCACTGCCAGGCCGGACCGGTGCAGCAGCCAGGCCATCAGGGCCTTCTGGGCGTGCAGCCGGTTCTCGGCCTCGTCCCAGACGATGGACTGCGGACCGTCGATGACGCCGGCGGAGATCTCGTAGCCGCGATAAGCGGGAAGGCAATGCAGCACCACGGCGTCGTCCGCGGCGAGGGACATGGCCGCCTCGTCCACGGAGTACTTCCGGAACAGCTGCATCCTGGCTTCCTTTTCCGCTTCCTGGCCCATGGAGACCCAGGTGTCGGTGGCCACCACGTCCGCGCCGGTGAGGGCTTCGGTGGCATCGGTGGTGACCAGGACGGAGCCGCCTGTCAGGGCAGCCCGCTCCTCTGCGGCGGCCACGATCTCCGCGGTGGGAAGGTAGCCTTCGGGACCGGCGATCCGGACGTGCATGCCGGCGGTGACCCCGGCCAGCAGGTAGGAGTTGGCCATGTTGTTGGCGGAATCGCCGAGGTAGGCCATGGTGAGGCCCTGCAGCGGGCCCTTGTGCTCCTTGACGGTCAGCAGGTCCGCCAGGAGCTGGCACGGGTGGTAGTCATCGCACAGGGCGTTGATAACGGGCACCTTCGAGTTTTCCGCCATGGCCACGAGTCCGGCGTGCGCCCCGGTCCGCCACACGATGGTGGAGACCATACGCTCCAGGACCTTGGCGGTGTCCGCCACGGATTCCTTGTGCCCGATCTGTGCCTCGCCGGGGTTGATGATCAGGGCGTTGCCGCCCATGTCGGCGATGCCGGTGGCGAACGAGACCCGGGTGCGGGTGGAGGTCTTGTCGAAGATCACCGCTACCGTTTTGCGGCCGTTGCCTTCCGCGGCGAACGGCTGGACGCTGTACGGCGCGGCTTTCATGCGGACTGCAAGGTCCAGGACCTCCGCCTGCTCAGCCGGGCTGAGGTCGGTGTCCTTGAGGAAGTGCCGGGTTGGGGTTGCTGTCACTGGGCGTCCTTAGCAGTCTGGAGGATGGCCGGGAAGGCGGCGAGGAAGGTCTCTGCCTGGGCGGTGGTCAGGACCAGCGGGGGTGCCAGGCGGATGGTGTGCGGGCCGGGGGCGTTAACGATGAACCCCGCGTCCAGGCCGGCCTGGACCACTGCCGGTGCCACGTCGGCGTCGAGGTCGAAGCCGATCAGCAGTCCCCTGCCGCGTACGCCGGTCACGCCGGGAACGGCGGCCAGGCCGGCGCGCAGGTGTTCCCCCACGGTGTTGACGTTGGCCAGGACGTGCTGGTTTTCGATGGCGTGCAGTGTTGCCAGGGCAGCGGCCGTTGCCACCGGGTTGCCGCCGAAGGTGGTGCCGTGCTGGCCGGCGGACAGCAGGGCGGACGGCTTCTCCCCCATGGTCAGCAGCGCGCCGATGGGGAACCCACCGCCCAGGCCCTTGGCCAGGGTGATGGCGTCCGGAACGATTCCGGCGTCCTCGCTGGCCAGCCATGTGCCGGTCCGGCCTACACCGGTCTGGACCTCGTCGAGGATCAGCAGCGCGCCGGCGTCAGTGGTGAGCCGGCGGGCGGCCTGCAGGTATTCGGCGCTGAGCGGCCGGACTCCGGCTTCACCCTGGATGGGTTCCAGGAACACGGCCGCAGTGGAATGGTCGACGGCGGCACGCAGGGCTTCGAGGTCGCCGAAGGGGATGTGCACCACGCCGCCGGGCAGCGGTTCGAAGGGTGCCCGGTACGCTTCCTTGGCTGTGAGGGCCAGGGCGCCCATGGTGCGGCCGTGGAAGGCGCCGTCCAGCGCAACGACCTTGGTCCGTGGTGCGTCCGCTGTGCCGGTGTTGCGGCGGGCCAGCTTGAAGGCGGCCTCCACGGCTTCGGTGCCGGAATTGGCGAAAAAGACCTTGGAGCCGGCCGGTGCCTTGGCCAGGGCCAGCAGCTTCTCGGCCAGCGCGATCTGGGTGGGGCTGGTGAAGAAGTTGGAGACGTGGCCCAGGGTGGCCAGCTGGCTGGCGATCACGGAGGTCACGAACGGGTGGGCGTGGCCCAGCGCGTTGACGGCGATGCCGCCCAGGAGGTCAAGGTATTCCTTGCCGTCGGCGTCCCAGACCAGGCAGCCGGCGCCACGCACCAGGACCCGTTGCGGGGTGCCGAAGACACCCATCAGGGAACTTGAGTAGCGGGACAGCCACTCGGCGCCGCTGCCCATTCCGGTCATCACGGATGCTTTGGCGTCAGGCCCGGCGGGACCCACGTCAACAGTGTCGTTCATGCGCTCACTTCCTGGTCGGGAACCACCTGGGTGCCGATGCCGGCGGTGGTGAAGGTTTCAAGGAGCATGGAGTGCGGCAGGCGGCCATCAACGATATGCGCCCGTTCCACCCCGCCGTCCACTGCCTTGAGGCAGGCTTCCATTTTGGGGATCATCCCCGACTCCAGCGTGGGCAGGAGGTCCCGGAGGTCCGAGGCCTTCAGCGAGGAGATGAGCGAGGACTTGTCCGGCCAGTTGGCGTACAGGCCCTCGACGTCGGTGAGGATGACCAGCTTGGAGGCGCCCAGGGCTTCGGCGAGGGCAGCCGCGGCGGTGTCGGCGTTGACGTTGAGCACCTGGCCGGTGGTCTGGACCCGGCTGTCGGCAGGATCGGCGCCGGCTTCGATTTCGGGGGCAACGGTGGAGATCACCGGGATGCGGCCGGCGGCGAGGATGTCGAGGATGCCTTCCGGGTTCACCCCCACTACTTCGCCCACCAGGCCCAGGTCCACGTCTTCGCCGTCAACCACGGTGCCGGTCCGGACGGCGCGGAGCAGGCCGCCGTCTTCCCCGGACATGCCCACCGCGTACGGGCCGTGGGAGTTGATGAGTCCCACCAGCTCCCGGCCCACCTGGCCGGTCAGGACCATGCGGACCACGTCCATGGCCTCCGGGGTGGTGACGCGGAGTCCGCCCTTGAACTCGGATTCGATGCCCAGGCGCGCCAGCATGGAGTTGATTTGCGGGCCGCCGCCGTGGACCACCACGGGGTGGATGCCCACGTGGTGCAGGAACACCACGTCCTCGGCGAAGGCACGCCGGAGCTCGTCGTTGACCATGGCGTTGCCGCCGTACTTGATCACCATGGTGGTCCCGGCGAAACGCTGGATCCAGGGCAGGGCTTCAATCAGCGTGCCGGCTTTGCTTTGCGCGTCCAGCATCGAGGTGTTTTCGCGGGTTTCGGTGTTCATGCGTGCCTCCGGGCGTGGGTCAGCTTGAGTAGGCGCTGTTTTCGTGCACGTAGTCGTGGGTGAGGTCGTTGGTCCAGACCGTGGCTTCGGCCGTGCCGGCCTGCAGGTCGATCTCCACCAGGACCTCGCGGGGCTCCAGGTCCACCAGCGCGCGGTCATCGCCAATGCTGCCGTTGCGGCAGATCCGGATGCCGTTCATGCTGACGTTCAGGGCGTCCGGGTCGAAGACGGCGTCGGTGGTTCCCACAGCGGAGAGCACCCGGCCCCAGTTGGGGTCCTTGCCGAAGATGGCGGCTTTGAACAGGTTGGACCGTGCCACGGAGCGGCTGACGGTTTCGGCGTCCGCTTCGCTGGCGGCGTTGTAGGTGCGGATGGCGATATCGTGGCTGGCGCCCTCGGCGTCACCGATCAGCTTGCGGGCCAGCTCGGCGCAGACCTGGGTGAGTCCGGCTGCGAAGGCCTCCGCGTCCGGCACCGCACCGGAGGCGCCGGAAGCCAGCAGGACCACGGTGTCATTGGTGGACATGCAGCCGTCAGAGTCTGCCCGGTCAAAGGTGACACGGGTGGCGTCGCGGAGGACGGTGTCCAGCATGTCCGCGTCCACAGCGGCGTCGGTGGTGAGCACCACCAGCATCGTGGCCAGGCCGGGCGCCAGCATGCCGGCGCCCTTGGCGATGCCGCCGATGCTGAACTCCTGCCCGTCCGCGTCGCTGCCGATGAAGAGGGCGGACTTCGGGACCGAGTCCGTGGTCATGATGGCGGTCCCGGCGTCCGGGCCGCCGTCGGGGCTCAGCGCAGCGGCTGCGGCCTCGACACCGGGCAGGATCTTGTCCATGGGGAGTTGCTCGCCGATCAGGCCGGTGGAGCAGACAAACACGTCGGTGGCGGAAATGCCCAGCACGTCCGCAACCTTTTCGGCGGTGCTGTGGGTGTTCTGGAAGCCGGTGGGCCCGGTGCAGGCATTGGCTCCGCCGGAGTTCAGGACCACGGCGTCCACCCGGCCGTCGGAGACAACCTGCCGGGACCAGTGCACGGGAGCGGCCGCAACGCGGTTGCTGGTGAACACGGCGGCAGCGGCCTTGGAAGGGCCGTCGTTGACCACCAGGGCGAGGTCCGGGTTTCCTGATGCCTTGAGTCCGGCGGTGACGCCGGCGGCGCGGAATCCCTGGGGTGCGGTGATGGTCACGGTGCTACTCCCTGCAGGTTGAGGCCGGCCGTTTCCGGCAGGCCAAGTGCGATGTTCATGGATTGGACGGCACCGCCGGCGGTGCCTTTGGTGAGGTTGTCGATCACGCACGTGATGATCACCCGGTTGGCGTGGGCATCAAAAGCGAGCTGCATGGCCACGTGGTTGGAGCCAACCACCGATTTAGTGGCCGGCCATTGGCCCTCGGGAAGCAGGTGGACGAAGGGCTCATCGTCATAGGCATCCGCCCAGGCCTGGCGCAGCTGGTCGGCGCTGACACCGGGCTTGACCTTAGCCGTGGCGGTGGTGAGGATCCCCCGGCTCATGGGTGCCAGGGTGGGCGTGAAGGAAACGGTCACGGGGCTGCCCGCAGCGAGGCCCAGGCCCTGTTCGATTTCGGGGGTGTGCCGGTGCCCGCCGCCCACGCCGTAGGGGCTCATGGAGCCCATCACTTCGGAGCCGATCAGGTTGACCTTGGCGGCTTTCCCGGCACCCGAGGTTCCGGAGGCGGAAACGATCACAACGTCATCGTGCTCCAGCAGGTGCGCCGCGAAGCCCGGCGTCAACGCCAGGAGCGCGGAGGTGGGGTAGCAGCCGGGCACGGCAATCCGTTTGGCCCCCTTGAGGGCCTCGCGCTGGCCCGGCAGTTCGGGGAGCCCGTAAGGCCAGGTTCCGGCGTGCGGTGAGCCGTAGAACTTTTCCCACACGGCAGGATCGGCGAGGCGGTGGTCGGCGCCGGCGTCGATCACCACCGTGCCCTCCGGCAGCTGCGCGGCAATCTCCGCGGAGGCGCCATGTGGCAGGGCGAGGAACACCACGTCGTGGCCGGAGAGGTTAGCGACGGTGGTGTCCTCGAGGATGCGGCTGGCCAGCCCGTGCAGGTGCGGCTGCAGCTCACCGAGGCGGGAGCCGGCGTTGCTGTGGGCGGTGATGGCGCCGATGGTGACGCCGGGGTGGCCGGCGAGCAGGCGCAGGACCTCTCCCCCGGCATAACCGCTGGCTCCGGACACTGCAACAGAAATAGTCATGGCATCGACTATACAGCAATAGTTATGCAATACACCCGATATTTATGCACCGCCGCCGGAGGGCGGCCCCTTGCCCCGCCGATGGGGGCAGAACCTAGGATGGAAGCGGCAGCCGGGCCGGAAACGCCGGTCCCGGGGAAAGAGAGCTATGACGCACGCAATCGTCGCACGGCAGGCCGGCGGACCGGAAGTACTCCAGTACCAGGACATTGAGCGGCCCACGCCGGGTCCCGGGCAGCTGCTCATCAAAGTGGGGGCTGCAGGGGTCAACTTCATCGACACCTACAAGCGCAGCGGCGCCTACCAGGTTCCCTATCCCTTCACGCCCGGTTCCGAAGCAGCAGGCACCGTGGAATCTGTGGGCGCCGGAGTCAAGGACTTTACCGCCGGAGACCGGATCGCCACCGCGGAGGGCATCGCGTGCTACGCCGGTTACGCCCTGGTTCCCGAAGAAGCGGCACTGCCCGTTCCCGACGGTGTGGATGACCTGACGGCCGCCGCCCTGCCGCTGCAGGGCATCACCGCCCACTACCTGATGAACTCGACGTTCAAGGTGGCCGCCGGCCACACGGTCCTGCTCCATGCCGGCGCGGGCGGGGTTGGCCTGCTGCTGATCCAGCTGCTCAAGGCCCGCGGCGCCAGGGTCATCACCACTGTCTCCAGCGACGCGAAGGCGGAACTGGCAGCCGGCGCCGGGGCTGACCAGGTGCTCCGGTACGACGGATTCGCGGACAAAGTCCGGGACATCACCGGGGGCACCGGCGCGGACGTGGTGTACGACGGCGTGGGCAAGGATACGTTCGATGGCTCACTGGCGGCGCTGCGCATCCGCGGCACCCTGGTCCTTTTTGGGGCCGCATCAGGGCCGGTGCCCGCGGTTGACCCGCAGCGCCTTAACGCCGGCGGCTCCCTGTTCCTGACCCGGCCCACCATGGCGCACTACCTGCAGGACGCCGCCGAGCGGCGCTGGCGTTCGGGCGAGGTCTTCGCGGCAGCCGCCGACGGCAGCCTGAAAGTCCGGATCGGCGCACAGTACAGCCTCGCCGACGCGGCACAGGCACACCGCGACCTCGAGGGCCGCCGGACCACCGGCAAGGTCCTCCTGGTGCCCTAGGCACGTCCCGGGATGGAACAGCGGACACACAGACGTTCCGGGAGCGGGACCTAAACCGCCGTCACGGACACCTTCCGTTCATCTGGCGCAGGCACAATGCCCGGGTGACTTCGCAGCATGCCCCTTCGGGGAACATCCTTTCCGGCCCGGCAACCTCCGCCGCGGCGCCTTTGGCGCCACCGGAGGGGCCGGCTCCGGGGGTGCCCGGCCAGCCCGGACCCGCGGATGCTGCGCCCGGAACTTTGCCCGGCGGGGACCTGGTCCACGCCCCGCAGCTGCCCGGCCTCCCGGCAGCCCCGCCGGTCCGCACCCTGATCGACATCCTCCAGGACACGGCGGCCCGCTACCCCGACGCTTCCGCGCTAGACGACGGCCGGCAGTCCCTCAGTTACGCCCAGCTTCTGGTGGAAGTCCGGGCTGCGGCGCTGCAGCTGCACCAGGCGGGGGTGGGCGCCGGGGACCGGATCGGGGTGCGGATCCCCTCCGGCACCAACGAGCTTTACATCGCCATCCTCGCGGTGCTGCTGGTGGGCGCCGCCTACGTGCCCGTGGACGCTGACGATCCCGACGAACGGGCCCGCCTGGTGTTCGGTGAAGCCAAGGTGGCGGGGGTGCTGGGTACGGGCGGAGTCCTGTCCGGCACCGGACGCACCGGGCCTTTTGCCGGTGCGCGGCCGCCGGGCCCGGACGACGACGCCTGGATCATTTTTACGTCCGGCTCAACCGGTACGCCCAAGGGGGTGGCCGTCCAACACCGGTCGGCCGCCGCGTTTGTGGACGCCGAAGCCCGGATTTTCCTGACCGGGGAGCCGTTGGGGCCACAGGACCGGGTCCTGGCCGGGCTGTCGGTGGCCTTTGACGCTTCCTGCGAGGAGATGTGGCTGGCCTGGCGCCACGGTGCAGCCCTGGTGCCCGCCCCGCGGGCCCTGGTGCGCACCGGAATGGACCTTGGCCCGTGGCTGATCAGCCACGGCATCACGGCAGTCTCCACAGTCCCCACGCTGGCGGCGCTGTGGCCCGCGGAATCGCTGGAGAGCGTCCGGTTGCTGATTTTCGGCGGCGAAGCCTGCCCGCCGGAACTCGCCGAACGCCTGGCCGTGGATGGCCGCGAAGTCTGGAACACCTACGGCCCCACGGAAGCGACAGTGGTTGCCTGCGCTGCCCCGCTGGGCGGCCCCGGGCCGGTCCGGATCGGGCTGCCGCTGGACGGCTGGGACCTGGCAGTGGTGGACGCCGATGGGGTGCCCGTTGCCGAAGGGGAAGTCGGTGAGCTGATCATCGGCGGCGTAGGCCTGGCCCGCTACCTCGACCCCGCCAAGGACGCCGAGAAGTACGCCCCCATGCCCAGCCTCGGCTGGAAACGCGCCTACCGCTCCGGCGACCTGGTCAAGTACGAGCAGGCCGGCCTGATCTTCCAGGGCCGCGCGGACGAACAGGTCAAGCTGGGCGGCCGCAGGATCGAACTCGGCGAGATCGATGCCGCCCTCCAGTCGTTGCCGCACGTGGGCGGCGCCGCGGCGGCCGTCCGCACCACGGCGGCAGGGAACCAGATCCTGGTGGGATACCTGGCCCCCGCTTCCGGACAGGACATCGACCTGGCTGCAGCCCGTGCGCTGCTCGGCACCAGCCTGCCGGCGGCCCTGGTTCCCCTGCTGACCGTGGTCCCCTCGCTGCCCACCAAAACCAGCGGAAAGGTGGACCGCCACGCGCTGCCCTGGCCGCTGGCCGGCGCCGGTGCCGCGGCAGCCGATGCCGCCCCATTGAACCTGCCGGACGACGCCGCCTGGATCGTGGAGCAGTGGAGCGCCGTGCTGGGCAGCCCGGTCACGTCCCTCGACGCTGACTTCTTTGCTTACGGCGGCGGCTCGCTGTCCGCCGCGCAACTGGTCTCGGCCCTGCGCCGGCGCTACCCCACCATCACCGTTGCGGACATCTACGCCACGCCCCGCATCGGAGCACTGGTGGAAGTGGCCCGGCAGTCCAACCCGGGCGGTACGGCCGGGCCGGCCAGGGAACGGCCCGTCCGGCCCACGGCCCGGAAATCGCAGATCTTCCAGACCTTGATGGGCGTCCCGCTGCACATCCTGGTGGGCATGCGGTGGCTGACCTACGTGATGGCCGCCAACAACGTGCTCGCGGCGGTGGCAGGTTTCTCGGCAGCGCCCACCGTTTCCTGGTGGTGGGTGGCCGCCGCCTGGCTGCTCTTCGTCAGCCCGGCCGGCCGGATGCTGATGTCGGTGGCCGCAGCCCGGTTCCTGTTGCGCGGTGTCGGGCCGGGGACGTATCCACGCTCGGGCCGGGTTCATCTCCGGCTGTGGCTGGCCGAGCAGATCCAGGACCTTTCCGGCGCCATCAGCCTGGCCAGCGCGCCGTGGGTGCCCTACTACGCCAGGGCCCTTGGCGCGAAGATCGGCCGGGACGTCCAGCTCCATTCGCTGCCGCCGGTTACAGGTTTGCTGACGCTGGGACCGGGGGCCAACGTGGAACCGGAAGTGGACCTGTCCGGCTGGTGGATCGACGGCGACAGCGTCCATATCGGCGCCGTCCGGATCGGTGCAGGCGCCACGGTGGGAGCCCGGAGCACGCTGATGCCCGGCGCCTCGATCGGTGCCGGGGCGCAGGTGGAGGCCGGGTCCGCGGTGCTGGGGAAGGTCAAGGCCGGCCAGCTGGTGGCCGGCTCCCCCGCAGTGCGCCGCGGCAAAGCCCGGCACTCCTTCCCGGACGCCCCGGCGCAGGGCAGGTTCCTGGCCAGGCTGTGGTTTGCCGGGTTTGCCTCGGCCTCGGCGGCCCTGGCCCTGCTGCCCATCGTGGCGGCCGGTGCCGCACTCGCGGTGGCGTACCCGTTCATCCAGGGCAGCTCCTCGCTTTCTGCCGCGATTCCCGGCTTGGCCCTGGCGCTGGCACCGGCAGCGCTGGCCTGGTTCCTCACCAACGCCCTGCTGATCCTGGCCGCCACGAGGCTGCTGGGCATCGGGCTGGTCGAAGGCCACCACCGGGTGCGCAGCCGGGTTGGCTGGCAGGTGTGGGCCACCGAACGAGTCCTGGACCTGGCCCGGGACCTGCTGTTCCCCATCTACGCCAGCCTGTTCACCCCGGTGTGGCTGCGCCTCCTGGGCGCCAAAATCGGCAAAAACGTCGAAGCCTCCACTGTCCTGCTGATCCCCAAGATGACCACCGTGGGCGAAGGCGCGTTCCTGGCCGACGACACCATGGTGGCGTCCTACGAACTGGACGGCGGCTGGCTCCGTGTGGCCCCGGCCAAGATCGGCAAGCGCTCGTTCCTGGGCAACTCCGGCATGACGGCCGCGGGCCGGAACGTGCCCAAGAACTCGCTGGTGGCCGTCCTGTCCGCCACGCCGGCCAAGGCGAAGTCCGGCACCTCATGGCTGGGCAGCCCGCCCGTCCGGCTGCGGCGTACCGCGATTGCCTCCGACGACGCCCGCACCTTCCAGCCGCCGTTCCGGCTCAAAGTGGCCAGGACCCTCTGGGAACTGGGCCGGTTTGTTCCCGTGATGCTCACCGTAGGCATCGCCGTGGCAGTGATGCTCGCCTTCGATTGGCTGGCCGGTACCTTCAACTACGCCGTGGCCGCCCTGCTCAGCGGCGTGGTGATGATCCTGGCCGGGGCCGCGGCCGCCGCGGCTTCCGTGCTGGCCAAATGGATCCTGGTGGGCAGGATCCGGGCCGGCGAACATCCGCTGTGGAGTTCCTTCATCTGGCGGAACGAAGTGGTGGACACGTTCATCGAGATGGTCAGCGCCCCCTGGTTCGCCCGCGCAGCCACCGGCACCCCGGCCCTGGTCTGGTGGCTCCGGAGCCTCGGCGCCAGCATCGGCACCGGCACCTGGTGCGAGAGCTACTGGCTGCCGGAAGCGGACCTGGTAACCCTGGGCCGCAACGCAACAGTCAACCGCGGCTGCGTGGTCCAGACCCACCTTTTCCACGACCGGGTGATGAGCCTGGACGCTGTTACGCTCGAAGACGGTGCCACCATGGGACCGCACGGGGTCATCCTGCCACAGGCCAGCATCGGCGCCGGCGGTACCGTAGGCCCGGCATCCCTGGTGATGCGCGGCGAATCGGTGCCTGCCGCCACGTACTGGATGGGCAACCCGGTCAGTCCGTGGACCGGCCCCGCCGCCCCGCCTGCCTGACACAAACCTAAGGTCGTTCATGAGTCCCACAGCACCACCCGCCGGCAGCCCGATCGGCCTGCCGGGCGGCGGCGCGCCCGACCCCTACCTGCCCGGTGCAGGTACCAGCGCATACCGGGTGGAGCACTACGACCTGTTCCTCGACTACAAAGTGGCCAGCAACCGCCTCAGCGGCAGGGCGGTGCTGCGCGGCGTGGCCCAGGAACCGGCGTCGGCCATTGTCCTTGACCTGACCGGGCTGCGCGCCACCAAAGTCCAGCTGGACGGCCGGAAGGCAGCCCGCTTCAGCCAGCGCGCCGAGCAGCTGGTGGTCTCAACACCGGTACCCCTGGAACCCGGGCAGCCGTTCACGCTTGAAGTCCGGTACGAAGGCAATCCGGCGCCGCGCCGGGGCTTCTGGGGCGAGGTGGGCTGGGAGGAGCTTTCCGACGGGGTCCTGGTGGCCGGCCAGCCCAACGGCGCGCCGTCCTGGTTCCCCTGCAACGACCACCCGCGCGACAAGGCCAGCTACCGGTTCACCGTCACCACGGACGCGAACTACCGGGCCGTATGCAACGGCACCCTGCAGGGCCACACCACCCGATCCAGCCGCGAGACCTGGACCTATGACCAGGCCGAACCAATGGCCACGTATCTCGCCACCGTGCAGATCGGCCGGTACCAGCTGCTGGAGCTCGACGCCGGCCGCCACCCCGGCCAGGTCACCCAGCTGGTGGCCGTTCCCCCGGCCCTCGCCGTCCAGGCCCGCCTTGGCCTGGCCCACCAGCCGGCCATGATGCGCACGTTCATCAACTGCTTTGGGCCCTATCCCTTCCCTGCCTACACGGTGGTGGTCGCGGAGGACGTGTTGGAGATCCCGCTGGAGGCGCAGGGCATGTCCATCCTGGGCCCCAACCACCTTGAGCTGGACTGGGAGGCGCAGCGCCTGGTCGCCCATGAGCTCTCCCACCAATGGTTCGGCAATTCGCTGACCGCCGCTTCCTGGCAGGACATCTGGCTGCATGAGGGCTTTGCCTGCTACGCCGAATGGATCTGGTCCGAGGAGGCCGGCGTGATGGGTGTGGCGGACCGGGCGGCTGCTGCCTGGCGCCGGCTCAACGCCGATGCCCAGGACCTGCTGGTGGGCGATCCCGGCCCGGAACACATGTTTGATGACCGGGTGTATAAGCGCGGCGCCCTGGCCCTGCACGCGGTCCGGGTGGCCTGCGGCGACCTGGCCTTTTTTGCGCTGCTGCAGGAATGGGCCACGGCGCACCGCCACGGATCGGTGGCCACCGCCGACTTCATCCTGGCCGTGGACCGGGCCACGGGGCTTGATTCGGAGGCGTTGCTCCACCCGTGGCTCTACGAGGAAGCCCTGCCGCCACTGCCCGGGAGCTGAGGGCTCAGGCCTGCTGTTCCAGTGCCGGGTCTCCAGCCAGCTCCGGCAGCGTCCCGTCGGAACGGGCGACGGCGGCCGCCAGGTGGGCGGGCAGCCCGCTCCGGGCGGGGGCCAAGTCAGCCAGGCCCGGCAGGGCGGTGACGTCCAGTCCGGCCGGGGACGTCCGCAGCCCCTCGCCGGTCATTTTCAACCAGGCTTCCTTGCGCGCCCAGAGCCGGGCCTGGGCGGCCAGCAACATGTCCCCGTGGAGCGGCGCCACCGCCCGCTGCTCGGCTGCCGTCAGGGCCACGCCGGCAAAGCCCGCAAAACCGGTCCGGGCCGGGTCCTCCACATCAACGCCGAGCAAAAAACCCGGCGCCGGATCCGTCACGGCGGCCAGCAGGGTCCAGCCCGCCGCCCGGGAAAGGCTGAGGACCAGGGGCGCCGGAACACCGGCCAGGGTGTAGCCGGGCCTGCCGTGGCCGGCGTCCGGGCCGCAGCGCGGGCAGCGATAGCTGGCGGTGAGGTCGCCGGCCGGCACTCCCAGGAGCTCCGCCGCGAACCGGCGCTGGGCCAGCCGGCCGGCCACGAACACAGCCCGCACCGCCGGTGCCATGGCCGCGGCGCGGGCCAGCTCTGACGTGTCCAGCTCCGCGCCGGCTGTTGGGGCCTGCGGCGGCAGCAAAAAGGGCGGGATGGCACGCACCACAAACCTCGAGGCCATGCATCCCGCCCTTCCAGGACTTCCCGCCGCAGCGGCTCCTAGCGCTGGACGGCGCCGAACCGCTCGCCGGCCAGCGCCACGGCACTTTCGCGGGCTGCCGAGGCCTCGTCCGCCGTCAGTGTCCTGTCGGCAGCCCGGAACCGGAGCCCGAAGGCCAGCGACTTCCGGCCGTCCTCGATGCCCTTGCCGGCGTAGACGTCAAAGAGTGCCACGTCCTCCAGGAGTTCGCCGGCGCCTTCGCGGAGCGCAGCGAGGACACTGTCAGCCGGCACGTCGGCAGGCACCACGAGTGCCACGTCCTGGGTGGCCACGGGGAACGCGGAGATGTGGCGGGCCACAATCACGTCCGGCGCGGCTTGGAACAGGGCGTCCGCGTTCAGTTCCAGCGCCACAGAGCGGGCCGGCATGTCCGCTGCGGCCAGGAGCTTGGGATGCAGTTCGCCGGCGTAGCCCACCGGTTCCCCGGAACGCAGCGACAGCAGCGCCGCCCGGCCCGGGTGGAAGGCCTGGTGCCTGCCCTGGCTGGCCACCAGGTCAACGCCCAGGACGTCGCCGGCAAACCGGGCGATGTCCAGTGCGTCGGCCCAGTCCCAGGCGCGCGGCGTGTGGGCCGCGGCTGCCGGTGAGTCGTGTCCGGTGAATACGGCGGCGACGTGGAACGGCTGGTCCGGGACGCCGTCGTACAGTCCATCAAGCACCTCGTCCGAAGGCTTGGCGCCCAACGGCGGGATCTCCGCGGTGCCCACGGTACCGGACGGCAGGAACACCAGGCCGCTTTCGAAGACGGCGAGGTCGCGGAAGCCGCGGGAGTGGTTGCGCTTGGCCACCTCGATCAGGCCCGGCAGGATGGAGGTCCGCAGGAAGCCCTGCTCCTCGCTGATGGGGTTGGCCAGCTTGACGGCGCTGCGGACAGCGCCGGCCTCGGCGACGCCGAACGTGTCGTTCGCTGCCTTGGTGACAAACGGGTAGGACAGGACCTCGGTGAGGCCGGCGTCCGCCAGGGCCTGGATGAGGCGCCGGCGCTGCTGCTGCAGCCGGGTCAGGCCGCGGCCGGGTGGCGCCACGGGCAAGGTGGCAGGGATCTTGTCGTACCCCACCAGCCGGGCGATTTCCTCGGTCAGGTCTTCCTTGGTTTCCAGGTCGCTCCGCCAGCTGGGCGCCGTGACGGTCCAGCCGGCGTCGGACGCTTCAACGGTGGCGCCGAGGTCCACCAGGGAGGTGGTGATCTGCTCCGCGGTGAAGTCGATGCCGATCCGCTGCGCGGCGAAGCCTGCCGGCAGGGTGATGGTGACGGCGCCGGGCGCGGTCCCAACATCCGTCCCGGTTGCGTCGGCGGTGCCGCCGGCGAGGTCAACCAGCAGGTCAACCACACGCTGGGCTGCAACATCCGCCACGTGCCAGTCCACGCCACGCTCGAAGCGCTTGGACGCCTCGGACGGCAGCTTGTGGCGGCGCCGGGAGCGGCCGATTGACACCTCGTCGAAGTGGGCGGCCTCCACCAGGATGGTCGACGTCGAATCGCCCACCTCGGTCGCGGCGCCGCCCATCACACCGGCAATGCCGATCGGGCCGGAACCGTCGGTGATCAGGAGGTCCCCGGCGTCGAGCGCCCGGTCCTTCCCGTCAAGGGTGGTGAGCCTCTCGCCCGCGGCGGCGCGGCGCACCACAATGCCGCCGGACAATTTGTCCTTGTCGTAGCAGTGCGTGGGCTGGCCCAGTTCAAGCATCACGTAGTTGGAGATGTCCACGGGAAGGGAAATGGAACGGATGCCGGCCAGCCGCAGCCGGGACGTCATCCACGGCGGCGTGGGCCTGGTGGCGTCAACGCCTGAGACGGTGCGGGCCACAAACCTGTCGCAGCCCGGCTTGCCGTAGATGGGGGCGGCGTCGTCAAGTGTCACGGCGTAGCCGCCGGTGAGGCCCTGGGGCGCCTGCACGTTGGCGGCGGGGTCCGTGAATGGTGTGCCGGTGGCGTGGGCATACTCGCGGGCCACACCGCGGATGGAGAACGCGTAGCCGCGGTCAGGGGTGACGTTGATTTCGGCTGCCTGGTCGTAGAGGCCCAGCAGTTCCATGGCGTCGGTGCCGATTTCCGGGTCCAGGCCGATCCGGGACAGCACCAGGATGCCGTCGTGGTCATCGCCGATCCCCAGTTCACGGACGGAGGCGATCATGCCGGCGGAAAGGTGGCCGTAGGTTTTCCGCGCCGAGATGCGGAAGTCGCCGGGCAGGACGGCGCCGGGCAGTGTGACCACCACTTTGTCCCCTGCCACGAAGTTGTGCGCGCCGCAGATGATGCCCTGCACACCGGAGGGGTCGATGCCGTCGCCGGTGAGGGTCTGCTCCTGGCCTTCGGGGACAACGCGGACCTGGCACCAGTTGATGGTTTTGCCGTTGGTCTGGGGTTCCTTGACGATGCTCAGGACCTGGCCCACCACAATGGGACCCTGCAGGGTGTCGGTGGGACGGTGCACGTCCTCCTCTTCGAAACCGACCTTGACCAGTTCCGCCATCACATCTTCGGCCGTTGCTCCGGCCGGTACTGCCGCGAACTCACGCAGCCAGGAAATTGGGATACGCATGCTTAGATCTCCATCCCGAAGTGCTCGCTGAAACGTACATCGCCTTCGATCATGTCGCGCATGTCGCCCACCTCGTTGCGGAACATCAGGGCGCGTTCGATCCCCATGCCGAAGGCAAAACCTGAGTACACGTCCGGGTCGATGCCGGCGGCGCGCAGGACGTTGGGGTTGATCATGCCGCAGCCACCCCACTCGATCCAGCGCGGACCACCCTTGGCGCCGGGGTGCCAGATGTCCAGTTCGGCGGACGGCTCGGTGAACGGGAAATAGTTGGGCCGCAGCCGGACGGAGGCCTCATCGCCGAACATCTGCCGGGTGAAGTGCTCCAGGGTGCCCAGGAGGTCGGCCATGCTCAGGTTTTTGTCGATGGCCAGGCCCTCGAACTGGTGGAACACCGGGGTGTGGGTGGCATCGAGTTCATCGGTGCGGAACACCTTGCCGGGGCACAGCACATAGATGGGGACTTCGCGTTCCAGCATGGAGCGCACCTGCACCGGGGAGGTGTGGGTGCGCATCACCAGGTGCGCCTCGGGCGGCTCCACAAAGAAGGTGTCCTGCATTTCGCGGGCCGGGTGGTCCGGCTTGAAGTTCAGTGCGTCGAAGTTGAACCATTCCGATTCAACCTCGGGGCCTTCGGCGATTTCCCAGCCCATGCCCACAAAGATGTCCGCAACGCGGTCCTGCAGCGTTGAGAGCGGGTGCCGGGCGCCGGCACGACGACGGCGGGGCGCGGCGGTGACGTCAACGGTTTCTTCCAGCAGGATCCGGGCGTCGTTTTCGGCTTCCAGCTCGGCTGTCCGGTCCGCGAGCGCTTTGTTGACCTTGCCGCGGGAAGACCCCATCAGCTTGCCGGCGATGGCTTTCTGGTCTTTGGGAAGGGCTCCGATTTCGCGGTTGGCGAGGCTCAGGGGCGACTTTTCGCCCGTGTGCGCCAGCCGCACCGCCTTCAGCCCATCGAGGGTGCCAGCACCGGCAATGGCGGTGATGGCCTGGTCTACAGCGGCGTTGATGGCGGCTTCATCCGTGGGGTTCGGGATGGCGGCGCCCGGCAAAGTTTCAGTCATCTACTGTTCTTAGCTACGAGTTGCGGCTGCCGGCGGCGGGGCACCCGGCGCGGTTTCCCGGCGGCGCGTCCCGTCACTGGCAGGTCATGGACGGACGCCCCCGGTTTCAGGGCTTCCAATGACCAGGTTCAGGGCACACCGGAAAAAACCGGTGGGCCTTTTTCTCCAGTCTAATTGAACGCTCCGGCTACCATGGCCTCATGACATTACGGCAGGGTCCGGGACCCCGCCCGCCCCTCACGGCAGGACAGCGGCTGCGGCAGGCTGCCAATGTGGTCAACGGCAGCACCCTGGCCGGCGTTGTGGTGGCACTGGCCGCCAGGACCCGGCTCAGCGCCGGCCCGCGGGGCCTGATCCTGGCCGAAGGGTATGCGTGGCGGCTACCGGTTGCCGGTGCTTTCACGCTGGGCAACGTGGTCCTGTGCCGCGGGAGCACAGCAGGAATGCTGGCCCGGCCAGCGCTGCTGGGCCATGAGGAGCGCCACTGCACGCAGTATGCCTGGTGCCTGGGCCTGCCCTTCATCCCGTTGTACCTGTTGGCTGCCGGCTGGTCCGTGGCGCGCACCGGAAACCCCGGAACGGGCAACGTCTTTGAGCGCAACGCCGGGCTGGCCGCCGGCGGCTACCCCGTGCACACGCCACCCCGGAAGGCCGTTGCTGGTGCGGTCCGACGGCTTTTTGGCTTCTTCCCACCCCCGCCACCACGTGTTCAAAGGAGAACCGTATGAGTAGCAACCAGCTGTTCGAAACATCCGGACCCATGCCAGGGACCGTGACCGTCACGGGCACGGGCTGGGCCGATGCCGCGCCGGACCTGATGGTGGTCGCCATTGGCGTGGAGAGCCGCGCCCCGTCCGTGGACGAGGCCTATACCGCCGCCGGCCGGGCCCTGTCCGCTGTGGCCGCCACCTTCAAAGGCAACGGCGTGGCCCCAGCCGATATCCGGACCACGGGGCTCGGCGTCCGTGCTGACCTTGTCTGGCGCGATGGCGAGGGCCAGCGGGTGGCAGGCTACATTGCCACCAGCTCGCTGTCGGTCCAGCTCCGGGACATGGAGTCCGCGTCGGCAACGGTCTCGGCCGCAGCAGCAGCCGGCGGCAACGACGTGCGCCTGCACAACCTCCAGCTGGCCATCCTGGACGACGCAGCGGTGCGTGCCGGTGCCCGCGAAGCTGCCTGGCGCAACGCCCAGGCCGCAGCATCCCAGTTCGCAGCCCTCGCTTCCGCCCGGCTGGGCAGGGTGGTGTCCGTGGCGGAGCGGGGCCCCGGGGCGGGGCCGATGCCCGTGGCGGGCCTGCAGCGGGCGGCTGCGGTGGAGAGCGTCGCCATTGAGGCGGGCGAGGACAGGGTGGAGGCCGCCGTCACCGTGGTCTGGGAACTCGTCTCGGAATCCTAGGGCTCCACCGCGGCGCCTCCTTGACAATCATTCGAACATACCTTCGAATGGAAGCCATGAGATGGGATGCGCAAGCACTGGTACCGGCACCGGACCCCGGCACGGCGGGAGCAGCTCCGGCGCTCCTGCCCCTGGCGGGCCTGGTCCGCTCCGTCACCACTCCGGAGTTCGCCGGCATCACGTTCCATGAGGTCACCGCCAAATCGGTGCTCAACAAGGTGCCGGCGGGATCCCGGATGCCGTTCGAATGGACGGTCAATCCCTACCGCGGCTGCAGCCACGCCTGTGTGTACTGCTTCGCCCGCAAAAGCCACACGTACCTGGATTTCGACGCCGGCCTGGACTTCGACAGCCAGGTGGTGGTCAAGGTCAACGCCGCCGAAGTCCTCCGCAGCGAGCTGTCAAAGCCCTCGTGGAAGGGCCACCAGGTGGCCCTGGGAACCAATACCGACCCCTACCAGCGCGCCGAAGGCCGGTACAAGCTGATGCCGGGGATCATCGCCGCCCTGGCAGAGACCGGCACGCCGTTCTCCATCCTGACCAAAGGCACCCTGCTGGGCCGGGACATTCCGTTGCTTAAAAGCGCTGCCTCGCAGGTTCCGGTGGGCCTGGGCATCTCGCTGGCGATGACGGACGAAGAGCTGTCCGAAGCCATTGAACCCGGCACCCCGGGGCCGCGCGCCAGGCTGAAACTGGTCTCCCGGCTGCGGGAAGCCGGCCTGCCCTGCGGCGTGATGGCCATGCCCATCCTGCCCTGGCTCTCCGACAGCGACGAGGCCCTGGATTCACTGTTCTCGGCGCTGGCAGCTGCGGGCGCCACGGGGGTCTCCGCCGGCGCCCTGTACCTGAAGCCCGGCACCCGCGAATGGTTTATGCAATGGCTCGCCGCCAGGCACCCGGAGCTTGCCGGCAAGTACCGGCGGCTGTACGGCACGGGGTCCTACGCTTCCAAGGAATACCGCACCTGGCTGGCGGCCAAGGTCCGGTACTTCAAGGCGCGGCACGGCTTCACGGGCACGTCCGGCTTCAGCCATGATGACGTGGACGATCCCCGCGGCGAGGAGGCACAGTACCCGGCCGGCAGCATCCCGGAACCCGGGGCGGCCAACCACCGCCGTGCCGGGCAGCATGCCCTGGCCGCGGGTCCGAGCGCCGGGCCGGCGGGGCAGGACGCCCTCTTCTAGGCCTGCCGCATCCCTATCTGCCGGGTCCAGTCCTGCCGGATCCAGTCCTGCCGGGTCCAGTCCTGCCGGGTCCAAGCCTGCCGGGTCTAAGCCTGCCGCGCAGCTTCGCCGGCAACAGCCAGCTCTGCGAGCAGGGCCCTGACGATCGGAAAGTCCGCCGGAATCCACGGCAGGGCCAGGATCGCTTCCGGATCCGCCAGCGGCAGCCAGCGCAGCTCGTTGTGGTCCTCCAGAGGCTCCGGCTCACCCGTGACGATCTCCGCCAGCCACACCCGCATGCTGGCCTTTGCGTTCAGGGGCCAGCCCGTGGCCTCCGGTGCCGGCAGCTCAGCGCCCAACCGGGCTGCTATTCCAAGTTCCTCGGCAAGCTCCCGCACCAGTGCATCGTCGGGGCTTTCGCCGGGCTCAACCTTGCCGCCGGGGAACTCCCACAACCCTGCAAGCTGCTCCGGTGCGCTTCGGCGCGCCACGAGCAAACGGGCCGGTTCGGCCAGGCTGTCCACCAGGGCTCCGCCCACTACCTGTATCAGTCCAGTCACCGCCCCATTCTATGAGGGACAATGGAAGGACCGGGCAGCGCGCCGCACGGGCGGGAATACCGCAGCCGGCACCGCGGTTTCCGCAAAAGGCCCACCCCGTACCACCGCCCCACTGCCGTGGCATGTCCCACCATCAAGCACCACGTTCGAGAAGCAGGCACATGAGCAGCGACCTCCGCACGTCCACGGCGTCCCCGGCCACCTCCTCCTTCCTTGCCATGGCCATCATCGCCCTGGCCATGGGCGGGGTGGGGATCGGGGTCACGGAATTCACCATGATGGGGCTGCTCAAGGAGGTGGAGCAAGGCCTGGGGATTTCCACCCCGGAGGCCGGCCACCTGATTTCCGCCTATGCCCTGGGCGTGGTGGTGGGCGCGCCGCTGCTGGCGGCGGTGGGAGCCAAGCTGCCGCGCAAGCAGCTGGCACTGGGCCTGATGCTCTTCTTCACGCTGGCCAACCTCACGTCCTACCTGGCCCCCGACTACGGCACCATGCTGCTGTCCCGGTTTGCCGCCGGCCTTCCGCACGGCGCGTTCTTCGGTGTCGCCGCCGTCATCGCCGCATCCCTGGTGCCCGCGTCCCGGCGCGGCTGGGCCATTTCCATGGTGATGGCCGGCCTCAGCATCTCCAACGTGGTGGGTGTCCCCTTCGCCACCTGGCTGGGCCAAACCTACGGCTGGCGGTTGCTGTTCATCCTGGTGGGCGCCATCGGCCTGGTCACCATGGCCCTGATCTGGAAGTTCGTGCCATTCCAGGCGGCCCACCCGGACGCGAGCATCAGGCGTGAACTCGGCGCACTGAAACGAATCCAGGTGTGGCTGGCCATTGCCATCGGCATCGTGGGCTTCGGCGGGTTCTTCGCCACCTACACCTACATCGCCCACACCATGACAATGGTGGCCGGGATCCCGTCGTCGCTGATCCCGCTGGTGGTAGCCCTCTATGGGCTGGGCATGGTGGCCGGCAACGTGGTGGGCGGCCGGCTGGCCGACAAATCCGTGATGGGGACCATCTACAAGGTGCTGCCCGGCGTTGCCGTGGCACTGGTGGTCTACGCGGTGGCCGTGCACTGGCCCTGGTCCGCCTACGTCATGGTGTTTGTGGTGGGAGCCGCCGGGTCCATGCTGATCCCGGCCCTGCAGACCCGGCTGCTGGACGCGTCCCCGGACGCCCCCTCGCTGGCCTCGTCCCTGAACCACGCGGCCCTGAACGTGGCCAACGCCCTGGGTGCATTCCTGGGCGGCGTGGTCATCGCCCTCGGCTGGGGCTACGTCGCCCCGGCCCTGGTCGGTGCGGTGCTGGCCCTCCTGGGCTTCGGCGTCGCCATCCTCAGCGGCCTCCTGGAACGCAAAAAGCCGCTGACCGCCTGAGCCCGGGTTGGACTCCCGGGATTATTCGCCGGTATCCGACCGGTTGAGGTCCGGTTCCAGGTAGATGACCCTGGCGATGGGCACTGCTGCCCGGATCCGCGCCTCGGTCCTGTCGATTTCCCGGGCGATCTGCCGGCCCGTCTCCGTGCTGTCCACGGCGATCTTGGCTGCCACCAGCAGTTCATCGGGTCCAAGGTGCAGGGTCTTGAGGTGGATGATGCGGCCGCCGTCGGCCTCGATGGCGGCCCTGATGCGCTCCAGGTCCTCTTTACCGGCGGACTCCCCCACCAGCAGGGACTTGGTCTCCATGGCCAGGACCACGGCGATGGCCACCAGCAGGAGACCAATCATGCCAGTGCCGGCGGCGTCCCACACCCCGTTCCCTGTCAGCAGGGTCAGGCCCACCCCCATCAGGGCGAAGGCCAGGCCTATAAGGGCGCCAAAGTCCTCGAGCAGGATGACGGGCAGTTCCGGCTGTTTTGCGCTCCGGATGAACTTCACCCAGGTCTGCTTGCCGCGGACGGTGTTGGATTCGCGGATCGCCGTCCGGAACGAAAGGGATTCCGCCACGATCGCGCCCACCAGCACGGCCAGTGGCACCCACCAGAAGCTGCCCTCGATGGGATGCGGTTCCAGGAATTTTTCGTAGGCCTCGTAGAGGGCAAACAGGCCACCGACGCTGAACAGCACAATGGCAACGATAAATGCGTAGATGTAGCGCTCCCGGCCGTAGCCGAACGGGTGCTCCGGGCTGGCAGCACGCCGGGACTTCTTTCCGCCCACCAGCAGCAGGAGCTGGTTGCCAGAGTCCGCCAGCGAGTGGATGGCTTCGGCCAGCATCGACGAGGACAGCGTCAGCAGGTACGCCACGAACTTGAGGACGGCGATGCCCAGGTTCGCGGCCAGGGCCGCCACGATCGCTTTGGTACCGCCATTGGCAGCCACGGTGGCTTCCACCTCTCCAGGATCAGGAATCCAGCACTTATTACGGACCCAGCTTGGCTCCGCCCATGCATTACCGTACCCGGCCGGAACCTGGAGCGCACGGCAGTGCGGCCCGGCGGCGCCTTACCGGTCAGCTGGCTGTGCGGCTGGCTCCTGCTGCGAGCGGGCGCTGGCGTAGAGGCACACGGTGGCCGCGGTGCCGAGGTTGAGGCTTTCGGCAGCGCCGTAGATGGGGACCGCCACCCGATGCTCGGCCAGGGCCAGTTCGTCCTCCGAGAGGCCCTGCGCCTCGTTGCCGAACAACCAGGCCGTGGGGGCCGCCAGGTCGTAGCCGGTCTCCGGCCCGTCACCGGTCAGCCTGCGCCGGGCACTGCCGTCCTGGAGCGTGTCCAGGTTCAGGGCGCCATAGCCGTCGGCGGCGAGGACCCCGATCCCCCGTTCCTTGCAGGCCGCCACCACTTCCGCCACGTCTGCACCGATGACCACCGGAAGGTGGAAAAGCGAGCCTGCCGTGGAGCGGACGGCTTTGGGATTGTAGATGTCCACGCTGGAACCGGTCAGCACCACGGCGTCCGCCCCGGCGGAGTCGGCGGCCCGGAGGACCGTCCCGGCGTTCCCCGGGTCCCGGACCTGGCACAGGACGGCAATCAGGCGTGGGCCGACGTCGAGCACGTCAGTGAGGGACACGTCCACAAAGCGGCAGACGGCCACAATTCCCTGCGGGTTGACGGTGTCCGCCATGGCTGCCAGGACATCCTCGGTTGCCAGCCGCGCATCGGTGCCCTCCGCGAGCCCATCAAACTCCGGGTAGCGGTCCAGGCAGGCCTCACTGGCAAACACTTCGGTCACGATGCCCGGCGCACCTGCGGCCAGCCGCTGCTGGTGCAGCTTCAGGGCTTCCCGCACCGCCTGGGGGCCTTCCACCAGGAATTCGCCGCGCCTTAAACGGGCCGGGCGCCCTGCAAGTTTCGCCACGTCCCGGACCCGATCTGCTCGGGGGTTGGAAATTGGAAAATCTTGCGGGCGCCCGGTTTCGTTCATATAAGAACTGTAATGGCTGCTGCCACCCGTTCCTGAACTGCCGTTTCCCGAAGGAACGCTTTGCTGCTACTCGGCTGCTGCAGCCTTCTTGGCGGCAGGCTTCTTCGCAGCAGGCTTCTTCGCAGCAGGCTTCTTCGCAGCAGGCTTCTTCTTCTCGGCCTTCGGCGCTGCGGCTTCAACCTGGACGGCCGGAGCGGACGTGTCGGCGGGCAGCGAGTTCTTGGCAACCTGGACCAGCGCGGCGAAAGCGTTGGCGTCCGAGACGGCCAGCTCGGCCAGCATGCGGCGGTCAACCTCAACCTCAGCGGCCTTCAGGCCCTGGATCAGTCGGTTGTAGGTGAGGCCGTTGGCGCGGGATGCAGCGTTGATGCGCTGGATCCACAGGCGGCGGAAGTCGCCCTTCTTCTTCTTGCGGTCGCCGTAGCTGTACACAAACGAGTGCAGCAGCTGCTCTTTGGCCTTGCGGTACAGGCGTGAACGCTGACCACGGTAACCCTTTGCGCGCTCAAGAATAACCCGACGCTTCTTGTGGGCGTTTACCGCCCTCTTCACACGTGCCACGTGCGTACTCCTTCGAAAATCTGATCCCAAGCATCTACTGCCGGTTTCCCGGCGGCCTGAGAAGGCTTTTTGGTAGCTGACCGGCTGCCGGTTGGCGGCCCGTCAAAGAACTTGGAAATTAGATGCCGAGCATCTTCCGGATGACCTTGGCGTCGCCCTTGAAGACGATCTTGTCGCCGGCGAGGCGGCGGGTCAGCCTGGAGGACTTGTGCTCGAGGTAGTGGCGGCGGTTGGCCTGCTGGCGGCGCAGCTTGCCGCTGCCGGTCAGCTTGAAGCGCTTCTTAGCACCACTGTGGGTCTTCATCTTCGGCATGGGAACCGATCTCCTTACGTGTCCGCAGGCTGGGCCTGCAGTTCTATCGAGCAGCCACCCTTACGGGCGGCGTGCTGGTTGCTGGCTGCCGGCGGGACTTACCGCCGGCAGTTGTGGACTAAGTGGTTTTCTTCGCAGCCGGCTTCGGCGCTGCCTTGGGGGCAGGGCGTGCAGCAGGCTTGGGGGCAGCAGGCCGGGCCATCGGCTTCGGCACAGCAGCCGGCTTGGGAGCGGCAGCCGGGGTGGCGGCTTCCGTCTTTTCAGCAGCAGCAGGCTTGGCAGCCGGGGCGGCGGCCTTCGGGGCTGCAGCCTTGGGAGCAGCGGCCTTCGGGGCAGCGGCCTTAGGAGCGGCAGCCTTCGGCGCGGCGGCCTTGGTGGCCTCCTGCTTGGGGGCTTCCTGCTTCGGAGCCTCCTGCTTGGGGGCTTCAGCCGGTGCTGCGGCGGCTTCGGAAGGTTCGACGGCGGCTGCCGGCTTTTCCTCCGGAGCCTCGACTGCTGCGGCGGGTTCGGTGGTGATGGCGAAGCCCTCGGGCAGCAGGTCCGCGAGGGACTGCGTGAAGGGTGCCTGGTCATCGCCGGAAACGTCGATGTGGCCGCCCGTTGCCCGGGCTTCGTTCTGTGCCTTGGACTCGGCGCGCTGGGTGGCGCGGCGGGCTTCGGCCTTGGCCTCAGCCTTGTTCTTGAGCGGGCCAACCACCATCACCATGTTGCGGCCGTCGATGCGGGGGCTGGACTCCACCACACCGACTTCAGCGACGTCGTCGGCGAAGCGCTGGAGCAGGCGGATGCCCATCTCGGGACGCTGCTGCTCACGGCCACGGAACTGGATCATGGCCTTGACCTTGTCCCCGGCGCCGAGGAAGCGGAGGGCGTGGCCGCGCTTGGTCTCGTAGTCGTGGGTGTCGATCTTAAGGCGGAAGCGGATTTCCTTCAGAACGGTGTTCGTCTGGTTCTTCCGGGCTTCACGGGCTTTGACAGCGGCTTCGTACTTGTACTTGCCGAAGTCCATCAGCTTGCACACCGGAGGCTTGGCCTGCGGCGCAACTTCAACGAGATCAAGATCGGACTCGGCAGCCAGGCGCAGTGCATCATCAATACGGACGATTCCTACCTGTTCACCTGCAGGGCCGACCAGCCGCACCTCGGGGACGCGGATACGCTCATTGATTCTTGGCTCGCTAATGTTAAAGCTCCTGTGTTTGTTGTGGATTCCGGCAAATAGAGAAGGCCCCCAATTGCCGGAGCAATCGAAGGCCTCTAAAAGGTTGACTGGACTGCCCCACTAAGGGACTGCCCGCACACACCGGCTACTGCCGGCGCCATGCCCAACCAGGTACCCGGCAACCTTGCGTCCATCAGATGTTCAGGAACATCGAAGGACAACGGCTGACGCGGGTGGGAGAGAACTCCGCTTGCAAACTGCATGCCATTCTACAGAAAAAGATTCCTGTCAACGCCGCGGGGCGCCGCAGGAATCCGATCGTAAGGACAATCTCTGAAATAACAGCATCCAGTCGGTCTGTGTCAAGCTTACCAGTATGAGCACCCCAGACAGTAATTCACATGTTTTCGAGCCTGCAGGTGACGCCGGTGGCGTCTCGCAGCAGATCCGGGACATTTCCGAAGTTCCGGCCATTGAGGTCATCACCACCGCCGCCGTGCACCTGATGAGCGCGGCCGCCGTCAAGCTGGGCCTCGCCGCCGAGGAAAACGCCGAAGAGCTCAAGGACCTCGACGAGGCCCGGAAGCTGATCCACGCCCTGGCCGGTCTGGTAACCGCCGCGGCACCCGAGATCGGCTCCCAGCACGCGGGCCCGTTGCGTGATGGCCTGCGGTCGCTGCAGCTGGCCTTCCGCGAGGAATCCCTGATCCAGGATCCGCCGGGCAAGGGTCCGGGCGAGAAGTTCACCGGCGCCGTCAACTGACGGACACCTTCCGGGGCGCCGGCTCCGGAGACTGATGACCACCACGGCGGCGGCCGGCCCACACGGGCCTGCCGCCGCCGTCGTTGGTTAACCAATCGGCTCTACGGGCCTGGCGGCTGCGCCGGCGGGCCGGCTCAGACAGCAATCCAGCCCACGCCGCAGCGCCGGCGGCCGTTGTTGTTGGTTTTACCAACCCCGGCCGTGCAGCTCAGGCGGTTGCGCGTCGCCGGCGAACCTGCTGAAGCACCAGTCCCACCAGGCACAGCAGGACTCCGGCGGTGCCGACGGCGAAGAAGCCGCCGGACGGACCGACACCGTCGATGAACACCCCGGCAAGCGGCGCGCCCAGGGCAACGCCGCCGGTCAGTGCAGAGCCGTACCAGCCCATGGCTTCGCCGCGGCGTTCCTCCGAGACCAGATCCGCGACCTTCTCCGACGCGGAGGACAGCACCGGCGCGCAGAGCAGGCCGGGGAGCAGGGAGACCAGCGCCAGGGTCCAGGTATCGTGCGCGAAGCCCATGGGGATGGTGAAGGCGGCCATTCCGAGCAGCAGCAGGATGGGTGACACGGGCCGGTGCATGGCACCGTAAATCAGTCCACCGACCACGGACGCGGCGCACCAGAACAGGAAAACAATCCCGATTTCGCCCTGGTGTCCGCCTCCTTCCAGGGCAGCGACGATTCCCACATCGGTGCCGCTGAGGACCATCCCGGTTCCGGCTGCCACGGCGAACAATGCCGCTACGGTCGCCGTGAACCAGGCGAAGTTGTGCGCCACCCGTCCCCGGATCCCCGGGGCTGGGGCACCTGCCGGCACCAGTTCCGCCGCCGCCTCCTGAAGGTGGGCCGGGGCCGCGGCCACCACTGCCGCTTCGGCGGCGTGGCGCTCGTCCCGGCTGCGCTCCCCCTCGGCGTCTGCGGTCTGGGCCGGGCTGCGGGTGGGTGGGTTGAACCACATGAGAAACAGGCCGGCGAAGGATGTGGCCAGGCCTACAACGGTGAGGCCGGCGACGGTGTGGCCGCTGGTGGCAATGATGGCGCCGGCCGCCGGGCCGATCATAAACACCAGTTCGGTGGTGATCGCGTCGAGGGCGAAGGCCGTGCGGCGCTGGTCCCCCTCAGCTAGGATGCCCAGCGATTGGCGGACCACGCTGAAGATGGGGAGGGTGAGCAGGCCGCCCACAAACACCAGGGGCAGCAGCCACTGGTACGAGACGTGGGGCACCACGGTCCAGATGACCGCTTCGGAAACCACGGATGGTATGAGGGCCTTCCGCAGGCCCACGGTGTCCACCCTGCGGCCCCGCCACGGCGCGCCAACGGCGATGCCGATGGTCATCACGGCGGCGGCGGCTCCGGCGGCGGCATAGCCCTGGTCCAGGGTGAGGACGATGTGCAGGGTCAGCAGCACGCCGGCTGCGGAGTGGGGAATACGGGCGATCATGCCCACCAGCAGCAGGCGCCGGATGGGTTGGACGGCGAGCAACTCCCGGTAGAGAGCGAAATTCACGAAAATGATCCTTAGGTCTGCCGCAGCCTCCCGGGGTTTCCCGCCTGGCTGCCGGCTAGTGTGTGGCGCGCCTCAACTTGACCTCGATCGAGTCGACCCGCTCCCCAAACAATACATTCCGCGACCACTCGCCCTGGAGCCCCGCCACCAGCTGCTGTACCCCGGCAGCGTCCAGCCCGTCCGCCAGGTAGAGCACCACCTGCAGCTCGGGACCGGCGCCGCCACCGGCAAGGGTTGAGCCGTCCGCTGCGGCGGTGCCCACTCCCCTGCCGGGTTTCAGCTGAAGGTCCCGGACGGCGGGGAAGGCCGCTGCAGCCTGCCGCATTTCGGTGGCCAGTTCCGCGTCCGCGTAGGACGGCGACCAGGAGTGCTGCTGGGCCAGCGCCCACAGGCCCGGTCTGCGGACCACAAAGGTGACCCCGGACCCTGGGTCAAGCACCATAAGCTCGGCGCCCTCTGCCACAGCGGACAGCGCGGCCCTGGCGGCGTAGACGGCCACCGGCCGGGCGTCCGGGTGCCAGGCCGAAAGGGCCCCGGCTGACGTGAAGGCCGGCATGGCCGTCCGTCCGTCCGCGGCCATGAGGGTGACCAATGCCATGTCGGCCTGCTTGTCGGCGTGCAGCCCCGAGTCCGTTTCGGCTTCCTCGGCCAGCTGCGCAACGATCGGGATAAACACCCTGGCCGTGGCCAGCGAAGCCACGACCCCGGCTTCGTCGCCGGTGCCGGACCGGAGTGCCGCGACGGCGGCGAGGTAACCGGCGTCGGCAGCGCCGTCGTCGTCGTCGAAATTGTGGATCCGGGCGTCATCGCCGGCCAGGCTGCGGCCTGCCCAGGGCTGTCCGGCAGAGTCGGCGGCGCCGCCGGCACCGGCCAACGCGGCGGCGATATGCCCGGGCAGGTGCCGGGGCGCGGGGCTGTCCGGACCGGACTCTCGGCTTGTCATGCGGTTTCCCTGTTGCGCCTCAGCGGCGGCCGGCAACGTCGAGGGCTTCGGGCAGGGTGAAGGCGCCGGCGTACAGGGCCTTGCCCACAATGGCACCTTCGACGCCCAGCGGAACCAGCGAACGGAGGACCTTGAGGTCCTCGAGGCTGGAGATGCCTCCCGAGGCGACCACGGGCTTGCCGGTCTTCTCCACCATCCGGCGGAGTAGCTCCACATTGGGGCCCTGCAGGGTGCCGTCCTTGGTGACGTCCGTGACCACGTAGCGTGCGCAGCCGGCGTCTTCAAGGCGTGCCAGGACGTCCCAGAGGTCCCCGCCTTCCTTGGTCCAGCCGCGGCCTGCCAGTGTAGTGCCGCGGACGTCGAGGCCCACGGCGATCCGGTCGCCGAAGCGGTCGATTGCCCGGCGGGTCCAGTCGGGGTTCTCCAGCGCGGCGGTGCCCAGGTTCACGCGCGCGACGCCCAGGTCAAGGGCAGCTTCGAGGCTTTCGTCGTCGCGCAGCCCGCCGGACAGTTCCACTTTGATGTCCAGCCGGCCCACCACTTCGCGGAGCAGTTCCGCGTTGGACCCCCGGCCGAAGGCTGCGTCGAGGTCCACCAGGTGCACCCACTCGGCACCCTGGTCCTGCCAGTTCAGCGCAGCTTCCAGCGGGGTGCCGTAGCTGGTTTCGCTGCCGGCCTCGCCCTGGACCAGCCGGACGGCCTGTCCATTAACAACGTCGACGGCGGGCAGCAGTTCCAGGACCGGCAGGTCGTTTGCGGTGGTCATCAGTTTCCTCAGGGTTGGGTGACGGAGTACGCGGGCCCGGTCAGGAGCCAGGCAGGGTCAGGAGATACGCGGCCACCAGCGACATCGCGGCCAGGACGTAGAACGAAACCTGGGTCCAGAGCGGTTTGGCCTGCTGGCGGAAGGACAGTGCGCCGCCCACCAGGAGACCGGCCAGGCCCATCAGGACAATGGACCACATTCAGGAATCGCCGCCGGCCGCGGGCTGGGCAGCGGTTTCGGCTGGGGTGGCATCGCTGGTTGCGGGGCGGCGCAGGGCGTCCACCCAGTTGCGCAGCAGCCGGGCTCCGGCGTCGCCGGACTTTTCCGGGTGGAACTGGGTGGCGCACAGCGGCCCGTTCTCCACCGCGGCTATGAAGGGGGCGCCGTGCTCGGACCAGGTCACCAGGGGCGCCGCCATACGCGGCTGGATGATGTCGAAGTTCCATTCCTGCACCCCGTAGGAGTGCACAAAGTAGAAGCGTTCGTTTTCGACGCCGGCAAACAGTTTGGAGCCGGCCGGGGACTTCACGGTGTTCCACCCCATGTGGGGCACCACCTCGGCGGGCAGCAGTTCCACCTTGCCGGGCCATTCGCCGATGCCTTCAGCTTCGGTGCCGTGCTCCACACCGGCTTCAAAAAGCACCTGGAGTCCTACGCAGATGCCCAGGACCGGGCGTCCGCCGGCCACCCTGCGGCCGATCAGGCGGATCCCGTCCACGGCTTTGAGCTCGCGCATCACCGTTTCAAAGGCGCCGACGCCGGGCACCACCAGGCCGTCCGCGTTCAGCGCGTCCCCGGGCTTGGCGCTCAGGATGACCTCGGCTCCGGCACGCTCAAGGGCGCGGACGGCGGAGCGTACGTTCCCGGAACCGTAGTCAAGCACGGTGACGGTGGGTTTGCCCTGGGGCGACTCGAGCCGCTGGGCTGCCGAGGGGTCGATGATCGCGCCGTCCTTGAGGATCCGGCCCGTCACAGGGCGCCCTTGGTGGACGGGATGCCTTCAACGCGGGGGTCGGGTTCCACGGCCGCGCGCAGGGCCCGGGCGAACGCCTTGAACTGTGCCTCCACGATGTGGTGCGGATCGCGGCCGGCCATGACGTTCATGTGCAGGCAGATGCCGGCGTGCAAGGTGATGGCTTCGAAAACGTGGCGGGTCAGGGACCCGGTGAAGTGCCCGCCGATCAGGTGGTACTCCTGGCCTGCGGGCTCGCCGCCGTGCACCAGGTAGGGCCGGCCCGAGACATCAACAACGGCGTGGGCAAGGGCCTCGTCCAGCGGGACAGTGGCTTCGCCGAAGCGCCGGATCCCGGTCTTGGTGCCCAGGGCGGTGCGGAGGACTTCCCCGAAGGTGATGGCGACGTCTTCGACGGTGTGGTGGACGTCGATGTGGGTGTCACCGGTGGCCTTGACGGTCATGTCGATCAGCGAGTGCTTGCACAGTGCTGTGAGCATGTGGTCGTAGAACGGCACCGAGGTGTCGATGTCCGATACACCGGTGCCGTCAAGGTTGATCTCCACGAGCACTGACGATTCACTGGTGGCACGCTCCATGCGTGCGGTCCGGGACTCGGCTGCGTTCGATCCGGTGGAACTCATGGTCAAGGGTCCTTTGAGGGAAGTGGGGGTGGTGGGACGGGGTGCGCCCTGTTGGTCAAGTCTAGGCGCGAAGCCCGGGCGTCCCGGCAAGGATGCTCTCCAGGGCGGACAGGAACGCCGTTGTTTCCTTCTCCGTGCCCGCAGTGACGCGCAGGTGTCCGGGGATCCCGACGTCCCTGATCAGCACGCCGGCGTCCAGGAGTTCCTGCCAGACCTGGTGCGGGTCCGTGAGGCCGCCGAAGAACACGTAGTTCGAGTCGGACGCCGCGGGCTTGAGGCCCAGCAGCTCCAGCCCGGCCACGATGCGGTCGCGCTGGACCATGATGTCCTGCACGTCCGCCATCAGGGCCTCGCGGTGCTCAAGTGCGGCAAGGGCAGTGGCTTGCGTGATGGCTGACAGGTGGTACGGCAGCCTGACCAGGCGGAGGGCGTCGGTGACTTCCGGGGCCGCCGCCATGTAGCCGAGCCGGGCGCCGGCCAGGGCGAAGGCCTTGCTCATGGTGCGGGTGACGATCAGGCGTTCCCGGCTAGGCAGGAGGGTGAGGGCGCTGGGTGTGCCCTCGTGGGCAAACTCGTGATACGCCTCGTCGACGATGACGATGGTCTGGCTGTCGTTGCCGGCTTCGTAGACAGCCTCAACCACGTCCAGGCCCAGCCCGGTTCCCGTGGGATTGTTCGGTGAGCAGAGGAAAACGACGTTGGGCTGCAGCTCGCGCACCTGGCGGGCAGCCGACTCCGCGCTGAGGCCGTACCCTTCGGCGCGTACCCCTGCGATGTATTCGGTATCCGTGCCGCTGGCCAGGAGCGGGTACATGGAATACGTGGGAGGAAAACCCAGGGCGGTCCGGCCGGGGCCGCCAAACGCCTGCAGGATCTGCTGGAGGACCTCGTTGGAGCCGTTGGCGGCCCAGAGGTTGGCCTCGTCCAGGCCGTGCCCCAGGTATTCCGCCAGGGCCTTCCGCAGATCGGTGAATTCGCGGTCCGGGTAGCGGTTGAGCCCGGCAGCGGCCTCGGTGACTGCTGCGCTGATGGCGGCACGGACGTCCGCCGGGACGCCATGGGTGTTCTCGTTGACGTTGAGCAGGATGGGAACATCCAGCTGGGGGGCCCCGTAAGGGGTCAGCCCACGGAGGTTGCTGCGGAGGGGAAGCCGGTTCAAACGCTCTAGCTGGTCATTCACCTGAACAGTTTAGTGGCCCTGCCCGGCCCCGGAAAATGTGACGGTCCGGGACTGCCATCCTGCGGGTGGGGTGTCCTTGTTTCCAGCCGTTGGTGCTGGCCCGAACGTGGGGACGAACAGCCCGCACGTGCGTTCGAACAAGCTAGTACGTGGGGACGAAGAGCTGCTGGCCGGGGAGGACTGCTCCGCCGGTGAGGTTGTTGAGCTGCACGATGTCCGCAATGACGTCCCGCGCGTCCCGGTCCGGAGCCACATAGCCGGCAATGGCCCACAGTGAGTCGCCCGGCTGGACGGTCACCGACACCGAGGGCGTGGGGGCGAGATCCGCAACGGAGTCGGACGCTTTGGCCGGCGAGGTGAAGAAGCCGGCCAGGGAGAGCAGGACCGCTGCCAGCAGCATCAGCGGGATGCCCACCAGGACAATCCGGCCGCGCCGGGTGAGGCGGAGCGGCGGCAGGGCCTTTGAAGCCTTGGCGCTGGAAACCCCTGCACGCGGAACCTGGCGGATGGAAGCCGCGGGGTGTGCAACCACGGGAAGTGAAACCTGGGTGAGTGATGTAGCTGACATGAACTGAGCCCTCCTGGACCGTACTGTGCTGCCCGGTTGTCCTTCCCAGCAGCCACGCCCCGGCGTATCCGGCATCTTCTTCGAACGGGGCAAGCAAGGAATAGAACACATATTCGAACTTTGCTTCTTCAGTTTTAGCATCTATCAACGAACAATGTCGAGACTCGCTAGAACAAATGTTTGAAAAAGCCTTGTGGCTGGCCTAGTTTTGAACCAACGAACAACCACCTCTGAAGTTGATCACCAGGGTCTGACAATGAGGACGGGACCAACCGGCCCGGGGGCACGGACAGCCCGGTGGCAACCGAAAGGCATTGGCGAATATGGCAGCAGCAGCCGCCGGAAGCAGGGCAACCCCGCAACCGAAGAGGACCGCCAAGGGCCTGACCCCCCGGCAGAAGAAAATCCTCGAGACCATCCAGCGGTCCGTCAATGACAACGGCTACCCGCCGTCCATGCGTGAAATCGGCGACACCGTGGGGCTCGCCAGCCTCTCCAGCGTGACGCACCAGCTCTCGCAGCTGGAAAAGCTCGGCTACCTTCGCCGCGATCCCAAGCGGCCCCGCGCCATGGAAGTCCTGATGCCCCTCACGCTGGACGGCGGCGCAGCCACAGCGGAGTCACGCCCGGCCAACGGCGCCTCGGCGGGCGGCGCAACCGTCACCGTCCTGCCCACCGCGCTGGATACGGCCATGGTGCCACTGGTGGGCCGTATTGCCGCCGGCGGCCCCATCCTGGCGGACCAGGTGGTGGAGGACGTGATGCCCCTCCCCCGCCAGCTGGTGGGCCAGGGCGAACTTTTTATGCTCAAGGTGGCCGGCGATTCCATGGTGGACGCCGCCATTTGCGATGGTGACTGGGTGGTGGTGCGCCGCCAGGCGGACGCCGTGAACGGCGATATCGTCGCCGCCCTCCTCGATGACGAGGCAACGGTCAAGACGTTCCGCCAGCGTGACGGCCACACCTGGCTGCTCCCGCAAAACACCCAGTACGAGCCCATTCTTGGTGACCACGCCACCATCATGGGCAAAGTGGTCTCGGTGCTGCGGTCCCTCTGACTGTCGCCAAACTCCTGTTCCCCCGAACTGCCGGTACGGCCGGTGGGCTGGCAGCGTCGCTGCCTGCCCACCGGCCGTACTCGTCTCCGCGTCCGGCCAGGGTCTGCAGCTAGGCGTTTTCCCGGGCCAGCCGCTCCAGGGCGGCCACAGCAGTCTTGGGATCCGTTGTGGCCCAGAACGGGGGCAGCGCCCCGCGCAGGAAGCCCGCATAACGTTCGGTGGCCAGGCGGGAGTCCAGGACTGCAACCACGCCTTTGTCCCCGGTGGACCTGATCAGCCGGCCGGCGCCCTGGGCGAGCCGGATGGCCGCGTGGGTGGCCGAGACGGACATAAAGCCGTTCCCGCCGGCCTGCGCCACGGCGCGGGAGCGGGCGGTCATCAGCGGATCGTCCGGGCGCGGGAACGGGATCCGGTCAATCACCACCAGCCGGCATGAACCGCCGGGCACGTCCACGCCCTGCCACAGCGACATGGTGCCGAAAAGGCAGGTGTCGGGCTCGTCAGCAAACTGTTTCACCAACGCGGTCATGGTGGAATCGCCCTGGCACAGGACTGTCTGTTCCAGTTTAGGCCGCAGCGCCTCCGCCGCTTCCTCTGCCGCGCGGCGGGACGAAAACAGGCACAAGGCTCCCCCGCCGGAGGCCGTAATGAGGGATTCGAGTTCAGCCAGCGATTCCGGGGAGACCCCGCGCCCGGGCTTGGGCAGGTGCCCTGCCACGTACAGGATGCCTTGCCGCGGGTAGTCGAAGGGCGAGCCGACGTCGATGCCCGTCCAGGTGGGGGCACCTTCCCCCACCAGGCCCAGCCCACCGGCTGCGGGTTCGAACGCCGAGCCGATGGCAAGGGTGGCGGAGGTAAGGACCACGGTGTGGCCGGCAAACAGGCCTTCACGCAGGCGGCCCGCCACTGACAACGGGGCAATGTTCACCAGGACCGGGGCGGTCTCGTCCGGCGGCGAATAGCCCTGGCCGGGATCGAAGGTGCTGGCGCGGGAGAACCACACCACTTCGCGGTTGTCGCGGGCTGTCAGGAGCCGCTCACACAGTTCCAGGATGAGCATCAGCCGGGACCGCGCCAGCTGCCGCCCGCCGTCGGCCGCAGCGCTTCCGTCGGCCTTGGAATCGGACAGCGCCGCCCGGCACGCTTCACGGAGCTGGTCCACACAGTCGAGTTGTTCGTCATTGAGCCCGTTGGGCAGCAGGCCGTTGGGGGCACCGTCCAGCGCCAACTCCAGGTTCCCGGCGGCGGCGTTGAGCGCATCCACGGTGATGGCCGTGTGCTTCCGGGCTCCGGAGGCGGCGGCGTGGATCATGGCAACGGACAGCTGGCCGGAGACCGCGCCCGTCACCCGGTCCTGGAGTTCGTGGGCCTCGTCCACCACCACCACGTCATACTCGGGCAGCACGGCAAGTCCTTCGAAGGCGCTGACGGCCAGCATGGCGTGGTTGGTCACCACCAGGTCCGCCTCGGCGGCGTCCTGGCGGGCCAGCTCGCTGAAGCACTCGGCAGCCATGGGGCACTTCTGTGCCCCCAGGCACTCCATGGAGGTCACGGACACCTGCCGCCACGCCTTGTCGGTTACGCCCGGCAGCAGCTCGTCGCGGTCTCCCGTGGTGGTCTTCTCCGCCCATTCACGCAGCCGGACCACTTCGCGGCCCAGCTGGGACGAGGGACCGCCCATCGACGCGGCAAAGTGCGGCACGCTGGTGTCTTCCGCCAGGGAGAACAGCTGGCCCTCGGCGGGTTCCTCGGACGGAAAGCCGCCTTCGAGCTTGTGCAGGCAGGCATAGTTGGACCGGCCTTTGACCAGGGCCACTTTGACCGGCCGCTCAAGGGCGGGGGTGATCGCTTTGAGCAGGCGGGGCAGGTCGCGGCCCACAATCTGGGTCTGCAGTGCCAGCGTCGCTGTGGACACCAGCGCCGGTTTGTTGCTTTCGATGGCATGGGCGATCAGCGGGATCAGGTAGGCCAGCGATTTGCCCGTGCCCGTGCCGGCCTGGACCAGCAGGTGGTTGCCGGTTTCGAGGGCGCGGGCCACCTGGCGGGTCATCTCGTGCTGGCCGCTGCGGCTCTGCCCGCCCATGCCGGACACCGCCCGGTCGAGGAGTTCAATGGCGAACTCCTCGCCGGGTGTGCCCGCGGCGCTCCGCCCGGTATCAGTCATTGCTGGCGAATGGTTCGAGCTCGGCCGCAAGGCCTTCCCGGACCATCACCACGGCCCGGGTACCGTTCTCAACGTGGTCAACGCTGATGATCTCGGCATCCGATTCGTGCAGTTTGCTGATCAGGTCCCCGCGGTCGTACGGGATCAGCAGCTCCAGCTTGACGCCGGGCCGCGGGATACCGTCGCTGATGGCCTGCAGCAGCGCGTCGATGCCTTCACCGGTGCGCGCCGAAACCACCACGTGGCGGGGTTCGCGCTGCTTGAGCCGCTCCACCACAAAGGGATCCGCGGCGTCGGCCTTGTTCAGCACGATGATCTCGGGGACCTTGCGCGCGTCCACCTCGGTGAAGACCTTGCGGACGGCAGCGATCTGCCCCTCGGGATCGGGGTGCGAGACGTCCACCACATGCAGGATCAGGTCCGAGTCCGCTACCTCCTCCAGGGTGGACCGGAAGGCCTCCACCAGCTGGGTGGGCAGTGACCGGACAAAGCCCACGGTGTCGGCAAGGGTGTAACCCAGGCCGTCCGCGGTCTCCGCCTTGCGGATGGTGGGGTCCAGCGTGGCGAACAAGGCGTTCTCCACCAGGACACCGGCATCCGTCAGGCGGTTGAGCAGCGAGGATTTCCCGGCGTTGGTATAGCCGGCAATGGCAACGGATGGTACTTCGTTACGACGGCGGTTGGCCCGCTTGGTTTCCCGGGCGGGCTTCATCGCGGCTATTTCGCGCCGCAGCTTTGCCATCCGGGTCCGGATGCGCCGGCGGTCCAGCTCGATCTTTGTCTCACCGGGACCACGTGAACCCATACCTGCGGCGGCTCCACCCACCTGGCCGCCTGCCTGGCGGGACATCGAATCGCCCCAGCCGCGCAGGCGCGGGAGCAGGTATTCGAGCTGGGCCAGTTCAACCTGGGCCTTGCCTTCGCGGCTCTTGGCGTGCTGGGCGAAGATGTCCAGGATCAGGCCGGTACGGTCGATCACCTTGACCTTGACGATGTCCTCCAGGCCACGGCGCTGGGATGGTGCCAGCTCCGCGTCCACCACCACAGTGTCCGCGCCCGTGGACATCACAATGTCCTTGAGCTCCAGGGCCTTGCCCGAGCCCAGGAACGTTCCGGGGTCCGGTTTGGCGCGGCGCTGGACCAGGCCGTCGAGGACCTCGGAGCCGGCCGTTTCGGCAAGGGCCGCCAGCTCGCGCAGCGAGTTCTCGGCATCGGCGAGGGTCCCTTCGGACCACAGCCCGGCAAGGACCACCCGCTCAAGCCGAAGCTGGCGGTACTCGACTTCGGTGACGTCCTCGAGTTCCGTGGACAGCCCTGCGGTGCGGCGCAGCGCCCGGCGTTCCTCAAGGTCCTGCTGGTCGCCGTCGTAGCTGGAATGCTCCTGCTCCTGGTGGGAGATCGCCTGGGCTTTGCCAAAGACTGCCTTCCCGCCGTCGTCCGACTTCCCGTTGCTGCCGGCCGGCACGTCCTTGGAGAGGATCCGGTCGATCACAGCCTGGATGTCGGCGGGGCTGAGGTCCGAGGCGGCGGGATCGGATCCGGGGTTGGGCTGGTCGGTCATGGTCTCCTTTGAAGATTCGGCATTTCCAGAATAGTGCCGATCGCTGTGCTGTGGTGAAGTCTCTGAGCTGGGGTGACGGCCTGCAGTCATCCATGCCTCCTGTTTTTCGCGCAGCCCCCTGGGCTGCGGTTGGCGTGCCTGCACGGGACATCATGCTTTCGCTCCCGGTGCAGGGAAGAAATAGGGCCGGAAAAGGCAGGAGCGCCAGCCAGGCTGATGCTTCGAGGATTGTCCGGCGGCCGGAACAGCGCGGATCGCGGCTGGTCCGGTGCACAAGCGGAAGGTTGGCTAACCTGCGTCGCTGTGGGACGGGGCACGGGGCGGGCGGGGCCCGGCGCGTGCTACTCGAAGATCAGGAACATGCTCCCAACACTAGCAGAGCGCCAAAGTACGCGGTTTCCCATTACGCTCCAAGGGGAACTATTCTGGCTCGTTATGGAGTCAGCACATTATTTCAGCGCATCACCCGCCGGCCCTTTTACCCGCAAGCCGCTCACCGTGGATCTCGCCGGCGAAACCCGGCACCTCCACACCTCCGCAGGCATCTTCAGCCCTGACGGCATCGATAAGGGAACCGCTGTCCTCCTGGCCGAAGTCCCGGCGCCCTCCCCGCAGGGAAACCTGCTGGACATTGGCTGCGGGTGGGGCCCGATCGCCCTGACCATGGCGCTGCTGGCACCCGAAGCCACAGTCCACGCCGTGGACGTCAATGAACGGTGCATCACGCTGACCAACGAAAACGCGGCGGCCCTGGGGCTGGCCAATGTGGCAGCAGCCCTTCCGGATGCGGTGGATCCGGGGGTGCGCTTCGACACCATCTGGTCCAATCCGCCCATCCGGATCGGCAAGGACGAGCTGCATTCCCTGCTTCGGCTCTGGCTGCCCCGGCTGGCCCCGGGCGGCACCGCCTGGTTGGTGGTCCAGAAGAACCTCGGCTCGGATTCACTTCAGCGGTGGCTTGCCTCGGAGCTGGACGCCACGTTCAGCGTGACCCGCGAATCCACGGCCAAGACGTTCCGGATCCTGAAGGTCAGGAAAGCGTCCCTGTCGCCACAATAACGGCGGGGCCGCTGAGCTCCACGTGTTCGTGGCCGCCGGGCCCGGCGAAGAACTTCACGCCCACCGCACCGCCGGGGACGTTGACCTGCCACGTGTCCGGGGCTTCGGCCCCAGCCCAGTGACGGATGGCCACAGCCGCAGCGCAGGCCCCGGTGCCGCAGGACTGGGTCTCCCCCACGCCGCGCTCGTGCACCCGCATGGTGACCGCCCCGACGCCGTTGTGCACCAGCGGGTCGGCGGGGACCACAAATTCGACGTTGGTGCCGTGGGGCGGCACGGGCTCCACGGTGGGCGCTGTGTACAGCCGGGTGGCGCTGAGTTCGGAAAGTTCGGCCAGGGCAACTACGGTGTGCGGGTTGCCCATGCTGATGGACAGGGCAGGCCGCGGCACTTCGAGGCCGTCGGCGGTGACCAGCGAGTCCATGGCCTTGGCGGTGGCATCGCCGGGGAAGATGAACTCCCAGGGGCCCATGTCCACCGCGTAGCCGTCGCCCGTCCGGACCACGGTCTTGACGCCGCCGCGCGTGCCGATGGTGAGGGCGCCGCCGTCGGGCAGGTCGATCAGGCCTTCGGCGCGCAGGAAGTGGACAAAGACACGCACGCCGTTGCCGCACATTTCGGACAGTGAGCCGTCCCCGTTCCGGTAGTCCATGAACCATTCGGCGTCGGGGCTGGAGGCCAGCAGGTCGCGGCCTTCGGGCAGGAATCGGGAAGGGACAGCGCGGATGAGGCCGTCCGCACCGATGCCGCGGTGCCTGTCGCACAGCGCAGCAACGTGGTCTGCGCCGATAACGGAGGTTCCCTCAGGATCGGCCACCAGGACGAAGTCGTTGCCGGTGCCGTGTCCTTTGGCGAACCGGAGGCCGGCAAGGTCGGGCAGGGCCGGGGTGGCGGTGTGTGCGGTGGCTGCGTCCATGGGTCCTAGGTTACCGGCCACGGTGCCGGCACCCGAATCAGGCATGCCGGCTGAGCGCAACTGCCTTCGCCGCGAGCTCCGGGTCCTTCCAGTCCAGCCAGTCCACGCGCGGGTCGGCACGGAACCAGGTGAGCTGGCGGCGGGCGAACTGGCGGGTGGCCACGATGGTTTCCTCTGCCGCCTGGGCCTCTGTTGCCACTCCTTCCAGGACGTTGAGGAACTGGGAGTACCCGAGGGCCCTGGCAGCTGTCCTGCCGCGCCGCAGGCCCTCAGCATCGAGCCGCCGGACCTCGGCGGTCAGGCCGTTGGCAACCATGCCGTGCACCCGGTCAGCGAGCCGGACGCGGAGCACCTCCCGGTCCACTGCCAGGCCGATCTGCACGGCCGGCTGGAAGTACTCCCGGCGGGGCATAAAGGCGCTGAACGGGCGGCCTGTGAGCTGCTGGACTTCCAGTGCACGGATGATGCGGCGGTCATCCGTGAGCCGCTCCGCCGACACCGGGTCCACGGCGCGAAGGCGTTCGCGCAGCGACGCCGTTCCCTGGGCTGCAAGGTCCGCTTCCAGCTGCCCGCGAAGTTCGGGGCTGGTGCCGGGGAACTCCAGGACGTCGAGGGCCGCCCGGACGTACAGTCCCGAGCCGCCGGCCAGGATGGCCCGTTTGCCGCGGGCATGGATGGCTGCCACAGTTGCCCGGGCCTGCTCCTGGAAGTCCGCAACGCTCGCTTCCTGGGTGACGTCCATGATGTCCAGCAGGTGGTGCGGCACACCCCGGCGTTCGGCGATGGTGATTTTTGCGGTGCCGATGTCCATGCCCCGGTAAAACTGCATGGCATCAGCGTTGATGACCTCGCCATCCAGTGCGAGGGCGAGGTCAACAGCGAGGTCTGACTTACCGGAGCCGGTGGGTCCGACGACGGCGATGACGGCCGGGGCTGCCACCGGTCAGCGGGTGCGCAGCGGCAGGGCAGGCATGCCAAGGGACACGCCGGAACCACCCTTTGCAGCCCCTGGTGCGGGAGCGCCGCAGGAGTCCGCCAGGGACCGGTCCCAGGCGTCCCCGGCGCGTGAGCGCCTGAGGCTGTAGTCCTCCGGAGCAGGATCGGCGACGAGGTGGAAGGCTGCTGCCTCGGTGATGGTGACGGTGACCAGGTCACCCGGACGCGGGGCCGGGGCCCCTGCCGGAACCGAGAAGTGCACCAGCCTCTGGTCCTGGGCACGGCCGGAGAGCCGGTGCGTCTCTTCGGACTTGCGTCCTGACTGTGCGGTGACCAGCACTTCCACCCGGCAGCCCAGCTGGCTGCGGTTCTCTTCTGCGGCGATCCTGTCCTGAAGTGCGGTGAGCCGTTCGAAGCGTTCCTGCACGACGGCCTTGGGCAGCTGCTCAGGCAGGTCGGCGGCGGGAGTGCCCGGCCGCTTGGAGTACTGGAAGGTGAAGGCGGTGGCGAACCGGGACTGCTGCACCACGTCAAGGGTGGCCTGGAAGTCCTCCTCGGTCTCGCCGGGGAAGCCCACAATGATGTCCGTGGAGATGGCGGCATGCGGGATCCGGGTCCGGACCTTGTCCAGGATGCCGAGGAACCTGGCGGACCGGTAGGAGCGCTTCATGGCCCGCAGGACGGCGTCCGAACCGGACTGCAGCGGCATGTGGAGTTGCGGCATCACGTTGGGGGTTTCGGCCATGGCATCGATGACGTCGTCAGTGAAAGCGGCCGGGTGGGGGCTGGTGAACCGGACGCGTTCGAGCCCCTCAATGTCGCCGCAGGCGCGCAGCAGCTTGGAGAAGGCCTGCCGGTCGCCGAATTCCACGCCATAGGAGTTGACGTTCTGGCCAAGCAAGGTGACCTCGATGGCGCCGTCAGCCACCAGGGCCTGGATTTCGGCGAGGATGTCGCCCGGGCGGCGGTCCTTTTCCTTGCCCCGGAGGGCGGGCACGATGCAGAACGTGCAGGTGTTGTTGCAGCCCACGGAGATGGATACCCAGCCCGAGTAGACCGAGTCGCGTTTGGTGGGCAGCGTGGACGGGAAGACGTCCAGTGATTCAAGGATTTCCAGCTGCGCTTCGTTGTTGTGCCGGGCCCGGTCCAGCAGTGCCGGCAGCGCACCCACATTGTGGGTACCAAAGACAGCGTCCACCCACGGCGCCTTCTTCAGGATGGTGTCCCGGTCCTTCTGGGCCAGGCAGCCTCCGACGGCGATCTGCATGCCCGGGTTGGCGGCCTTGATGGGAGCCAGCATGCCCAGGTTGCCGTAGAGCTTGTTGTCGGCGTTTTCCCGGACCGCGCAGGTGTTAAAGACCATAACGTCTGCCTGGGCGCCTTCGGCCGGTACGTAGCCGGCGTCCTCCAGCATCCCGGCCATCCGCTCGGAGTCGTGCACGTTCATCTGGCAGCCGAAGGTCCGCACCTGGTAGGTGCGGGCGCCGGCAGGGCCGGAGTGCAGCGGCGGAGCCGGCTCCGCTTCGGTTGCGGGCGCTGCAACGGAACCGTTGCCGGGAAGGGGGGAAGGAATGGTCAAACTCACCTGTTAAGGGTAGCCGCTTACCGGCTGGCCGGTGTCTGCCGCGTGCGCATCGATGACGTCAGCCACAATCCGGAAGGCCTGGGCGGGCTGATACCCCTTGCGGGCGAGCATGGACGCCAGCCGGCGGGTTGTTTTGTCGCGCCCAGCGCGGTCGTCAAGGTCCAGGCCGGGCCGGAGCTTGCGCTCCACCAGGCTCCGGGCTGCCAGTTCCTCGTCGGCGTCGGACAGCTGTTCCAGGGCGGCTTCCGCGGTGTCCGGCTCGATGCCTTTCTCTGCCAGTTCCCGCCGGAGCGCGCCCTTGGCGAGTTTCCGTGACTGCGCGCGGCTGCGGACCCACATGTCCGCGAACTCGGCATCGTTAATAAGCCGAACGTCCTCGAACTTGTCCAGGACGTTTTCTGCGACATCTTCCGGAACGTCCCGTTCGGCCAGCTTGCGGGCCAGCTGGAGCCTGCTTTTGGGTGCCGCCGACAGCTGCCGGTAGACGATGGCCTTGGCCACCGCCTCCGGGTCCGCCTCCGCATCCACCGGGAAGCCGGCGGGTCCGCCTTCTTCCACCTCAGGGGTGGAGCGGCGGGCCCGCCTGCTGCGCGGTTCTCCGAATCCGGTCAACTGCTAAAACCCGTCGACGGCCTTCAGCTTCGGCGAATCGGCGGACTCGGCCTCAGCCGGCTTCACACCCACACCGAGCTTCTCCTTGATGAGCCGTTCGAGCTCTGCTGCAAGCTCCGGGTTGTCGCGCAGGAACCGGCGGGAGTTCTCCATGCCCTGGCCCAGCTGGTCGCCGTCGTAGGTGAACCAGGAACCGGACTTCTTGATGAGGCCGTGCTCCACACCCATGTCGATGATGCCACCCTCGCGGGAGATGCCCTGGCCGTAGATGATGTCGAATTCGGCGATCTTGAAGGGCGGGGCCATCTTGTTTTTCACAATTTTGGCCTTGGTCCGGTTGCCGACGGAGTCGGCACCTTCCTTCAGGGTCTGGATCCGGCGTACGTCAATGCGGATGGAAGCGTAGAACTTCAGCGCCTTACCACCGGTGGTGGTCTCGGGCGAGCCGAAGAACACGCCGATCTTCTCACGCAGCTGGTTAATGAAGATGGCGGTGGTTTTGGTCTGGCTCAGGCGGCCGGTGATCTTACGCAGCGCCTGGCTCATCAGACGGGCCTGCAGGCCCACGTGGCTGTCGCCCATGTCGCCTTCGATTTCGGCACGGGGCACCAGGGCGGCTACGGAGTCGATGACGATCACGTCCAGGGAGCCTGAGCCGATCAGCATGTCCATGATTTCGAGGGCCTGCTCACCGGTGTCCGGCTGGGAGACCAGGAGGGCGTCCGTGTCCACGCCGAGCTTGGCGGCGTATTCGGGGTCAAGGGCGTGCTCGGCGTCGATAAACGCTGCGATGCCGCCCTGGCGCTGTGCGTTGGCCACCGCGTGCAGCGCAACGGTGGTTTTACCCGAGGATTCCGGGCCGTAGATCTCCACAACACGGCCGCGGGGCAGACCGCCAATTCCAAGCGCGACATCCAGTGCGATGGAGCCGGTGGGGATGACCTCGATGGGGGCACGGACCTCATCGCCCAGGCGCATGACCGAACCCTTGCCGAACTGCTTGTCAATCTGGGCCAAAGCTGCTTCCAGCGCTTTTGCACGATCCGGGGCTGCCGCCATGGTTGACACCTCTAATGCTTTCTCGATGGTGGCCTTGAGGGCCGTTTATTGGTCATCTCTGACGCTAGGGGGACCCACTGACATTTCCGCCGGATGGCATCGGCTATGTGGATAACCCGCTGGTAAAAGCATAACTTTATCCGAACAGGTATTCGAACCCGCGCCCGGCGTGTCAGCAGGAATTCCGGATTTTTCGCTTGCCCCGGCAGGCGCGGAGGGCGCTTGGGCCGGCCGGAAACGCAGCCGGGATCAGTCGGCGGCGGGTTTGATGTCGCGGCCCAGGCGCCGGTCTGCAGGGACGTCCTGCACGTCGCACATGGCCAGCCAGACCTTCCTTGGTTCCACCCCGGCGGCCAGCGCCTGCTGGGCCGTGCGGCCACCCACCCCGGCCAGGACCAGGGTGTTGCCCAGCACGCGGGAATAGCCCGCGCCGAACTCGTCGTCCATGAGTCGCCAGTAGTCGCTGATCCGCATCGGTAAATCCTCTCACGGCCGCGGACCCTAGAATTGTTGCCATGAGCAACTCTCCCGGCGGCCAATCAGTTGACCGCCCCGCAGACATTGATGTGGTTGACGCCGCCCTAAGGAACGTTGAGCACCAGATCAGCGTGTTCTGGCGGCGCGCCCGGGCCATTTCAAACCAGTTGTCCCGCCAGGTCCACCCGGATATGGAGCCTGCCGCCTACGGCCTGCTGACCATCATCCGGCGCGAAGGTCCCATCCGGCTGACGGAGCTGGCCATGAACATCGGCGTGGGCAAGCCGTCCGTCAGCCGGCAGATTGCGTTCCTGGAGAGCATCGGCCTGGTGTCCAAGGAAGCGGATCCATTGGACGGGCGCGCCCAGTCCATCCAGCTGACGCCAAAGGGCGAGGAGAAGATGCACCAGGTCCAGGACGCCCGCCGGCAGGTATTCCAGGAACGCCTGGGCGAATGGCCGGTGGCCGACCTGGAAGAACTGGCCCGCTACATGGCCAAGTTGAACGCAACGTATGAGCGCGACGGTTTCCCGAAGGACGAACCTGCGGAACCGGGCAGCAAGGACGCCTAGCCCTGCTGGATCGGGCCCGCTTGGGCCACCGGCCAGAAAACGCAGCGAAGCCCCCGACCGGACGGTCGGGGGCTTCGCTGCGTTTGCTGAAAAGCGGCTGGAATGCCCTTAGCGGGCGCCGGACAGGAGTCCGGTGGAGAGTTCGTCGTTCAGCTCCGAGCTGAGGTCGCGCTCCAGGTCGCGGCCGTAGCGCTGGGAGAATTCCTGCGGCACGGTGTCCGGCACGGCGACGCCTTCGGCGACTGCCACCCGGTCGCTGACCTCGCGGAGCATGGTGGACAGCGGAACGTCCAGGGCCGAGCAGATCGAGGAGAGGAGCTCGGAGGAAGCTTCCTTCTGGCCGCGCTCCACTTCGCTGAGGTAACCCAGGGAAACGCGGGCGCTGTGCGAAACTTCACGGAGCGTGCGCCCCTGGCGCTGGCGGACATCGCGCAGGACATCACCGATTTCGTGACGAAGTACAACCATCTTGCGCTCCTTCTGTTCGCTCTTAGCCTGATCGGCGAGGCCCACATCCTTCCAGCGGACAACGCCGTTTACGGATACGGGCTGCTTTACCATCTGTATCGCCTTGCTCCCTCTTATGTCAGGTCCGCGGAGATGCGGGCCAACGTGGTGATTTCATCCTAGGCGCCTCCGCTCTTCGGAAGCGACACAATGTAATAACTAATCGCCGGTGGCATTTGTTCCCGGCTACTTTACGTCCGGTAACTATGTGGCGCATCCCACAGGCAGCACTCAAAGGGGTTGCCGGGAATGGTGTTACGCCTGGGCGGCCAGCACAGCCAGCAACCGTTCGAGGGCGGCAGCGCACGCCTGGCCGCGGATTTCCGCCCGGCTCCCGGCGAACGAATAACCAAACGCTTCAGCGCCGGCCGCGGTGGCGACACCGATGTAAACGGTTCCCACGGGTTTGCCGTCGTGCGGTTCCGGGCCTGCCACGCCGGTGGTGGACACGCCGATGCCGGCGCCGAGGACGGTCCGGGCACCTGCCGCCATGGCGGCGGCGACGTCCGCGTCCACGGATCCGGCGCTGGCCAGGAGGCTGCCGGAGACGTGCAGGACCTCTTCCTTCACCGAGTTCCGGTACGCCACCACCCCGCCTTGCAGCATGCCTGATGCGCCGGGGGTGTCGGCCAGGATGGCGGAGACCATCCCCGCGGTCAGGGATTCGGCCGTTGCCACGGTGGTTCCGGCGTCGAGCGCCGCCGCAACCGCCTGCCCGGCCAGCAGGTGCAGGCTGCTCATGGTGCTGCCGGACCGTTGCCGGTTTTGGCCTGCAGTTTGCCTTTGGTCCGGAGGCGCAGTGCTTCAACGACGTATTCGACGCCGGTCCAGACCGTGATGGCCACGGCCGCCAGCATCACGGCCAGCGCCACCCAGGTCAGCCAGCCGGCAATGGCGGCGAGCGGCAGCAGGTACAGGAAGATGGCCAGCGTCTGGACCACCGTTTTCAGCTTCCCGCCGCGGGAGGCTGGGATCACGCCGTAGCGGATCACCACAAAGCGCAGCGCCGTGATCCCCCATTCACGGACCAGGATCACCACGGTGACCCACCAGGGCAGCTCACCAAGGACGGAAAGCATCACCAGCGCGGACCCAATAAGCATCTTGTCGGCGATTGGGTCGGCGATTTTGCCGAAGTCGGTGATGAGGTTCCGGCTCCTGGCGATGTCGCCGTCGAGCTTGTCCGTGTAGATCGCGACGGCGAACACGGCCACTGCCGCCCAGCGCCACGGCCCGGAGGTGCTTTCCAGGCCAGGCGCGTCGGCAAGCAGGAACCAGACAAAGAAGGGCACCAGGGCGATGCGGATCATGGTCAGGATGTTGGGCAGGTTCCAGACCCCGGCACGGCTGGAGCCGGCGGCGGTTGCATCGGTGCTAGTCACCCTCCTAGGCTACCTGCCAGCGCCTAGCGTCCGGTCAGCGACCAGGCGTCCTCGGAGCCTTCGTCGTCATCTCCGTAGCCTCCCGGGGCCGAATCCGAGCCGTCGTAATATTCCACGTTCTGCTTGCGCTGGTCCAGATCCGCGGCCACCAGGTCCTCGGCGTAGCCGCCCTGGGCGACGTTGGCGTTGGCGTTATCGCTCAGCGCCGCAGTCTGGGCGTCGGGTGTGGCCGGTGCTTCCTGGCCCTTCATGGCAGCGAGGACGGGGGCGAGATCGTCAGGCTTGACCAGGACGTCGCGGGCCTTGGAGCCCTCGGAGGGACCCACCACTCCCCTGGACTCCAGCAGGTCCATCAGCCGGCCCGCCTTCGCGAAGCCCACACGCAGTTTCCGCTGGAGCATGGAGGTGGAGCCGAACTGGGTGGTGACCACCAGTTCGGTGGCCTGCAGCAGGACCTCGAGGTCGTCCCCGATGTCGTCGTCGATCTGCTTCTTCTGCGCCTCGGGGGCCACATCGTCGCGGTAGACGGCCTTCAGCTGGCCCTTGACGTGTTCCACCACCTTGTGGATTTCCGATTCGGTGACCCAGGCGCCCTGGACACGCATGGCCTTGGAGGCGCCCATGGGCAGGAACAGCGCGTCACCCTGGCCAATCAGCTTCTCGGCGCCGGGCTGGTCAAGGACCACGCGGGAGTCCGTCACGGAGGACGTGGCGAAGGCCATGCGGGAGGGCACGTTGGCCTTGATCAGGCCGGTGACAACATCCACGGACGGCCGCTGGGTGGCGAGCACCAGGTGGATGCCAGCGGCGCGGGCCAACTGGGTGATGCGGACAATGGAATCCTCAACATCGCGCGGGGCCACCATCATGAGGTCGGCGAGCTCATCCACGATCACCAGCAGGTACGGGTACGGCCGGATGACCCGCTTGGAATCGACGGGCGGCTGGACTTTGCCGGCGCGGACGGCCTTGTTGAAGTCGTCGATGTGCTTGAAACCGTAGTTGGCCAAGTCATCGTAGCGGGCATCCATTTCCCGGACCACCCACTGCAGCGCCTCGGCGGCCTTTTTGGGGTTGGTGATGATGGGGGTGATCAGGTGCGGGACACCTTCATAGGCGGTGAGCTCCACACGCTTGGGGTCCACCATAACCATCCGCACCTCGTCCGGGGTGGCCCGCATGAGGATTGAGGTGATCATCGAGTTCACAAATGAGGACTTACCGGCACCGGTGGCACCGGCCACCAGCAGGTGGGGCATTTTGGCGAGGTTGGCCACCACGTAGCCGCCCTCAACGTCCTTGCCCACACCCATCACCATGGGGTGGTCGGTGCGGCGGGCGTTCTGGCTGCGGAGCACGTCACCGAGCGAGACCGTCTCGCGGTCCGTGTTGGGGATTTCGATCCCGATGGCGGACTTTCCCGGGATGGGGCTCAGGATGCGCACATCGCTGGAGGCAACGGCGTAGGAGATGTTTTTAGACAGGGCCGTAACCCGCTCCACCTTGGTGCCCGGCGAAAGTTCAATCTCGTACCGGGTCACGGTTGGGCCGCGGCTGAACCCGGTGACCTGGGCCTCGACATTAAACTGGGTCAGGGTTTCCGTGAGGGAGGCAACAATGGCGTCGTTGGCTTCGGTGCGTTCCTTGGGGATGGACCCGGGGGTCAGGACGTCCGACGACGGCAGGGTGTAGGTAACGTCGCCGGCCAGGGACAGCTGCTCGGTGCGCTGCGGGATGGGGGTGGGCGGCGGCGCGGGCGTGACCGGCTTGGCCGGAACGTGCGGGGCTGCGGCGGGCGCCGCGGAGGCTGCCAGGCCGGCTGCGGCCATGCCGGGCGTGATCAGCGGGATGGACTCCGTGGCGTTCCCGGCCGGCGCGGCGGCGCTGCCCAGGCCCTGGGCCGCCTTGATCTTCTCGACGGCGATTTCCGCCTGGGTGGGACGGCGGACGCCCGGGGCCGGGCGGCCCTTCTTCGGTGCTTCAGCGTCGTCATCGATCACTGCATGCTCGAAGGCCTCGTCCCCGACGTAGCCCTCCAAACCTGTATCGCCGTCGTCGTCCCTGCCGAAGAGGCGGCGCTTCTTCTTTTTGGGTGCCGCCGGTGCCGGGCGCTCCAGGTAGCTGCGGTCGTGGGTGTCGCTGTCCCCGTCCTGTTCCATCAGGTCGATGCCCATCAGGTGCTCGTAGCCGCCGCGGAGCCGCCGCGGGATCGCGCCGAAGGGGGTGGCGGTGATGATGAGCAGCGACACGAAGGCCACCACGCCATAGGCCACCAGGGGCACGGCGGGGTGGATGGCAGCCAGGGGGGTCGCGGCCAGGAAGCCGAGCATGCCGCCGGCCTGCCGGAGTCCGTCGAAGCCCTGCGCCACGGTGGGCTGGCCGCCGATGACGTGGGCCAGGCCGCTGCCGGCGAAGGTCATGATCAGGAAGCCGATGCCCACCCGGTTGTTGCCGCGCCCGTCGGACGGACTACGGAACAGCCGGAACGCGCACACAAAGAGCATCAGCGGCAGCAGCAGTGACATCCAGCCGAAGGTGCCGTTGACAACGGCGTAGACGGCGTCGGGGAACCAGCCGGTGAGGCCCCACCAGGCGAAGGTGGCGATGAAGACGCCAAGGGCCAGGTTGAACAGGGCTGCGCCGTCGCGGCGTTCCTCCGCGGGGAGGTCGCTGACGTCGTGGCCGATCCGGCGTACCCCGCCGCCCACCAGGTGCCCGATGCCCAGCCAGGCACCACCCACCACCCGCAGCAGCCAGGGCTGGTGGTGCTCGACGACGGGCAGCTGGCGGGTGCGCTGGGAACCAGCGGAGCCGGCAGCCCGGCCGGTCCGGGCGGCAGCCGCGCCGGAACCGCGGCCCGTGGAGCCGCCGGATTTGTTGCCGGAGCTGCCCTTGCCGGTCCCGTTGGGCGCGGAAGTAGTACGTGTGGCCATGGTAGCCACGGTACCCGAACCGGGCCGGTATTCCGCGGATTTCGGGCCCTTCAGGGTGCGGTTCCACGCAGGAAGGCCCGGTTCCGAAGAACCGGGCCTTCCTGGCGGGGGTAAGGCGCCCTACGCTTCGAGCACCACGGGGATGATCATCGGCTTGCGGCGGAGCTTGCGGTTGACCCACGTGCCCACCACCCGGCGGACCACCTGCTGCAGCTGGTGGCTGGTGTGGTCGGTGCGGTTCAGCACTGCCTCTTCCAGGGCGGCGTTGATCTTGGGAATGATCTCATCGAAGACGGAATCATCTTCGGCCACGCCGCGGGCGTGGATTTCGGGGCCGGAGACCACCTTGCCGGTGGTCCGGTTGATCACGGTGATGATGGAAATGAATCCTTCGTCGCCCAAGGTCTGGCGATCCTTGAGGTCCGCTTCCGTGACTTCACCCACGCTGGAACCGTCGACGTAGACAAAACCGACCTCGACCTGGCCCACCACGTCTGCGCGGTGGTCCTTGAGGTCGATGACGGTGCCGTTGTCGGCGAGGATCACGCTGGCCTCGGGAACGCCGGATTCGATGGCGATCTTGCCATTGGCCATCAGATGGCGGGTTTCGCCGTGGACCGGCATGGCGTTCAGCGGCTCGAGGATGTTGTAGCAGTACAGCAGTTCGCCCGCGGCGGCGTGGCCGGAGACGTGGACCTTCGCATTGCCCTTGTGGATCACGTCGGCGCCGAGCTTCAGCAGGCCGTTGATGATCCGGAAGACGGCGTTTTCGTTGCCGGGGATGAGGCTGGAGGCCAGGATGACGGTGTCGCCGTCACCCACCACCACCCTGTGGTCACCGTTGGCCATGCGGGACAGCGCCGCCATGGGCTCGCCCTGCGAGCCGGTGGACATCAGGACCACGCGGTTGTCCGGCAGGTTATCGATGTTCTTGATGTCCACAATCAGGCCTGAAGGGACGTCAAGGTAGCCAAGCTTCTCCGCGATGGCCATGTTGCGCACCATGGAGCGGCCCACAAAGGCCACCTTCCGGTTGTGCTTGGCCGCGGCGTCAAGGACCTGCTGGACGCGGTGCACGTGCGAGGAGAACGAGGCGACGATGATCCGCTTGCTGGCCTGGCCGAACAGCCGTTCCAGCGTGGGGCCGATTTCCTTTTCCGCGGTGGTGAAGCCGGGGACGTCGGCGTTGGTGGAGTCCGACATAAACAGGTCAACGCCCTCTTCGCCGAGCTTGGCAAAGTGCCGGAGGTCGGTGATGCGGCCGTCCAGGGGCAGCTGGTCCATCTTGAAGTCGCCCGTGTGCAGGACCGTGCCGCCTGCGGTGCGGATGAAGACGGCCAAGGCGTCCGGGATTGAGTGGTTGACGGCAACGAATTCGCATTCGAAAGGACCGAACTTCTCCACTTGCCCTTCCTCGACGGTCAGGGTGTAGGGCCGGATGCGGTGTTCCTGCAGCTTGGCCTCGATGAGGGCAAGCGTGAGCTGCGAGCCCACCAGCGGGATGTCGGCGCGCAGCCGGAGCAGGTACGGAACGGCGCCGATGTGGTCTTCGTGGCCGTGCGTGAGGACCACGGCGACGATGTCGTCGAGGCGGTCCTCGATGTAGGAGAAATCGGGCAGGATCAGGTCCACGCCGGGCTGGGTTTCCTCAGGGAAGAGGACACCGCAGTCCACGATCAGCAGCTTGCCGTCGATTTCGAACACGGCCATGTTCCGGCCGATCTCCCCGAGTCCGCCCAGGGGGACGATCCGCAGCGTGCCCTGGGGCAGGCGGGGAGGAGTAACGAGGCCGGTGAGGGCGACTTGGGTCATAGTGCACTTCTTTCCAGGCGGAAGGTGCGGGTCAGCGTTTTCAGGAGAAGACCAGCCCCGCTTCCGCCAAATCCCCGCGGATGGTTTCGATCTCGGCTTCGTCCGGCTCCACGAGGGGCAAACGGACAATCGAGTTGGGCAGGACTCCCTGCCATTTAAGAATCTGTTTGGCTGCGACGGCGCCCTGGACCCGGGTCATGGTGGCGCGGACCACGGGCAGCAGTTCGGCGTTGATCTTCCGGGCGGTGCCGAGGTCGTTGGCGTTGACGGCGTTGATGAGTTCGCGGAACCGGCGGGTGGCCACGTGCGTGGTGACACCGACGAGGCCGACCGCGCCGAGGGCCATCCAGGGCAGCGTCAGTCCGTCGTCGCCCGAGTAGAACGCGAGGTCGGTTTCGGCCATCACGCGTGCGGCGGCGACGAAGTCGGCCTTGGCGTCCTTGACGGCGACGATGTTGTGGTGCTGCGCCAGGCGGATCATGGTGTCCGGTTCGATGGCGATGGAGGAGCGGCCGGGAATGTCGTAGAGCATCACGGGAACGTCGACGGCGTTGGCGACGGCCTCGAAGTGCGCCCTGATGCCGGCCTGGCTGGGCTTGTTGTAGTAAGGGGTCACCAGGAGCAGGCCGTCGACGCCGAGGGCTGCGGCTTCCTGGGAGAGGTGGACCGAGTGTGCCGTGTCGTTGGTGCCGGTACCGGCGATGATGGCGGCCCGGTCCCCCACAGCTTCCTTGACGGCACGGAACATGCCGAGGTTTTCCGCATCCGTGAGGGTGGAGGTTTCGCCGGTGGTTCCGGTGACCACCAGGCCGTCGCAGCCGTCATCCACAAGCTTGGTGGCGAGCGCCTTTGCCTGCTCGTAGTCCACTGCGCCGTCCTTGGTGAACGGAGTAACCATGGCAGTCAGGAGTGAACCAAGGGCAGGGGTGTGCGCGGAAAAGTCAGACATGGAAAAAACGTTACCCTGTCCCATGCTGGTTAGGACAATGCCACGGGCGTGATGAACGTCAAACAACCGGCTTCATAAGTCATGATGGGGCTTCCGAAGCCGCTTTGCGGTGCTGGCGGGTGGCCGCCTGCCCCGGGAAGCCGCTCTGCGGACGGGCGTGGGAGGCTCAGGCCGGCCGTTGCTCCGGCGCGTGGCAGTATCTTCCAACGGCTGCCTGCCGAAGGTTTTCGGCCCAGTCGGCCAGCCGCTGGGCGGCCCTGACGTAATTGAAGAGCTCCAGCGGAGTGAGGGCGTCAAGGTCCGTCTCGGCCAGCCGGCGCGCGAGCTCAGCACCCTCCGGCTGTGCCGTGAGGCTGATGCCCTCGTTGGCCCATTGGACGTCCTCGGCCGGCCTGCCGGCTACGAGCTGCCGGAAAAGGTAGTCGACGGTGCCCGGACTCATGGCTTTCATAAGCCCCGTACTGCCGGTTTCGGGGGCAGGGACCCGGTGTGGTGGAGTGTGCATGCGGGTCAGTCTATTCGAACATATATTCGAATTCAAGGGTGCGCACCCGGGATGGAATGGGCCGCTGGATAATCCGCCCGGGACCTGGGCCTTGTGGCTTCAGCGCTGCGGGGCCGCAGCCCTTCATGGCCCGGTATGAGACGATCTGGTCATGACTTCCAGCCGTCAGGCCCGATCGACCGGGAAGACCGGAAAGCCCGCCGGCCGGCCAGCGACAGGGCGGCTTTACGGCATCGACGCTGCCCGGGGCCTGGCCCTGCTGGGCATGATGGCCACCCACCTGCTGGCCACGTTTGAACAGAACGCCAACCTGACCCCCACCTGGATTGGCCTGGCCTTTTCCGGCCGGGCAGCAGCCCTGTTTGCTGTCCTTGCCGGTGTGGGCCTCGCCCTGTCCACCGGAAAGCACCAGCCCCTGGCCGGGTCGCCGCTGTGGGCAGCCCGGCGGGGTGTGGCACTGCGCGCCCTGGTGATAGCCGCCGTCGGGCTCACCTTGGGCGGGCTGGAAGTGAACCTGGCCATCATCCTGGTCCATTACGCGTTGCTGTTCCTGTGCGTCCTGCCCTTCATGGGGTTGGGATTAAGGCCCTTGTGCGCCTGGGCGGCAGGCTGGCTCCTCGCCTCACCGGTCCTGGCGTACCTGCTTCGGCCCTGGCTGCTGGCGGGTACTCCCCCGCTGAAACTGGGACACAACCCTTCCTGGGAGGATCTGGGGACCCCGGCGCGGCTGCTCGCTGACCTGTTTTTCACGGGTTACTACCCCGTCTTCCAATGGTTGTCGTACCTGTTGGTAGGCTTGGTGATCGGCCGGCTGGCGCTCAGCAAGGCCCAGGTTCCCGTCCTGCTGCTGGTGGGCGGAACCGTCACCGCGGTCCTGGCGAAAACCCTTGGAGTTACGGCCATGGAGAACTGGGGCGGCAGGGCAGCACTGGAGGACCTGCTGAACGCGCCCGGCTACCCGCTGAAGAGCATCCTGCAGGTCAACCTCACGGGGATACCCCAGGAGGGGTCCTGGTGGTGGCTGGCATCGGCAGCACCGCATTCAGGGACCACCCTGGACCTGTTGCACACGTCCGCCGTGGCCGCGGCTGTGATCGGTGCTTGCCTGCTGCTGGGCAGGCTGGCCGAATGGGTGGACCTTGACCTGCTGCTGCCGTTGCGCGGCGCCGGCGCCATGACGCTGACGCTCTATACCCTCCACGTATGGGTGGTCTCCGCCCTCTACCTCAAGCCGCTCCCTGCCGGGTGGACGGAGGAGGGCATGTACTTCGCGCAGGCGGGCGCTGCCGTTGCCGTGGGCGTGCTGTTCGCGCTCCTTAAATGGCGGGGCCCACTGGAGCTGCTGGGCCACGCGGCGAACCGGGCCGGCCGGGGCAGCCAGGCCGGCTGACCCAGGCCGGCTGCCATGCCCGAACGCACCCCTGGGAATTCCCGGGACGAACTCCCGGGCAACCGGCCGCACCGCACCGGCTAAGCGTGTGGCACCCCTCAGTGCGCCGCACCGGGTCAGCGCACACCACCCTGTCAGGCGGGGACTTTGCCCTGGAACAGCTTGACGGCATCACGCATCGAGGCGCGGGCACGTTTCCGGTCGCCCGCGGCGTCATAGGCGCAGCTGAGCCTGAACCAGGAACGCCAGTCACCGGGGGCAGCCTCGGCTTCGGCTTTGTATTTTTCGAATTCGGCATCAGCGGCGGACCTGATGATCCGGCCCGCAGGCGTGCGGGGCAGATCGTCCACGGGCAGGCCACCCTCGGCGGCGAGGACATTGGCCATCTGCTCGGTGCGGGCACCAAACATCAGCTCACGGATCATGGCCCAGGCGCCAATGATGGGGAGCACCAAGTAGGCGGCACCGATCGCCTTGGCCGCCAGGTTGTTGTCCGCCAGCAGCAGGATGGAGCGCTGGAACGACACCACAAGGTAGAACACCAGCAGCAGCGTAACCGCGCCAACCCAGATTTTGGTGCGGTTCTTTCGGAATCCCGCAAAAAACGCCTTCACTGCCTACAGCCCCAGATCCAGGTAGCCGTCCAGGCCCACAGTCAGGCCGGGGTGGTCCGCAACGCTGCGGACACCCAGCAGGACGCCGGGCATAAAGGACGCCCGGTCGAAGGAGTCGTGCCGGAGGGTGAACTGCTCACCGGGTCCGCCCAGCAAGACTTCCTGGTGCGCCACCAGGCCGCGGAGGCGGACGCTGTGCACGCGGACCCCGTCGACGTCGCAGCCGCGGGCGCCGGCAAGTTCGCTGGTGGTGGCGTCGGGGCTGGCCGGCACCTTCGCGGCACTGCGCTCGGCCGCGATCAGCTGGGCGGTGCGCACGGCGGTACCGGACGGGGCATCCACCTTGTCCGGGTGGTGCAGCTCGATGATCTCCACCGATTCAAAGTAACGGGAAGCCTTGGCGGCGAACGCGGACGCAAGCACAGAGCCCAGGGCAAAGTTGGGCGCAATCAGCACCCCGGTTTCCGGATGCTCCGCCAGCAGGGCCTCCAGGGCGGAGAGCCGGTGGGCATCCCAGCCCGTGGTGCCCACCACAGCGTGCATGTTGTGCTCCACGGCGAAGCGGACGTTCTCCTCGGTGCTTTCGGGAACCGTCAGGTCCACCACATACTGCGCGCCGGCGGCGGCAACCCGGTCCAGGGAATCGCCGCGGCCCAGTGCCGCGACAAGCTCCATGTCCGCTGCTGCGTTGATGGCTTTTACAGCTTCGGCGCCCATACGGCCATTGGCGCCCAGCACGGCCACCAGCTTGGGATCGAGGTGTTTTTGGGTCATGGGTTAACCCTACCGGTGGGCCCGGCGCGCGCTGGAACCGGGCGGTGTGCGTTACCTCGCAGGAACAGCAGTGAGCGGCGGTCCGGGAAGCCTCTCCGTGGCGCCGGTCAGCTGCCGGCGCCCACCCATTCCACGGTGCCGTCGGAGAAGAACTGTTCCTTCCAGATGGGCACCTGGTCCTTAATCCGGTCCACCAGTTCCGAGCAGACCGCGAAAGCCTGGCCGCGGTGGGCGGCGGAGACGGCGCAGACCAGGGCGGGGTCGCCGATTTCCAGCGTACCGATCCGGTGCGCGGCCCAGATCCTGACCGGTTGGGCGGGCGCGCCGGTTTCCGCTCCCCCAGCGGCGGCCGACTGCTCCGCCACAAGGCGGGCAACGACGTCGGCCATCACCTGGTGCGCGGTGGGGTGCGCGCTGTAGCTGAGCCGGTCCACGGGCTTGCCGCCGTCGTGGTTGCGGACCACGCCGGAGAAGCTGACCACGGCGCCGGCGGTGTCGCTTTCCACGGCCGCGATGGCGTGGTCCACGGAAATGGGGTCGGCGCTCAGGACCGCGGAGACCACCTCGAAGGTTGATTCAGTGGCCATGTCCGCCGTCCAGTTGGTCGCAGAGGTGACCCAGCACGGGATCCAGGACGTGCAGGCCGTCCATGACCCCCTTGGGCGAGCCCGGCAGGTTGACGATGAAGGTGCTGCCGGACGCACCTGCGTGCCCGCGGCTGAGCGCTGCAAGCGGGGTCTTTTCCGTTCCGGCGCGCCGGATGGCCTCCATAATGCCCGGGATTTCCCGGTCCAGGAGGGGCAGGGTGACGTCAGGGGTGCGGTCGTCCGGGCTGAGGCCCGTGCCGCCGCTGGTAATCACGACGGCGGGGTGCTGGGTCAGCAGGGCGCGGATGGCTGCGCCCACGGGCTCGCCGTCGGGAACCACCATGGCGGGAAACACCTCAAAGCCGTGTTCGGTCAGCCAGTCGGTGATCACGGGGCCGGTTTCGTCGGTGTAGATTCCGGCGGCGGCCCGCGTGGAGGCGATCACCACACCGGCTTTGCGGCCCTGCACCTCACCGTGGGTGTGCGGTTCCGCCGGAACGGCAGGGCGCGCGGTATCCCCGCCAGGGACCCTGGTGGTATCCGTACTGTTCACTTCATGGGGCGTTATGCTCACAGGGTCCAGTCTCCGCTCTTGCCGCCGCTTTTCGCGAGGACCTTGATGTCCGTCAGGACCGCGTGTTTGTCCACGGCCTTGATCATGTCGTACACGCTGAGGGCCGCGACACTCACCGCGGTGAGCGCTTCCATCTCCACCCCGGTGACGCCGCGGGTCTTAACGGTGGCGTTCACGGTGACGGCCGCTACTTCCAGTTCAAAGTCAACGCTAACCTTCGCCAGCGGCAAGGGGTGGCACAAAGGGATGAGCTCGGGGGTCTTTTTGGCGGCCATAATGCCGGCCACCCGGGCGACGGCGAGCGCATCGCCCTTGGGCAGTCCGCCGGAGCCGAGCAGGCCCATTACTTCGGCGGTGGTCTGCACGGTGGCTGTGGCGGTGGCCTCGCGGGTGGTCTCGGCCTTGGCTGAGACATCCACCATCTGGGCGCTGCCATCGGTACGCAGGTGCGTCAGGGCGGCGGGGGTCGGTTCAGGATTCACAGCATCCATACTTCCACCTCTTCCCCTGCGCCGAGCGCGGAGACGCCCTCCGGGACATGCACCAGGACGTTGGAGCCTGCCAGGGCGTGCAGGAGGTGTGAGCTTTCGCCACCCTCCAGCCGGACCGTGCCGTCCGGGGCGAGGCTGCCGCGGCGGACCTGGTGCTTGTTTGCCGGCGAGGACAGGCTGTGGCCCAGCCTGGCGCGCAGGGGCAACCGGACAGCCGGTGAGCCGAACAGGGCCGAGAGTGCCGGGCGCAGGAACATCTCAAAGGACACCAGGGCACTGACCGGGTTTCCGGGGAAGCCCAGCAACGGGATGCCGTCGAAGGTGCCGATGCCCTGGGGCCCGCCCGGTTGCATGGCCACATGCAGGAACTCCACGGGTTCGTCCGCCATGGCCTGCCGCACCACCTCGTAGGCACCCTTGCTGACACCGCCGGTGGTGACGATCAGGTCCGCTGCGGCGCCTTCGGTGCGCAGCAGTTCCCGGAAGTGTTCCGGGTTGTCCGTGGCGATGCCGGCACGCAGCACCCGCAGGCCCGCCTGCGTCATGGCGGCTTCAAGGAGGGTGCCGTTGGCGTCGTAGATCCGCCCTGGCGCCAGGGGTTTGCCCGGTTCCACTACCTCGTCGCCGGTGGTCACCAGGAGCACAGTGATTTTGCTGTGCACGGTGGCCTCCGGGAGGCCCAGGGCTGCCAGGAGCCCCAACTGCGCGGGGCCAAGGAAGGTCCCCGCCGCCAGTACCTGCTGACCGGCGGTCACGTCGCTGCCCGTGGCCCGGACAAAGGTCCCCGGCGCCACGGCCGGCAGCTGGACGGTCCCCTTCCCACCCGGCGCCAGGAAACGGTCCGGAACGGCGCGTTCGATCTGTACCACGGCGTCGGCACCTGCCGGGATCGGAGCGCCGGTCATGATGGGTGCCGCCGTTCCCGGTGCCAGCGGCTGCGGACTTTGCCCCGCTGGAACGGGAGCGGCTATGCGGAGCTCAGCGCCGCCGTCGGACACGTCAGCCGACCGCACCGCGTATCCGTCCATCTGCGAATTGGCGAAGGGCGGCAGGCTGACGGGGGCGATCACCCCGTCAACCAGGGCACGGCCCAGGGCCTGCACCAGCGGAAGGACTTCCGTCCGTCCGTCGGAGCTGAGTGCAGTCAACAGTTGCCGCACTGCAGCCGTGTGCGCGGCGACGGAGCGTGCGCCGTGGTGGGAATGGCCGGCGGAGTGCTGGCTGGTCATGGGTGCGCCTTCGGTTGCGGCCATCAGGATTTCACGTCAACTCTAACCGTGTGGAAACCCGTGGCTCCGTCCGGCGCGACGGGCCTGCCTGCCTCGTCCTGCGCCTTGCCGTTGAGATCCGTGGCCCGGACCTGGAGTTCGTACTGGCCGGGCGTGAGGTCCACCCCGAGCTGCCACTGGTACCAGGTGTCCACGGAGATCCCGGGGGCCAGGCCGGCTTCCTGCCACGGCCCGCGGTTGATCCGTACTTCCACTTTGCCGATGCCGGCGTGCTGGGCCCAGGCCACCCCGCCCACCATGACTGTGCCTGCAGCGACGGACGCGTTGCTGCGGGGGACATCGATCCGGGAGGAGATCTTGATGGGTCCGCGTTCGGACCAGCCGCGGGGCGTCCAGTAGCCCTCGTCATCGGCGAAGCGCGTCAGCTTCAGTTCCGTCACCCATTTGGTCGCGGAGACGTAGCCGTAGAGGCCCGGGACGATCATCCTGACGGGAAAGCCGTGTTCCACGGGCAGCGGCTCGCCGTTCATACCCACCGCGAGCAAGGCATCCCGGTTGTCGGTGAGGGCTTCGAGGGGTGTGCCGGCGGTCCAGCCATCAGCGCTGCGGGAGAGCACCATGTCAGCACCGGCCTGCGGCCCGGCCAGGGTGAGGAGTTCCCGGATGGGCCAGCCCAGCCAGCGGGCGTTGCCGATCAGGTCGCCACCTACGTTGTTGGACACGCAGGCGATGGTGACGTGGCGTTCGGTCAGGGGCTTGGCCATCAGGTCCGCGAAGCTGAGCTCCACGTTGCGGTCCACCAATCCGGTGACCTTCAGCGTCCACGTATCGGGGTTGATGGTGGGTACGGCGAGTGCGGTGTCAATGCGGTAGAAATCATCGTTGGGCGTAACGAGCGGCTGCATGCCGGCCAGGCCTGTCTCCGCTCCTGCGGGGATGGCCGGTGCCGGGGCCGCGGGTGACGGGAGGCTGATGCGGGCCCTGGCTTCGCGGACCCCGTCCGCGGCGTTCCGCCAGATCCCCGCCAGCGTCCCGCCCACGGCGGTGGCCACGGCGCCGCCACCGAGCACCTGCAGGAAGCGGCGGCGGTTGGCGGCAACAGTGCCGGACGTAGTTCCCGGTTCTTTTGGCCCTAGCCAGGCCTGGAGCCTGCGGATGAGGAAGCTCAGCAGGAAACCGGCAACCACCGCGGTGACCACGGGCATGGCCAGGGCGACGGGCGTCAGCTGCGCACGGGTGAGGACGGCAGCGACGCCGGCGAAGCCGAAGATCCCTGCGACCGCCACGCCGGCGTACCGGCGGCGGTCCTCCACCACACCGGCAACGGCGGCCAGCAACGCAATGACCAGGGCCATGCCCACCAGGAGTGCCGCTTTGTCTGCTGTGCCGAACAGCGAAATCGCCCATTCCTTCACGCCGGGCGGAACTGCGTCGATCACCGAGCCGCCGACAGCGGTCAGGGGTGACAGGGATGGGCTCACCAGCCCGGCGAGCGTCTCCCCCACAACAACTGCCGCTCCCACGGCCACCACTCCGGCGGCTGCGGCGTAGCGGGAACGGGACACCGGGACGGTTGGGGGTGCGGCCGCCTGGGTGGACTCCTGCGCCTGTTCCCGGCCATTTTCCCGGGCCGTATGCGGCCCGCTTTCCTGCCCCGCGCCCGGGCCCGACGGCGAAGAACTGCCACCTGCCCGCCCACCGCCAGCGCCGCCGTCGTGCGTTGCCTGATCGTTCCGGGAGATATCCACAAACCCAGCATAGGGCGGTAATTTGCCCCCGGCGGCGGCATCCGGGGATTCACTGGAAACGGTCAGGTCCGTCATCTGGTATGGCGTCCTTGCCGGGGTGGCGTAGCCTGAAATCATGAGTGTCCAGCTAGGCATGCCGCAGCCCCGGGAGGGGACAGACCAGGAGGGCCCCGGCGTGCCCCCGGCCCGGCCGTCAGACGCCCCGGCGGGACTCGCTGACCGTTACGGCCGTCGCGCCACCGACATGCGGCTGTCCCTGACGGACAAGTGCAACCTTCGCTGCACCTATTGCATGCCGGCCGAAGGGCTGGAGTGGCTGGCCAAGCAGGCAGTGATGTCGGCGGACGAAATCATCCGGATTGTCAGGATCGGCGTGGACCACCTTGGCGTCCGCGAACTGCGGCTGACCGGCGGCGAACCGCTGGTGCGCCACGACCTCGTGGACATCATCTCGGCGCTGCGGCGCAACCACCCGGACCTTCCCATTTCCATGACCACCAACGGTGTTGGGCTGGCCAAAAAAGCTGCGCCGCTCAAGGCTGCAGGCCTGACCCGGATCAACGTGTCGCTGGATACTTTGCATGAGGAAACTTTTACGCAGCTGACCCGCCGGCCGTTCCTGGACCAGGTGCTGGCGGGCGTGGACGCGGCGTGGGCTGCGGGTCTGGGACCCGTCAAGATCAACGCGGTGCTGATGCGCGGCATCAACGACGCCGCATCCCCCTCGCTCCTCGCCTGGGCGGTGGAGCGAGGGTACGAGCTGCGGTTCATCGAACAGATGCCGCTGGACGCCGACCACGGCTGGACCCGGCGCAACATGATCACAGCGGCGGAGATCCGCGAACTGCTCTCCAAGGACTTTGTCCTCAGCCCGGACGGCCGCGCACGTGACGGCGCACCGGCGGAACGCTTTGAAGTACGACGCCGGGAGGCCGGGACCGCGGATCAGTCCGGACCGGTGGTGGGCACCGTGGGAATTATCGCCTCCGTCACGGAGCCGTTCTGTTCCGATTGCCGTCGGACCCGGATCACCGCCGAAGGCAAGATCATGAGCTGCCTGTTCTCGCGCGAGGAATTCGACCTGCTGGGCCTGCTGCGCTCCGGGGCTGACGATGATGCCCTGGCCCGGCGCTGGCAGGATGCCATGTGGATCAAACCCAAAGCCCACGGCATGGACCACGTGGGACTCGACGCTCCGGACTTTGTCCAACCGGATCGCAGCATGAGCGCCATCGGGGGCTGACAGCAATGAACGTACGATACTTCGCTGCCGCGCGCGCTGCCGCAGGCCTGGAGGAAGAGTCCTTCACCTTGCCCGCCGGCGCGTCCGTTGCCGACCTCCTGGCGGCAATCGAAGCCGTGGAACGGAGTGCGCCGCCCGCAGGCACTCCCCCGCTGCCACGCATCCTGGCCCGCTCCAGCTTCCTGTTGAACGAGGTGGCAGTCCGGGACCGGTCCACGGTTGTCGGCGCCGACGACACCGTTGACGTGCTGCCGCCGTTTGCCGGCGGATAGGGCGCTTCGTCCTTTTGTGCGTTACCGGTTGAGGTGGCAATGGTTGGTCGAGTCCGGGCTGCACACTTTGCCGGAAGCTTTGCTGGTCCTGTGGTGCGTGATGTTTGGGTATGTGTTTCAGGAGAGCCGGGGCGCTGTGCCCATGGCCAGTGCCAGCAGTGACGCGCGGCTGTGGACGGCGCCTGTCTGGGAGATCTGCTTGATCTGGTCCCGGACCGTATAGGGGCTGACCGCCTGGGCTGCCGCGATGGCAGCAGTCCTGGCCCCCGCGGCGGCCAGGTCGAGCAGTTCCCCTTGTGGCCGGGTCAGGCCGAAGCACCGGGCAAACATGTCCAGCCTCGCCGCCGGCGAACAGCCATGGATTGTGACTGCGAGTGGCGACGTGCTGCCGGCGGAGAGCGCAGCCATCCTGGTTGCCCGCAGCCACCTGCCGGAGCCGATGCAGACCCGGGCTTCCGGTGCCTGCCTATCCCCGCCCGCCCCGCACGCGAGCAGTTGTGCCGCCACGTTCAGCACTTCGCCGGGCACGCCCTGGTGTGGCGGGGGTCCGGGCTGCAGCATTGTCAGCCGTGCCTTGGCTGAAGGGCTGTACCCGACGACTGCCAATCCTTGGCTTAGGGTCAGGATGGCTTGGTCAGGGAGCACGGGATTCCGGTCCCGTTCCGGGATTGTGCCAGGGTCCGTCCCGCAGACCGCTTGGGACTGGCGCCGGCTTCGGGCGGGGCCTTGATGTCCTGGCTATTTCGGGGCCCAGCCGGAAGGTCACACCCCCTGTTTATGCTGCCTTTATGGACGGTGAAGAGGCTCCAGGCACGGACGGCAGTGGACTCCGTTCCGGCTGCTGTTTGCGGGGCCGCTCCGTCCGGTTTCGGGTCGGATCCGGTTGTCGTACCCCCTTCCTACGCTGGGTTTATGGACGGCAACGAAGCTCCAGAGACGGACGGCAGGGACTCTGTTCCGCCTGCTCCTGGGGCTGCCGCGCCGTCCGGTTCCGAGTCCGATCCGATTGTCGTACCCCCTGCCTATGCTGGGGTTATGGACGGCAACGAAGCTCCAGGCACGGACGGCAGGGACGATGTTCCGGGTGCTCCTGGGGTTGATGTTGGCGCTGGTGACAGGCTTGATTCGCGGGCCGTTCCTGCCTCCGGCCAA
>NZ_JARVTC010000021.1:0-65283 GCF_030208875.1 Pseudarthrobacter sp. MEB009
CACCCCGACCACGAACCACCCACCTGGCCCACCACCTGGACCCAACAACACCCCACACCCAACACGCCCCAACACCAAGCGCCAGAAACCCCAGCACCAGAACGGCAACACCAGGAACCACAACACCAAAGACACCAAGCAGCAGAACAGCACACCCAAGACGCTCCGCCACCTGAACACCACGTCCCCAACCGGCGCGCGCCGGAGCAGTCGGAACTACCAGACGCCCAGACATATCAGCTGACAACAGCCGATCCACATGCTTCGGCACCGGCTGACTCCAGCACACCTCATCGAAAAAGCAGTACCAAGCACCCGACCGGGCAAAGGGCAACCAAAAGGGGCCAGGCCTACGAGAAAGCCCCCGTCACCTAGTGCGATGCGGGAGGACTGTCCCGGGCCCTGAGTGTCCCGCTCCGGACCTTTTCAGAACGCACTCCACCGGCGTCGGGCTTTCCCCGGCTGCAGATATCCCGCTAGATTCATCAGTAAGATGACTAATTTCGCGAATCACACCCAAGCCACCGCGTACTGGACCACCGCGCGCGAGCACGGCGAACTGCGCTCCGAGGAATTGTCCGCGCCGGGGCCCGACGAAGCCCTGGTCCGCACGCTCTATTCCGGCATCAGCAAGGGCACGGAGATGGTGGTGCACCGCGGCTCGGTGCCTCCCCGGGTGGCCGAAGAGATGCGTGCACCGCAGCAGGAGGGGGACTTCCCCGGGCCGGTGAAATTCGGCTACCTGTCGGTGGGAGTGGTGGAGGACGGCCCCGAAGCCTGGCTGGGACAACGGGTTTTCTGCCTGAACCCGCACCAGGACCGTTATGTGGTGCCTATCAGCTCGTTGACCAGGATTCCCGCTGACGTGCCGTCCAGGCGTGCAGTGCTCACGGGAACTGTCGAAACAGCGGTGAACGCACTCTGGGAAGCCGGCCCCCGGCTGGGCGACCGCGTGGCGGTTGTGGGCGCAGGGCTGGTGGGCGGCATGGTGGCTACGCTGTTGCGGACGTTCCCGCTGGGGCGGCTGCAGCTGATCGACGTCGATGCGGACCGCGAGCAGCTCGCCGACGCACTTGGTGTCGACTTCACGCACCCCGATGACGCCCTGGCTGACTGCGACATCGTCTTCCACTGCTCCGCGTCCCAGAAAGGCCTGGAGCGAAGCCTGCAACTGGTTGGTGACGAGGGCGACGTCATTGAAATGTCCTGGTACGCCGACCGGGAAGTCACCTTGCCACTCGGCGAGGATTTCCACGCCAGGCGCCTCTCGATCCGCGCCAGCCAGGTTGGCGTCGTCGCACGGGCGCGCCGCCATCGCCGCACCAACGCGGACCGCTTGGACCTCGCCGTCCAGCTCCTGGCCGATCCCGTCTTCGAAGCTTTCCTCACGGGCTCGTCGCCCTTTGCTGACCTGCCGGACGTGGTCAGGGACCTCGCCAGCGGCGCGAGGAACGCGCTGTGCCACGTCATCGAATACCCCCAAGACCCCGAAGTCCCTTCCAGCCCGCAGAGGTAGCCCATGTTCAACCTGACCGTCCGTCGTCACTTTATGATCGCCCACAGCCTGCCGCGCGAAGCGTTCGGCCCTGCCCAGGGCCTGCACGGCGCCACGTTTGTCGCGGAAGTGTCATTCCGCCGGCGGAGCCTTAACAACGACGCCATAGTCCTGGACATCGGCGCCGCCGGCACGGTCATCGAAGGGGTGCTCGCCGGCCTGAACTACAAGAACCTGGACGAGCACCCCGACTTTCAGGGAAAGCTCAGCACCACGGAGGCGCTGGCGGAATACATCGCCCAAAAAGTTGCAGCGGAAATCAAGGAAACGGACGACGGCGGCCAACTGGAAGGCATCGACGTCACCCTGCGTGAAAATCCCGACGCCTGGGCCACCTTCTCGCTGGACCTCGCCACCTGAAACATGGCCCGCCTCCGCTTCCTGGTGCCGGCAAACATCCGCCACAACTCCGGCGGTAACGCCTACAACGCCCGGCTGGTGACAGGACTGGAATCACTGGGCGCAAAGGTGCAACTACTGGCCATCGAAGGGACCTGGCCGGACGCCTCCGCGAACCAGCGGCGGCGCCTCGGCTCACTTCTCGGCGCCTGGGACCATACCGCCGGAACGGCAGCTGATTCCAGGTGGCACACCACCCCTCCCATCCCGCCGGTAACCATCGTTGACGGGCTGGTGGCCGTCGGCGCACCGGACGAGATGGAATGGGCAGCAAAAGCCCGGCAAAACACGTGGGTCCTGGTCCACATGCCGGTTCCGGCATCGCAGGATCCCGGCCCGCAGGAGAGGGAAGGCCGGGCGCTGCGTGCGGCCACCGGTGTGATCTGCACCAGCGCCACCGCCGCAGCCACGCTTGCAGCCCGCCACAACCTCCGCCGGATCCATACCGCCCGTCCCGGGGTCGCCCCCGCCGCACTCGCCGCAGGCTCCGCGCCGCCGCATATCCTTGCCGTTGCCGCGCTGCTCCCCAATAAGGACCAGCTGCTGGCGGTATCGGCGCTTGTCCGGCTGCAGGACCTCGACTGGACAGCCGCCCTGGTGGGTTCCGACCAGGCCGACCCCGGCTACGCCGTGAAGGTCCGCGCGGCGATAACGGCCAACGGGCTGAACGGACGTGTGCGGGTTCCGGGCGAACTGGCCGGTCAGGAGTTGGCGAATGAGTGGCATGCCGCTGACCTGAGCCTGTTGGTCTCGCGGGCGGAAGCATTCGGCATGGTGGTCACTGAATCGTTGGCCCGCGGCATTCCCGCGGTCGTCCGCCACGGCACGGGGGCAGTCGAGGCGTTGGGGCTTGCGGGGTTGGTGGCGGACGACGGCGGGCCCCGGCTTCCCGGCACAACCGTGGCATTTCCCGAGGGCGGCGCAGACAGTCCGGCCAGGCTGGCGGGGGTTCTCCGGAACTGGCTCACGAAACCCGCCACCCGGACAGAGTGGCGGGACGCGGCCGGCGAAGCCCGGAAAGCCCTGCCTGGCTGGGCGGTGACGGCACAGTCCGTCCTCGATGCCCTCGCCGGCGCCTGACTCGGCTCCCGGCCAGCCCATCCCCAGGCCGGGTGCCCGGGGTCCGGACCGCCCGCACGCCTGGTGCCCGGCCAGCCAGCCCCAGGCGTGGCGCCCGGTCAGGACCCGTTCCGGTGTCCCGCAAAAAAGTCGCGGAGCAACACCGCACACTCGGCTTCGCGGACGCCCGGATAAACCTCAACCCAGTGATTGAGCCGGCGTTCCCGCAAGACATCGAAGACAGACCCCGCAGCCCCGGCCTTTTCGTCCCACGCCCCGAACACCACGCGGGGAATCCGCGACAGCACCACCGCGCCCGCGCACATGGCGCACGGTTCCAGGGTCACTACAAGGGTGCAGTCCGACAGCCGCCAGCCGTCCCCGGCCAGAGGGCCGGCAGCGGGCGTGCCAGCCACGGGCTTATCGGCCAGAGGCGCACCGGCGCCCGACGCGCCGCCCACGGGCTGGATCCCGCCGCTCCCCGCTGCAGTCTTGCCTTGCTCAGCGCCCTCGTAGCCGCGAGTGGCGGCAAGCTCCCGCAGCCGGGCAGCAGCAGCGCGGATGGCCACCACTTCGGCATGGGCCGTGGGATCGCCCAGTTCCTCGCGCCGGTTGCGGCCGTAGCCCAGCACCGCGCCGTCAGGGCCCACCACCACGGCCCCGATGGGAACATCCCCGGTGTCAAGGGCGCCGCGGGCTTCCGCCAGGGCAAGGCGCATCCATTCGTTGTGATTCATTCCAGCGGAGACCATGGGTCAATGATAGTTTCGACGGATATCCGGAACCCGTGACGCACTTTAGCCGGGAGGCACAATGAGCACCGTCAGAGACCGTGTGGACAAGTGGATCAAGCCATACGCAGCCCTTTGGCTGACCCTGATCATCGGCGGTGCCCTGGTCATCACGCTTGCCCTCCTCGGCGCCGAAGTCTATTCGGACGTGGTGGACGATGAGGGCCTTGCAAGCCTGGACCTGCCGGCACTTGACTACGCCCAAACGCTCCGCAACCCGGAAACCGACGCCTTCGTCACGGGCTTCACCAACGTAGGCGGCGGCATCGGCATGCCGATCCTGGCCAGCATCCTCACCGCGTGGCTGACGTTCCTTAGCCGCACCTGGCGTCCCATCCTTCTCGTTGCCGGCGCTGCAGCCGTGTCCACGCTGGCAACCACCGTAGGCAAAAGGCTGGTGGGCAGGACCCGGCCGGACCACGCCGAAGCCGTTCCGCCGTATGAGGATTCACCCTCGTTCCCCAGCGGCCACACCCTCAACACCACTGTGGTGATCGGTGTGCTCATCTACCTGATGTGCCTGCAGTTCGAACGGCTCTCCGTCCGCATTACCGCTATCGCCGTGGGCGGCGCCTTTATTGTCGCCATGGGCCTGAGCAGGGTCTTCCTGGGCCATCACTGGATGACGGACGTGATGGCAGGCTGGTTCCTGGGCCTGGCGTGGGTGGGCATGGTGATCCTGGCCCACAGGCTGTTCCATCTGACCCGCAGGAAGGCCCACGCCGGACCCGCGCCGACATTTGAGCACCCGGTCCTTCGCGAGGAGCAGAAGTAGCGCAACCCACAGTGCCTTTACGGGCCTGCACGCCCGATCCACCTGTTCGCCGGATGATAGTTTTAGACCCATGCGCACTCTTGTTGTGGACCACCCGCTGGTCGCCCATAAGCTCACCGTCCTGCGGGACAAAAACACCCCGTCGCCGGTGTTCCGGCAACTGACGGAAGAGTTGGTGACGTTGCTGGCTTACGAGGCCACGCGCGAAGTCCGCACCCAGCCCGTCACCATCGAGACTCCCGTCAGCACCACGGTGGGCACCGCCTTCACCAAACCCACACCACTGGTGGTTCCCATCCTGCGCGCGGGGCTGGGAATGCTTGAAGGCATGACCAAGCTCGTCCCCACCGCTGAGGTGGGTTTCCTGGGCATGGCCCGGGACGAGGAGAGCCTGGAAATCATCACCTACGCCGAGCGCCTGCCCGAAGACCTCACCGACCGGCAGATCTTCGTCCTGGACCCCATGCTGGCCACCGGCGGCACACTCCGCGAGGCCATCAAGTTCCTGTTCAAGCGCGGCGCCTCGGACGTCACCTGCATCTGCCTCCTCGCAGCACCGGAAGGCTTGGCGAAGCTGGAGGAGGAGCTGGGCGAGTCCAATGTGACAATCGTGCTGGCCTCCATTGACGAGCGGCTCAACGAGAAGTCCTACATCGTTCCCGGCCTCGGTGACGCCGGCGACCGACTCTACGGCATCGCAGGCTAACCAGCCACCGGGCCGCGCAAAAACTGCCGGCGCGGTCAGCGGTGGCCGAACCCGTGGCCAGGAGCCCTTTCCTGGCCCCGGCACCCGGGCTACCCTGAGCGGATGGACTGGAAACTTGAACTTGTACTGGTGCCCGTCTCCGACGTGGACCGTGCCCGGGATTTTTATGCGAACCAAGTGGGTTTCACCCTTGACCACGATCACCGGGTCAACGAGAACCTGCGCTTCGTCCAGCTGACCCCGCCCGGATCAGGCTGCTCCATCGCAATCGGCGAGGGGCTCTCAGATGCGCCGGCAGGGTCCGCCCCCAACCTGCAGTTGGTGGTTCCTGACATCCAGGAGGCGCACCGGCACCTGAAAGCCAACGGTGTGGATGTCACGGATATCTCGGACCCCGGCTGGGGTGAGTTTGTGTATTTCAAGGATCCGGACGGCAACCAGTGGGCCGTCCAGTGCATGGCTAAACTTCCACCCATGTAGCTGACGGCCTGCCGTGAAAATTCGGACGGGCACGCCAGGAGCCGGGTGACGTGCAAAGCCGGCTGGGGCGCTGGGGCGCTGAACGGCTAACCGTGCTGCTGGCCAGGGTTCAGGTCCGAGACTGCCTTGGCCACGCGCCTGGCCCGGGTCTCTTCGGTTTTTGCCAGGGCCAGGGGCTCTACCAGGCGCCGCTGGGCGCTGTAGTTCAAGGCGGCGTACGCGTCGGACGCGGTGCTGTCTGCAGCCAGCGCGGCCGCCAGGTCAGCGGGCACCTCCACCACGCGTGGTTCGGTGTCCACCACCACGTCCACCTCAACGGCGTCCCCCGCGCCCGCCCCTGTCAGCTCACGATTAGCTGCGCTCAGGCCGATCAGGTAATGCCCGCCCATAACGGCAATGCTGCTGCGGTAGGACGCCCCGTTCAGCGTCACCACCACCGGCGGCCGTTTTCCGGCCGCCAAGGCGTCCACAATGCTGGCCGGGACTTCGATGCCGGTCTTGTTGCCGGAGCCGGCAATAACGGTGGTGAATTTCATGCCCCTTAGTATGGTGCCCGCGGAAGCGCCGCGTCACCTGTAGGCGACCCGGCGGTCCCGGGGACGGGACCGCCGGGATGGACCCCGCGGCTCCTAGTACCAGTTGTTGGCGAGGTGGAAGTTCAGGGCGGCTGCGGGGGAGCCGTAGCGCTCCTTGATGTAGTTCAGGCCCCAGTTGATCTGGGTGCGGTAGTTGGTGAGGTAATCCGCGCCGGAGCTTGCCATCTTCTCGGCCGGCAGCGACTGGACAATGCCATAGGCGCCGCTGCTCGCGTTGGTGGCCGTAGTGGTCCAGTCGGATTCTTTGGTCCAGAGCGTCAGCAGGCTCTGCATCTGGTCCGCCGACCAGCCGTAGGATGCCAGCTGGCTCGCCGCATAGGCCTGCGCACCGGCAGGGTCATTAACCGCGACGACGGGAGCGGGCTCCGGCGCTGGGGCAGGCTCGGGAACCGGTGCCGGTGCAGGCTCGGGGGCCGGTGCAGGAGCGGCTTCCACGGCGGGCGCCGGTTCCGCGGCAGGAGCAGCCGGAGCGGGCTCGGCGGCCTGGGGTGCAACAGCGATCGGCGCCGCAGATTCGCTCGGCGCAGCCTGGATTTCGCTCTTCTCCAGGCTCAGTGAGGAGCTTGCCTCGGCGGCTTTTGTTTCAGCCGCCACCGGGGAGGTGACGGAGCTGGTGGCTTGGCCGGCGGCACCGACTCCCACCAGCAGGGCGCAGGACGCGGCGAGGATGGCCGTGCGCCGGCCCAGGACGGCAATGCCGCGCTTTTTGGTGTGGAATGGACTGTCGGCCCCATTTTTCGGGCGCGTTTCTACCGGGAATTCAGACATGATGGATCGCCTCTCACACCTGCGGAGTTAGCTGTCGGGTTCGGATGAGGGCATCCGGCCATCCGGAAAATTCACGAAAATGGCTTAACCCCAAGGGCACGCAGTGCCCGGGACTGTGGGTCCCCCGCCTCTGCCATGGGTCAAGAAGGATCCGGAAGCGGCAGAGCTAGGCGTCATCCGGACATGCGCCCCGAACGGGAACCGCACCCTTTCGACGGTACAGGAGTCCGAAGCTTAAGTCACATTTAGGTAACGGACATCACGACGGCGGCGTGTCAGGTTGTGGAGGCGGCCGCCGCGAGCGGGAGGGAGATGGTGAATTGCGTCCTGCCCGGCTCGGACGTCACCCAGACCTTCCCGCCGTGCGCCTCGATGATCGACTGGACGATGGAAAGCCCCAGCCCGCTGGTGCCCTCCGCGGCGGCGGCCCCGGCCTGGTCGCCGCTGCCTTTCCTGGCCGCGTCCGCGCGGGCAAAGCGTGAAAAGACCTGGTCCACGAACCCTGCCGGGATCCCGCCGCCGTCGTCCGTCACCGTGACGAACGCCGTGTTGTCGGCCGTACCCACCCCAGCCAGGACGGTGGTTCCGGCCGGCGTGTGTTTCCGGGCGTTCGAGAGCAGGTTCATCAGGACCTGACGGAGCTGGGCTGGATCGCCCGTGACCACCACAGGCTCGTCCGGCAGTTCGAAGCGCCAATTGTGTCCGGGTGCCATCACCTTCTCGTCGCTGACGCTTTCCACCACGAGTTGCGTCAGGTCCACCTCGCTGAGCTTCAGCGGCTGGCCCTCATCCAGCCGCGCCAGCAGCAGCAGGTCTTCCACCAGCGCCGTCATACGCTCGGACTGGCTCTGCACGCGTGCCAGCGAACGGGCACCGTCGGGCGTGAACTGCTCCGTCATGCGCATCAGCTCCGTGTAACCACGGATGGCCGTCAGCGGGGTGCGGAGTTCATGCGAGGCGTCAGCCACGAACTGGCGCACCTTGGTTTCACTTTTCTGCCTCGCCTGCAGCGCGCTGGCCACGTTGTCCAGCATCAGGTTCAGCGCGTGCCCCACGCTGCCCACCTCGGTGCCCGGATTGGAGTTCGACGGCGGGACGCGCACCGCGAGTGCCACCTCGCCGGCGTCCAGCGGCAGTTGGGAGACCCTCGTGGCCACTTCCGAGAGTTGTTCCAGCGGTTTCATGGTGCGCCGGATCAGGACGGTGCCGATCAGCCCGACCAGCAGGAGACCGCCCAGGGATACAAAAACGAATGTCCACACCAGCGATGTGAGCGTGCTGTCCTTGACTGCCAGGGGGAGCCCGGTCACCAGGACGTCGCCGAAAGAGGTTTCGACGGCCACCAGCCGGTAGCTGCCGTTGGACAGTTCCCGGTCCACTGGCTTGCCGTCCGTCGCCAGGCCCAGGAGGACAGGCTTGTCGTCAGCCGCGAGGGGGGTGCGGGTGGTGTCTGAGGCGAGGAAACCGCCCGTGTTCACCTGGCCGTTGCGGATGCTGGCGTTGACGGTGCCCACACTCTGGCCCCGTGCGTCCAGTGGGTCCCGGCCGTTGAAGCCGCCCTGCGGCGGGCGGCCGGGATCGTTGGCCCGCTCCGCCGCCTGGCTCAGCTGGGCATCAAGCTGGCGGGTGAGGAAGGCATCCATTGAGGCGTAGCTGACCACCCCCACCGCGCCGCAGATGGCGATCAGCAGGGCCATGGCCAACGCCACCAAGCGCGTCCGCAGATGCCAGGTGGCGGGTCGGAGCACGCTCCGGCGGGGTGCCTCCGGGGCTGGTGTGGTGGCCACAGAACCTACTCTGCAGGCTTGATGACGTAGCCGGCACCGCGCACGGTATGGATCATGGGCGGGTGCACGGCATCAATTTTTTTGCGCAGGTAGGAAATGTAGAGCTCCACGATGTTGGCCTGGCCACCGAAGTCGTAGTCCCACACCCGGTCCAGGATCTGGGCCTTGCTGATGACCCGCTTGGGGTTCTCCATCAGGTAGCGGAGCAGCTCGAACTGGGTGGCGGTCAGCTGCACGTCGTCACCGGCGCGGGTCACTTCCCGGGTATCGATATTCAGGACCAGGTCGCCCACCACCAGTTCGGAGGTATCCATGGCGGCCACCCCGGAACGCTGCACCAGCCTGTGCAGCCGCAGCAGGACCTCCTCCATGCTGAATGGTTTGGTGACGTAATCGTCCCCGCCCGCCGCCAGGCCCACGATCCGGTCATGGATGGCGTCCTTGGCCGTCAGGAACAGCGCGGGTACCTCCGGGGCGAACGCCCGGATCCGGCCCAGCAACTCGACGCCGTCAAAGCCGGGGAGCATCACATCCAGCACCAGGACGTCCGGGCGGAAGTCCTTGGCCAGCTTCACGGCCTCCGGCCCGTCCGCGGCCACGGCAACGGACCAGCCCGCCATGCGCAGGCCCATGCTCATCAGTTCGGAGAGGCTGGGCTCGTCGTCAACCACCAGGGCCCGGATGGGGGACCCGTCCGGGTGGGACAGCTGGGGGAGGTTGTTGGTCATGGAGTGCGAAGTGGCCATGGGACAACTCTCCGATCGTTCGGTTAAGCCCGGCTTTGGGGTTCCTGTGTCCAGGCTGTGAATCCCAGCCTAGCGACCTGGGTGCCGCTCAGGTTGGAACGTCCGCCGCAGCTGGCGGGAGTCCCGACCGGCTCCAGCGCTTTCGAAGAACGTCCAGGGGCCAGGCTGCAGGGATCTTGCGGGAGCGCACCGGGAACTTTTTCCGGAGAAGCCGGACATCGGCTGGACAGCAGGGTGCGGGAAGGGAGGAATTTTCGTGAATTCGGCTTGGCTGAAGTTCTTAATCCTAAAAGAAGGAATTGCCGAATATTGTTCTCAACAACATGGATTTTCCAGGTGCTGAACGGATAACGAACGTTATTCTTTACGCCGGACAGAATCGTGATCTGCAACACAAAAGCGCATTTTGTCTCACCATGCGGACGATGCCGTCCATTGTTACTTGCAAGTTGGCATTGTTACGCGTCACACTTCCAATGTGAACAAGAACTCAACAGCACCTGCAGCCGCAGAATATTGGCCCAGCACACCCGCTGCTGCCGACATGCGCTGTTGTCGAATGTACGCCTGACTTCCCACCCTCCGAAGTTCTTAGGCATTCGCCCCCAGCCCAGCGTCGGGCGTCCCTCCCCAATTCGCAGTGCGGGGAAACCCAGCATTCGAGCCGCCCAGGCGGCCATTCACATTGAGGTAAGCACAACATGACCGTTGCATCCGGATACGTCCACATCTCCGTCCGTAACGCCGCCAAGGCCGGCCAGCCCTCGGGTCTTCGCCCGGGCTTCGGACCCCGCCCCGCGCTGGCTCCCGCAGGCAGCGGAAACACCTTCCCTGCGCAGGGCTACGCCCCCCAGGGATATAACCCCAACTCCTACGGGCAGCTCCGCGCCGTTCCTGCCGAGCCCGCGCCCCTTACGGCCCCCACCCCCGTGATTGCCGGGCCCAACGCCGTCCGCCCTGTGGCGAACGAGAACGTGGCCCGGGGCTTTGTTCTCTACATGGGCATCGATGAGGAAACCGCCGCAGCCGCAGGTACCTCCATCGCCAAGCTCGCCCAGGAAATCCGGGCCTACGCCCAGTCCCTGGTCACCGGCGCCGAAAGCTACGCCGCCGTTGCCGTGGCTCCGGCAGGCACCCCCGGTTCCGCGCTCGACGTCGTCCGTTCCACCTTTGGCGACCCCACCGTCAACGCCCGCCAGCGCACCGAAACCCCGCGTCCCCAGCTTCCCCAGGAACCCCGGCCCTCCGGCGTCCTGATCGACCTGGCCCGCCGCGAGGTGCACCTGGACGGCGAGTCGCTGAACCTGACCTTCAAGGAGTTCGAACTCCTGAACTACCTGGTGGAAAACGGCACCCGCACGGTTGGCCGTGACGAGCTTCTTGAGGGGCTGTGGCGCAACGCCGAGGAAGTGCCCAATGAGCGCACCATCGACGTGCACATCCGCCGCCTCCGCTCCAAGCTGGGACGCCTGGCCAACACGGTGCGCACGGTCCGTGGCCAGGGTTACCGCTTCTACGAGCACCCCGAAGTTGTTGTCTGGGCCGCTCCGGAATACTCGATCTAGCCTTACCACCGCCCGGAGGCAGATGGCCGCCGCGGTTGGGTGCGGGGCGGACGATAGGCTTGGGCCATGAGTGAGCACCACGTAAAACGCCTGGTCCTGATGCGCCATGCCAAGGCTGACTGGCCGGGCGGGGTGGCCGACCATGACCGTCCGCTGGAGGAACGGGGGCACCGCGATGCGCCCGCCGCCGGCCGCTGGCTTGTGGACCATAACGTGCTGCCGGATTTCATCCTCTGCTCGAGCGCGCTGCGGACGCGGCAGACCTGCACCTGGGTGTGCTCGGAACTGGGCGATAAGGCGCCCACGCCCAAGCTGGAAGGTGGCTTGTACGCCGCATCCGCGCTGCGGATGCTCTCGGTGGTCAACCAGGTGCCGGATACCGTGACCACCCTGATGCTGATCTCGCACCTGCCCGGTGTCCAGGACCTGGCCATGCACCTGGCGTCGCGTGATTCGGAACATGACGCCTACATGGACGCCGCCACCCGGTACCCCACAAATGCCCTCACGGTGCTGGAGACGGAGAAGACGTGGGCTGAACTGGACGGCCAGGACGCCCGGATCACCAGCTTTACAGTTCCGCGGGCCCGCTGATCTCCCGCAGTATCGCTGCCACGTGCCTGATGCCCGGGCTGGCTGTCATGGTGCGGCGGTAGACGATCCCCACCTGCCGTGCCTGCGCCGGGTTGGTGACCGGCACGGCCACCACCTCCGGCGGCAGCACCCCCCGGCCCAGCCGCGGCACCAGGGCCACCACGGCGCCCTGCTGGACCAGCGCGATGTGCGTGGCAAAATCAGGATCGTAGACCTGGATGTTGGGCACCCGGCCCAGCCCGGTGAAGATCCGCAGCAGGGCTTCGTTGCAGATTGCCCCGTTGGGCGTACTGATCCACCGTTCCCCCACCAGGTGGGCCGGTTCAACCTCGGTCCGGCCGGCCAGCGGGTGGTCCCGATGGACCAAAACATCGGCCACGTCCTCGCACAGCCACTCGAGGGTGAGGTGCTCCGGAATCACCAGGGGAACTGAGTTCCAGTTGTGGACCAGGCCCAAATCGGCCTCTCCATTGGCCACGCGGGCCACCGCCTCCCGCGGATCCTCGGCCAGGACGCTAACGTCCAGCATGGTGCCGGCCGCAGCCAGGCGGCCCAGGAGGGGGCCCACCAGCCCCCGGCAGGCGGTGGAGAAGGCCACCACCCGGAGCTTGCCCTCGGGTTTTGCGGGATCGGCCAGCAGGGTGGACTGAAGTTCCTCCAGTTCGGCAAGGATCCGCCGGCCGTAGGCGGCCAGCGCTTGACCCCGCTCGGTCAGCAGCACACCGCGGCCCCGCCGTTCCAGGACCGCGAAGCCCGCCTCCTTCTCCAGCTTCTTGACCTGCTGGGAAACGGCCGAGGGGCTGAAGCCGATCGACTCCGAAGCGGCGATCACCGATCCGTGCTGTTCAACGGCTGCAAGGGCACGCAGTGAGCCAATATCGATCATGAAGCAAACGTACATTGTTTTATAAACAATTCAACGCTGGTGCTTCATTCGTCGGTCTGCGACAGTGAGACCATGAATCTCCGTGACACCCTGTTGGCCATAGCAGTCGCCGTCCTGTGGGGCTTGAACTTCGTGGCCATCGACATCGGCCTGCACCCCGCTGGCCAGGAGGTTCCGCCCCTGCTGTTTGTGGCCATCCGGTTTGTCCTGGTGGTGTTCCCCTGCATCTTCTTCATCCGGAAACCGGACGTAAGCTGGGCGGCAATCATCGGTGTCGGACTCTTTATGAGCGCCGGCCAGTTCGGGCTCCTCTACCTCGCCATGGCGCTGGGGATGCCCGCGGGCCTCGCCTCACTGGTCCTGCAGGCGCAGGTCTTGCTGACCATCCTGCTGGCGTCGATGTTCCTGGGTGAACGGCCCAGCCGCCGGCAGGTGGGCGGGGTGGTTCTTGGTGTGGCGGGCCTCGCCGTCGTGGCTACCGGGCGCAGTGCCGTTGCACCGTTGCTGCCCCTGGTGATTGTGCTGGCGGCGGCCCTTTCCTGGGCGGCGGGAAATGTCATTGCCCGGCGGGCCAAGGCGGCATCCGGGCTGGGCCTGGTGGTCTGGTCGGGGGCCGTGGTGCCGCTGCCGCTGGCCGGCCTGTCACTCGTGGTGGACGGCCCCGAAGCGGTGTTCACTACGCTGGGCAACCTGCAGGCACCCACCATCCTGAGCGCGCTCTACACGGCCGTCTTCGCATCGCTGGTGGGATACGGCATCTGGAACCGGCTCCTGGCCAGCCACCCGTCGTCGTCGGTGGTGCCGTTTACCCTGCTGGTGCCAGTGGTGGGGATGAGCGCCGCCTGGCTGGTGCTGGGTGAGGTGCCCTCGGGGCCGGAAGTTGCTGGCGGGCTGCTGCTCCTGGCGGGGGTGGCGACGGCGGTCCTCACCTTCGGGCGGGGCCGGCGCCAGAGCCGGCGCGCAGGCCTGGATCCGTTGACGGTAGACGGGGTTGACGGCGTGGACGGGGTAGGCGCCGCGGGTATGCGCGGGACCGGGGTGCGCTGAGCCGGGGTGCGCTGTGCCGACGTGCACTGCGGTGGCGTTTGTTGGGTTGGTGTTCGGGCGTGTGCTGCGGCGGCGTGTGTTGGGCTGCTGAGCGTTGGGCGGCGTTTGTTGGGCTGGTGTTCCGGCGCCTACTGCTGCGGCGTGCGTTGGGTTGCTGAGCGTTGGGCGGCTGTGCGTTGCGTTGATGTCCGCTGGGACGCAGTGCGCCCGGCGGCGGCAGCGCGGGCTGCGGCCGTGCGCCGGGCCTGGGCCGGTACGCCGGTACGTGCCCGGCCGGTGGCAGCCCCCCGCTGGGATTGTCTCCCTTGGGAGGTCCCGCGTGGCGTGCTGCGGGTCCGTGTGGTGCCGGTTTGGCCGGGGCGGGGTCGGCCGGCGCGGGTTTGGCCCGGCAGGCGCCGTCCGGAGGTTCCCTGCCTGGCCCGGCGGCCAGCCGGCCACGCTGCTCCAAGGAAGAGGATGACGAGTGTAGCCGCGGCAGCAGCCCCGGCCCCATAAAAGTAGTCGTCCGGATCGCCGGTGGGCAGCGGGGTCCCAATGAACGAGCGCTGGCCGGCAAAGGCGAGCTCCCAGGTACTCAGGAACGCCAGGCTGAAGCCAATGGCCAGGCTGAAACAGGCGCCCGCTGCCAAGAGGGCAACCCGCCGGCCGCGGACCAGGATCTCGCCAACGGCGGCCAAAAATGCCACTGTGAGGACCCCCAGGAACGCAAAGAACACGGGCAGCGCGAGTGTCATCCCGGTGAGGACCAGCAGGCCCAAGGCCACGATCCCCGTGACTACCGCGAACTTGCCGCTGTTCCCCATGTGGCGCATTGCTCCATCATCCCGCAGGCGCGGGCGCCTTCAGGACGTAGCCGCGCATGATGGCCATGATTGCTGCAACGCTTTGGTCACGGGTGCGCTCCGGGTTGTAGGTCTGCCGGTCCAGTCCCACCACAAAGCAGGCGCCGAAGATCGCCGTTTCCAGGCTGCCGCGCGAAACGGTCGCGTCCACGGGGTAGGTTTTGGCCACGTTCTCCACCGCAGCGCCGATCACCGCCAGTAGTTCACCGCGCAGCACAGCGAACGTTCCCTGCCATTCGCTGGGGATGCGCCAGTTTTCGCTCACCCACAGGCGGGCGAAGGAAGGGTAGTCGGACATAAAGTCCATGGCCGCACCGATCATCCATTCCATGGCAAGCAACGGATCCTGCGTGCCGGAGGTGTCGGGATCCTGCGTGCCGGCGGGATCCTGCGTGCCGGCGGTGCCGGGGTCCTGGGCGCCGGCGGGAACGGCGGGGGCAGGCCCCTCCAGCCGGGCCTTGAGGATGTCCACGCCGTGCCGCAACAGTTGGGCAATCAGCTCGGATTTGCTGCCGAAGTTGTAATAGACGGTGCCCTTGGAAACGCCCGAGGCCGCAGCGATCTCATCAACAGTCACACCGGCGGCCCCGCGCTCGCCGATCAGCTCCATGGAAGCGTCGAAGATTTTCTGCCGGGTGGCGCCGGTGCGTGCGGGCCGCAGGGCTTTGGCAGGCTCAGGGGTTCCGATGCTCATACGGCGATCTCCGGCTTGAGGCTTTTCAGCGTCCAGTATTTGTTTTTGCGTACTGCCAGGGTGGACAGGGCTGCCCCCAGGAGGGTGTAGCCCAGCAGCCCCAGCACGGTGGGGATGATCATGGACAGGTCGGCGCCGTAGATCAGGTGCCGCATGCCGGTGACCACATATCCCATGGGCAGGATTTCATGGACCACGTGGAGGGGCTGCGGCGTGGTCTGCCACGGGAACGTGCCGCCGGAGGACACCAGCTGCAGTACCAGCAGGATCAGCACCACCAGCTTGCCGGGGGAGCCCAGCAGGGCCACCACACCCTGGATGAGCGCGCTGAAGGCCATGGCGGCCGCCAGCAGGAAGAGCCACATCAGGAACGGGTGGGCCGGGTTCAGTCCCAGCGCCAGGTCCACCACCAGCGTCAGCAGGGTGGCCTGGACCACCGATACCGCCAGGAACGGCAGCCAGCCGCCCACCGCAATCTTCCACGACGGCGCGTTGGAGGCCAGCGCACGCTGGGTGATGGGCCGCATCGCCTGGACCAGCATAAAGATTCCGATCCACATGGCGAGGGTGAGGAAGAAGGGTGCCAGCCCCGCCCCGTACGAGCCTGCCTTCGCCTGCGAGACGTTGCTGACGGACACTGGATCGGCGATCACGCGGGAGAGGTTGCTCTTTTGTGTGTCGTCGGGGTTGGGTACCTGGCCCGCGCCCTTGCCGATTTCGTCTGCCAGGGTCCTGGACCCGTCCGCGGCTGTGCCGGCACCCGCGGCAAGCTGGGCGGCGCCGTCGTCGAGCTTTCCGGCTCCGGCCACCAGGGAACCTGTGCCGTCCACGGCGGTCTGTTCGCCGGTGGCCAGGGTGGCGGCGCCGGTGTGCAGCTGGTCCGCACCACCTGAAGCCTGCACAATGGCGTCCTTCAGGGCGGGGGTAGCGGCAGCCAGCTGGGATGCGCCGACGCTGACAGCTTCTGCGCCGTCCGCCAGCTGCTGGATCTGGGCGGCGTCGGTCTGCAGCTTCGTTTTGGCCGTAGTGACCGGGTTGGACGCGGCCACTGCGTCGAAGTCGGCAAGAATGCTGTCTGCCTGCTCCTGCGTGATCACGCCTGCGTCCATCAGCCGGGTGTTGGATGCCACCACCCGGTCCCGGAGGCCTTTGTCCGCGGCCTCCAGTTGTGCGGCAACGTCCTGGACCTTGGTGTTGAGCTGCGCGTTTCCAGCCGCGACCTGCGCCGCACCGTCCGCCAGCGTCTTTGAATCGGTGGGGAGCATGGACGTTTTGTCCCTAAGGAGGGACAGCCCGCTGCTTAGGGAGCCGGCACCCTCCGTCAGCTGGTTGGCACCGTCGCGGAGCTTCACCTGCCCCGCGTAGAGTTCGTTGGCTCCGCTGTTCAGGGCAGTTGTTCCATCATGCAGGGTAGCGGTTCCGTCCCGAAGGGTGGCTACACCATCGGCCAGTTGCCCCGCGCCGTCAGCGGCCTTGAGCATCTGGGTGTGGATGGTGCCAAAGCCCGTGAGCAGCTGGTTGGCAGTCTCTTCGCCCACCTCCGTGGCCACGGTGCTGTGCACCGCGGTGGTCAGCTTGTCCACGATGGTGCTCAGGAGGTAATTGTTGGCGTCGTTGGTGGTGACATTGAGCATGGCCTGGCTGGCGGAGTCGAAGCTGCCCGGCGAGACCAGGTTGGCGGAAAAGTCCTGCGGAATTTTCAGCGCAAAGGCGTAGTCGCCGTTGCTGACGCCCTGATCCGCCTCCTGCGTGCTTGCCACGGGGATCCAGTGGAAGACGTTGCCGTCCACCAGGCTGTCGGCCACTTTTTCGCCGGCCGCCAGGGTGCTGCCGTCGGCAGCGGTGGCGCCGGTATCCTCCACCACCAGGGCGGCGTCCAGGTGGTCCAGGTTGCCGTACGGATCCCAGTTGGCGTAGAGGTACACCGCGCCGTACAGCAGCGGGACCATTGTCAGGGCAAGAATGGTCAGCTTGGGCAGCAGCCCACCGGTCATGCGCTTGAGTTCGGAGCGGGCCAGCCGCAGCACTGTCACTTGGCAACCTCAGTTTCGGTTTCGGCTATGTGTCTGGCCGGCACTCTTGGCTCCGGCTCCGGCTGAGCAGGGGTGGGTTCCGCCGGCTGTGGCTCCACTGCGCCGGAGCGCACGGCCACGGAACCCGGCGTGGTGGGCTCTGGTACGGCAGTTTCCGGCCCGTCATTTTCCTGCCCGGGCACAGCGTTGCCGATTTCCGCGACAGCCCCCGACCACAACGCCGGGACGGCACTGACGGTGGCGACGACGGCGAGCTGCCGGCCGCCGTCGGCCGCCAACTGCATCAGCCGCGGCAGCCAGTCCTGGGGATCCGCGCTGTGCCGGTCCGGGGAATCCACCACCACAAGGTCCGTGTGCGGGTTCGCCAGGGCAAGCGCCGTCAACAGTTCGAGGCGCCGCTTTGGGCCCAGTTGCTCGGTCCAGAGGTCCGCGATGTCCTCGAAGCTGTGGACCTTGAGCCAGGGTTTGCTGAGCAGCGCCCCACGGTAGCGGCGGGGGATGAGTGCCAGGTCCTCGGTCACCAGGTCGCGGACACTGAGGTGCCGCTCGGGCTCGTTGACGTCCACCGCGTCCACCAGCGCACTGGCCTGCCGAAGCACTTTGATGCGCGGATTGGCGTCCCAGGTGATGGTTCCCCCGCCTGGCTTCATCCGGCCGCTGAGGGCAAGGGCCAGCGCGGTCCGCTGGTCCTGCCGGGCGCCGGTGACCAGAAGGAGCCCGCCGCGCCGCACCGAGAGTGAGGTGGCGGGGAGCAGCGGGTCCCGGCGTCCGGGGACGTGGAGCTGGTGTGCTGAGAGCAAGGAAGGCCTTTCAGGGGATACGTCTGTATCCAGCCTAACCGAACTGACTGGTCAGTTCAAATAGCTACGCCTCGTGCTTAGAGCCCGTATTTCTCCAGAAGCCGCAGCCACACCTCGCTGATGGTGGGGTAGGAGGGGACGGCGTGCCACAGCCGGTCCAGCGGAACCTCACCCACAATGGCGATCGTGGCCGCGTGCAAAAGCTCCGCCACGTCGGGTCCGGCGAAGGTGGCGCCCAGGAGCACCTTGCGGTCCTCGTCGATCACCAGCTGGGCCCATCCCTCATAGTGCTCGGAGTGCAGGGATGAGCCGGCCACCTCGATGGGCAACTCCACCGAGGAGGCGTTGCAGCCGTCCTTCCTCGCGGTGTCCAGGGTGCGCCCCACCATTGCCAGCTCAGGGTCGGTGAACACCACACTCGGCACGGCGTGCTGGTTGGCGGTCTGGGCGTACCGGCTCCAATCGGGGGCTGCGCCTTTGAGGGTTCCGTTGGCCCGGGCGCTGATGGCGTCCCCCGTGGCCCGGGCCCCGTATTTGCCCTGGTGGGTGAAGAGGTTCCTGCCGGCGGCATCGCCCACGGCATACAGCCACGGCTCGTCGCCAGGTGCGCCTGCCACCAGGCCGGTATTGTCTGTGGCCAGGTTGAAGCGGCCGTTGCTGTCCGGGCCCAGGCCAACACTTTCCAGGCCGAGGCCCTCGAGGGCCGGGTGCCGCCCGGTGGAGACCAGGACCTTATCCGCCGTTACGGTGGTGCCGTCGCCCAGCGCCAGGCTGAACGTCCCGTCGTCGTTCTCCTTAATGCTGTTGGTGGCGGTGTGCAGCCGGAGCTCCACGCCGTCTGCCCGCAGGCCTGCGGCCACAAGGTCGGCGGCTTCGGTGGGGAAGCTGCCCAGCAGGCTGCTCCTCGCTACAAGGGTTACGGCCGCGCCAAGGCGGGCAAAAGCCTGTGCCAGTTCGACGCCGGCAACGCCGCCACCCAGGACGGCCAGGGACGCCGGGATTTCGCTGGCAGATGTGGCCTCCCGGGTACCCCAGACCTGGAGGTCCTCCAACCCATCGATGGGAGGTATGGTGGGCATCGAGCCGCTGGCCAGGACCACGGCGTGGCGTGCCTGCAGCCGGTGCTGCACGCCGTCCAGACCGGCCACCTCCACCTGCCTGGGCGCTGTCAGCCATGCGTGGCCGCGCACCAGCTCAATCCCGGTGTCCTTGACCCAGTCAACCTGGCTGTCATCCTGCCAGTTGGACGTGAAATAGTCCCGCCGCTTCAGCACCGCGGCGGCATCGAGGAGTTTAGTCACCGATTCCTTGGCGCCGGGGGTGGTCTGCGCTCCATGCAGGGCGGTTCCCGGGCGGAGCAGCGCCTTGGAGGGCATGCAGGCCCAGTAGGAACACTCGCCGCCCACCAGTTCGGCTTCCACCAGCACCACGGAGAGCCCGCCCTGGACCACCCGGCCCGCCACATTCTCACCAACGGCGCCAGCGCCGATCACCACTACATCAAATTCGCGCTCAACGGCCTCGGGCATCATGGGAAAAGCCTACGCCGGGCAACGTGTGAAGAAGCGCGTGGCGGACCCGGGGCCGGCGGTACGGCGGATGCGGGGTCTGGTCGGAAAACCAGCACCGACACACAAAAAAGGTCCGCACCGGCGAACCGGTGCGGACCTTTTTGGTGCGCCCAAAGGGATTCGAACCCCTGACCTTCTGTTCCGTAGACAGACGCTCTATCCAGCTGAGCTATGGGCGCATTCCGTGTCCCAGGAGAAGAACCGCACTCCCTGAACCTCGAATTACTTTACGCGAGGGTTGGCCGTGTGCCAAATCGAAACGCCTGTAATCTGCACAACTAGACCGGTCTACGTGACCTTAGTCACTTAAGCCGCGCTTTCGGGCGAAATTTTCCGCGTATTTCCGCGGTTTTCCCATTCCGGGTCCCGGCGACCCCTGAAAAGACCCCAAAAACACGAGTGGTCCGGACCATAGCATTTAGCACACACCGATGAACCCCAGGAAGGGATCCGATATGAGCGATCTGGCGCACAAGCCGCTGCTTGAGAATGCACCCACCACCCATGCCGGCCTGCTGGCTTGGGTTGAAGAGGTTGCCGAGCTCACGCAGCCGGACCGTATCTACTGGGTGGACGGCTCTGAAGCTGAAAACACCCGCCTCACCGATGAGCTCGTGGCAGCCGGAACGCTGACCCGGCTGAACCAGGACACCTTCCCGAACTCCTTCGCGGCGTTCTCCGACCCGGCAGACGTTGCCCGGGTCGAGGAGCAGACCTTCATCTGCTCGGAAAACAAGCGGGACGCAGGCTTCACCAATAACTGGATGGAACCGGCCAGCATGAAGGAGAAGCTGCGCGCCTTGTTCGCCGGCTCCATGCGCGGCCGCACCATGTACGTCATCCCGTTTGTGATGGGCCACCTTGACGCCGAGGACCCCAAGTTCGGCGTGGAAATCACCGACAGCGCCTACGTTGTCGCCTCGATGCGGATCATGGCCCGGATCGGCACGGACGTCCTGGACCGGATCACCGAGACCAACGCGTTCTACGTCCCCGCCCTGCATTCGCTGGGTGCCCCGCTGGAAGCCGGCCAGGCGGATGTGCCTTGGCCCTGCAACCCGGATAAGTGGATTGTGCACTTCCCGGAAGAGCGGTCCATCTGGTCCTTCGGCTCGGGCTACGGCGGAAACGCCCTGCTGGGCAAAAAGTGCTACGCCCTGCGGATCGCGTCCGTGATGGCCCGCGACGAAGGCTGGCTGGCCGAGCACATGCTCATCCTCAAGCTCACCTCGCCGGAACAGAAGACGTACTACGTCTCCGCTGCCTTCCCGTCCGCCTGCGGCAAGACCAACCTCGCGCTGCTCGACCCCACCATCGATGGCTGGAAGGTCGAAACCCTGGGTGACGACATCACCTGGATGCGTTTTGGCAAGGAAGGCGAGCTGCGCGCCGTCAACCCCGAGGCAGGCCTCTTCGGCGTGGCTCCGGGGACCGGCTGGGGCACCAACCCCAACGCCATGCGCGCCATCGCCAAGGGCAACAGCATCTTCACCAACGTGGCGCTGACCGACGACGGCGGCGTGTGGTGGGAGGGCATGACGGAGGAAGTGCCGGCGCACCTCACCGACTGGCAGGGCAACTCCTGGACGCCTGATTCCGACGCCCCGGCCGCGCACCCGAACTCCCGTTTCTGCACCCCGATCGACCAGATCGACATGCTTGCCGAGGAGTACAACAGCCCCGACGGCGTGGAGCTTTCCGCGATCCTCTTCGGCGGCCGCCGCAAGACCACCATCCCCCTGGTGACCGAGGCCCGCAGCTGGTCCAACGGCATCTTCATGGGTTCCACCCTGTCCTCGGAAACCACTGCCGCGGCAGCCGGCGCGGTGGGTGTGGTCCGCCGCGACCCCATGGCCATGCTGCCCTTCATCGGCTACGACGCCGGCGACTACCTGAACCACTGGGTCAACCTGTCCGCCAAGGGCAACCCGGAGCGCCTGCCCAGGATCTTCCTGGTCAACTGGTTCCGCCGGAACGCCGAGGGTGGTTTCGCCTGGCCCGGCTTCGGCGACAACGCCCGGGTCCTCAAGTGGGCCATCGAGCGCCTTGAAGGCAAGGCTGACGCCGTGGAGACCCCCATCGGGTTTGTGCCCACCGGCGACGCGATCGACCTCAAGGGCCTGGACATGACCCCGGCGGAGGTCGAGGACGCCGTCCGCGTGGATCCCGCCGAATGGGCCACCGAGCTCGCATCGATCGAGGAGTGGTACGCCAACTTCGGCGGCTCGCTCCCGGACGCACTCCAGTCGGAACTCGCCGGGCTGAAGGAACGCCTCGGCTGATTCTTACGCGTACGACGGCGGCCCCGCACCTTTTTCCGAAAAAGGTGCGGGGTCGCCGTCGTTATGCTGCCGCGGTGCCGCCGAATTTGGCAGTGGACAGTGGACGCTGGACAGCGGCAGGCGCGGGGTCGGTGCAGCTCAGCCTGCCTGCCAGATGTCGGGACCAAACACCTCGTAGTGGATCGAGGTGGCGGGGATGCCGGCGTCGATGGCCTCGCTGCGGATGCTGCGCATAAAAGGCAGGGGGCCGCAGAGGTAGAGGGCGGCGCCGGCCGGCAGGTCCACTTCCCGCAGGGACATAAAGCCCTGGTTGGATCCGGCTGCGGGCTCCTCCAGCCACAGCTGCAGTTCCGCGCCGTCCAGCCGCGCGACGTCATGCGTCATCTGACTGCGCAGCGCCCAGCTGTCCATTGTGCTTTCTGCGTGCAGCACCAGGACCTGCCGCTCCGAACCGGCCGCCGCGAGCGAGCGCAGGATGGAGGCTGTGGGGGTGCAGCCGATACCGGCCGAGGCCAGGATTACGGGGCCGGTACCGTCTTTGAGCGTGATTCCGCCGTAGGGATTGGAGATCTCCAGGATGTCGCCAACCTGGACGTCCCGGTGCAGGACGGGGGAGACCTCGCCACTGTCGTCGAGTTTGGCGGTGAAGCTGCGGCCGGTGCCGGCGTCCCCCGACAAGGAGTACTGGCGGACCTGGCGGATCCCGTCCGGCAGCGCGACCTTGACGCTGATGTATTGGCCGGGCAGCGCTGCAGTGACGGGGGTGTCGTCGGCAGGTTCCAGTGTGAAGGTCAGGGCGCCGCTGCCGGCGGGGGTTTTGGCGGTGACGGTCCAGGGCATCCACATGCGGCTGTTGGCCTGGCTGGCGTACAGTCCCTTTTCGAGTTTGATCAGGGCGTCCGCCATCAGCCAGTAGACCTCGGTCCACGCTGCGGTGATGTTGGGGGTGATGACTGCGGCGAGGTCCTCGGCGATGGCGGCGAACAGGTGCTGGTACACCACCTGGTACTGCGGTTCGCTGATGCCAAGCGACGCGTGGCGGTGGGCGATGCGCGCCAGGACAGCCTCGGGCAGAGTTCCTGGATTGTCCACCAAATGGGTTGCAAATGCGGCGATGCTGCCGGCCAGGGCCTGCTGCTGGGTGCCGGAGCGCTGATTGGACCGGCTGAACAGGCCGTCCAGCAGTTCCGGGTGGGCGGTGAACAGCCGGTCGTAGAAGTTGGTGGTGATGGCACCGATCCGTGAGCCAACCAGCGGGAGGGTGGCTTCGATGACGGGGCGTGATTTGTCCGACAGCATGGGAACTCCTGAAGTAGGGACCGGGGCCTTCGTTCGGCCGATAATACTTGCATTGGAAATGCAAGTATTTATGCCCCATTTCTACACTGCGTAGAAATTTGGGTCAAATCCCTCGTGGGTGGGCAGCTGGGTGCGGGCAAAACCGGTCGGGTCAGAGCCCGGGGCGCAGGCCAATCAGTTGGAAGACCGGCGCCATCTGGCCGCTTCCGGGCAGTTCCGCCACCACGACGGTGTCGAGCTCCCGGTAGAAGGCCTCGCGGGCCCTGGCCAGCGCGGCCCGCAGCTTGCAGTCGTTGATCAGCGGGCACGGTCCGCCGGGGGCCACGCAGTCCGCAGGATCGGTCCGCGTATCAAGCTCCCGGAGGACCCGGCCAACAGTGACCCGGCGGCCGGCAGGGTTCAGCCGGGAACCGCCTGAGCGGCCACGCTCCACATCGATCAGGCCAAGGGCCCGCAGCCTGGCCATTGCCTTGCTCACGTGGTTATACGGCGTCCCCACCGCATCGGCGATGTTTTGGGTGGTGAGCAGGGTCCCGTCCGGGACTGCGGCGAGCACCAGCAGTGCCCGCAGGCTGACATCCGCGAACGCGTTGATCTTCACGGCAGCTCTGGTCTAGTCCACCCAGATAACGGGCTCGTTAGTGTCTGCCGCGAGTTCCCCGAACTCCCACGTGTGGGTGGCCTGGTTGGCCGCGTACGGCAGCGCGGCGGCGAACACTGCGCCGTCCCGGTGCTCGGTGGCCACGGAGATGGCGTCCGAGTCCTCCTCGAGCAGCATGATGTCGCAGACCACTGCCGCCGCCCGGAAATCGTCCCGGTTCTGGCGCAGCAGGGCGTGCAGGTCGCTGATCATGGCGTCGGCGTCGAAATCCGCGTCCTCCCCTGCCGGGGAGTCAGCGGGGGAGACCGCCACCAGGCGCACCTCGCCGTCGTTCTGCACGGTCAAGGCGAAGGGCAGGAAACCGCCGTTGCGCTCCAGCTGTTCCTGGGCTGCACTGACGCCGGTCCCCAGGAGGTTTTCCAGGTCCGTGGCCGTGGCCTCGGGCACCGAATCGCGCCATGGGAGGTCCCCGTCAGTGGTCTGGTCCGCGGCGGCAACGCCGTTCTCTTCCGCCAAGGGTCAGGCCCGCACGATCGACAGGACCCGGTCGCGGACGCGTTCCATGGTGGCGCGGTCCGTGGCCTCTGCGTTGAGCCGCAGGAAAGGTTCGGTGTTGGAGGGGCGGAGGTTGAACCAGTAGCTGCCGTCGTTGGCCGTGAACGTGCTGCCGTCCATGGTGTCGATGGTGATGTCCTCGGCGGCGAAGTCCTGCCGGACGCGGTCCACAGCGCCGGCCTTGTCCTCGATTTCGGAGTTGATCTCGCCTGAGCTGACGTACGGTTCATATTCGCGGCCCAGGTCGGAGAGCGCGCCGTCCTGCTCGCCGAGCGCGGCGAGGACGTGCATGGCGGCCAGCATGCCGGTGTCCGCGTTCCAGAAGTCCCGGAAGTAGAAGTGGGCTGAGTGCTCGCCGCCGAACACCGCGCCTTCCTCAGCCATAACGGCCTTGATGAAGGAATGGCCGACACGCGTGCGGACGGCGCGGCCGCCGTCGTGCGCCACCAGTTCCGGAACCGCGCGGGAGGTGAGGAGGTTGTGGATGATCGTGGGGGTGCTTTCGCCCTGGGCCTTCGCGCGGGCAATCTCGCGGCGCGCCACCATACCGGTGATGGCCGACGGCGACACCGGCTCGCCTTTTTCGTCAATCACAAAGCACCGGTCGGCGTCGCCGTCGAAGGCGAGGCCGATATCGGCACCGTGCGCCACCACCGCTGCCTGCAGGTCGCGGAGGTTTTCCGGCTCCAGCGGGTTGGCCGGGTGGTTGGGGAAGGACCCGTCCAGCTCGAAGTAGAGCGGAACGATGTCGAAGGGAAGCTTGGGCAGCAACGTGTCGCCGAGGACGGCGGGGGTGGTCAGGCCGGCCATGCCGTTGCCTGCGTCCACCACGATCTTGAGCGGGCGGGAACCGGTGAGGTCCACCAACGTGCGCAGGTACTCGGCGTAATCCTTGAGGACGTCACGGACGCCGATCAGGCCACGGGTTTCCGCTGCGGGGATGCTGCCGGTGTTGAGGTACTGCTCGGCGAGGGCCTGGATGTCCTTGAGCCCGGTTTCGGAGGAAATGGGCACGGCCCCGGCCTTGGACATCTTGATGCCGTTGTAGCCGGCGGGGTTGTGGCTGGCGGTGAACGTGGCGCCCGCCCGGTTGAGGAACCCGCAGGCAAAGTACAGCTCATCGGTGGAGATCAGGTCCAGCAGCTCAACGTTGGCGCCGCGGGTGGCTGCGCCGTCGGCGAAGGCCTTACTGAACTCGGGGGATGAGGGCCGCATGTCCCCGCCCACCAGGATGGTCTGGCCCTCAAGTTCCAGAATGTCCACAAAGGCGGCCCCCACGGCTTCGACAATTTCGGCGGTGATGGACTCGCCCACAATGCCACGGACGTCGTAGGCCTTGAAGGATGCTGAAAGATCAAAAGTCTTTGTCTGTTCGCTAGTCACGGGCTTTATCTTACGTGGGCCGGTGAAGCGGCTGTTCAGGTGCGGGCGCGGCGGCATTTTGTGACGGCGCCGGGGCACGGCCCCCGGCCCGGTTGTCCACAAACGGGACTCCGGTTGGGTGGGGTGTCGGTGCCGGCTGGGATACTGAATCAATGGTCGATAACCAGAACGCCACCGCAATGTCCCCTTCCACAGAAACCGGAACCGCCCCCACCGGCACCCTGGTGGCCGGTGATGCCCCGGCTCCCGGCGGCACCCGCGGGCAGGCGCTGGAAGTCCTGCGTGGCCTGGTGGGCCACCCTGACGCCGCGTTCCACGACGGCCAGTTTGAAGCCATCGAGGCACTGGTCGACGGCGGCCGGCGGGCCCTGGTGGTCCAGCGCACCGGCTGGGGCAAATCGGCGGTCTACTTTGTGGCATCCCTGCTGCTTCGCCGGCGCGGCGCGGGGCCAACCCTGATCGTTTCGCCGCTGCTGGCCCTGATGCGGGACCAGGTGGCCGCCGCGGCGCGGGCCGGAGTCCGGGCGGTGGCCATCAACTCCGCAAACCAGCTGGAATGGGATGCGGTGCGCCAACAGCTGGCAAATGATGAGGTGGACGTCCTGCTGGTGTCCCCGGAACGGCTTACCAACCCGGCGTTCCGCGAAACCCAGCTGCCGGAGCTCATCCGGCGGACCGGGCTCCTGGTCATTGACGAGGCCCACTGCATTTCCGACTGGGGCCACGATTTCCGGCCGGACTACCGTCGCATTGCGGATCTGATCACGCAGTTGCCGGACACCGTCCCCGTGCTGGCCACCACGGCCACCGCCAACTCACGTGTGGTCCATGACATCGAGGAGCAGCTCGGCGCAGGTGTCCTGACCATCCGCGGCGCCCTGGGCCGTGACTCGCTGCGGCTGGGCGTCCTCCGGCTGCCGGACTCCCGGCAGCGTCTGGGCTGGCTGCTCACGCACCTGGCGGAGCTCCCCGGCAGCGGCATCATCTATACCCTCACGGTGTCCGCGGCGGAGGACACCGCCCGGCTGCTGGCGGAGGCAGGCCACGAGGTCCTTGCCTACACCGGCCGCACCGATCCGGCGGACCGCGAACGTGCCGAGCAGCTCCTGAAGGACAACCAGGTCAAGGCCCTCGTGGCCACGTCCGCGCTGGGCATGGGCTTCGACAAGCCGGACCTCGGCTTTGTGGTGCACCTCGGGGCGCCGTCCTCTCCGGTTGCCTACTACCAGCAGGTGGGCCGCGCCGGCCGTGGCGCCGCCAACGCGGACGTCCTGCTGCTCCCTGGCTCGGAGGACCGTGACATCTGGCAGTACTTCGCCACCGCCTCCATGCCGTCAGAGGAAAAGGCTGCGGCAGTGCTCACCGCCCTGGCCGAAGCCGGATCCGCCTTGTCCACGGTGGCGCTCGAAGCGCGTGTGGACCTTCGCCGGACCCCGCTGGAGCTGCTCCTGAAGGTACTGTCCGTGGACGGCGCAGTGGAGCGCGTTGGCGGCGGCTGGCGCTCCACCGGCCAGCCCTGGAGCTACGATGCCGAGCGGTACGAGCGCATTGCCGAAGCCCGGGTGGACGAGCAGGACTCCATGGTGATCTACCAGGACACCGCCGGGTGCCGGATGGAGTACATAACCTCCGTCCTGGACGACGAAACGGCCCACCCCTGCGGCCGCTGCGACAACTGCGCCGGGCAATGGTTCCAGGCCGATGTGGCTGCCGATGCCACGGCAGCCGCGGGCCAGACCCTCAGCCGGGCGGGCGGCCCGCTGGAAGCCAGGCTGCAGTGGCCCAGCGGCATGGACCGGCTGGGCGTCCCGGTGAAGGGGAAGCTTAAAGCGGGGGAGGGCCTGTCGGAAGGACGGGTCCTGGCGCGGCTGACGGACCTGGGGTGGGGCGGGGCCCTGCGGGGGATCTTCGCTTCAGGGGACCAGGACCAGCCCGTGGAGCCGGGCATGCTGCAGGCCTGCGTGCAGGTCCTGCGCGAATGGGGCACCGGGGACGGCCGCAGCGCCGGCTGGAGCGGCGCCGGGAGGCCGGCCGCCATCATCAGCATCCCGTCGCGGAGCAAGCCCCAGCTGGTGGGCTCGCTGGCACGGGGCATCTCCGAGATTGGCCGCATCCCCTACCTGGGGGAGCTGCAGCTGGCCCACGGCGGACCCACCGGCGCCCGCGGCGGCAACAGCGCCTACCGCCTGGCCGGCGTCTGGGACAGGCTGGTGGTGGGCCCCGAACTGGAAGAAGCCCTGACCGGGGTGCAAGGCCAGAGCGTGATGCTCATCGATGACCTCGTGGACAGCCGCTGGACGGTGACCGTGGCCGGCCGTGCCCTCCTGCAGGCCGGGGCGGGAGCCGTGCTGCCGCTGGTGCTGGCGCAGGCCGGCTGACGGGCAGGGCGCGCGGGGAGGTCCGGGTTCAGGCAGGTCCGGCTGCGTTTGCTGCGTTGCCGGGCCGGCTGACTTCCGCGCCGGCGTGCCGCGATAAAAAGAGGCTGTCCACGGTGCTGGCCAGCATCAGGACAGCCATGGCCAGGAACGCGCCGCGGAACGGGGCCGCCTGGTCCTGCCCAAAAACGGCCACCCCGTCGAAAAGCCGGATCAACAGGGCCGCCACGGCGATGCCGGCCCCGGCGGCGAGCTGCACCAGGGTGGCCGACACCGTGTTTGCCGAGGTCAGCATGGCGGGGACGATGTCCGCGTACTGCACCGACGCGTAAGCGGAGAACCCGATGGACCGGAAAACGCCGCTAAGGACCAACAGGGCGAAGATCAGGGCGCCGGGTGTATCCGGGGTCAGCGCGGCGCACAAGGCGAAGGTCACCGCTGATGACAGGGAAGCAAACACCAGCATCGCCTTGAACCCGAAGCGCCGGATCAGCGGCGTGGTGGCCGGCTTGATGCCAATATTGCCGATGAAGACCGCCGCCACCATGATGCCTGCCTGCAACGGCGACCAGCCGAAGCCCGACTGGAACATCAGCGGCAGCAGGAACGGGACCGAGCTGATGGTCAACCGATAAATGAAACCGCCCGTGGCCATGGCCCGGAACGTGCGGGTCCGGAACACCTCCAGGTTGAACAGCGGGTTCCGGGCGCGGCGCATCCACAGCACCGCTCCCAGCAGGGACACCGCCCCTGCCGCCGCCGACAGGGCAGCCCACGGCGTCTCCGGGTGACCGCTGGCGAGCTCAAGGCCCACCACCAGGGCGCCAACACCCATGGTGGTGAGTGCGAGGCCGGGCCAGTCGAGCCGCCGCCCGGGATCGCCCGCGGAAACGGGAACCAGGCGCAGCGCCGCCACAAACGCGGCCAGGCCCAGGGGCAGATTGATCAGGAAGATCCAGTGCCAGGAAAGATACGTGGTCAGCGCACCGCCCACCAGCGGGGCCAGCACGGGGGCGAGCAATCCGGGCCAGACAAGGAAAGCCGTGGCCCGCAGCAGCTCCGACTTGGGCGTGCCGCGGAGCACCACCAGCGTGCCCACCGGCACCATCATGGCCCCGCCCGCGCCCTGGATGATCCGGCTGATGGTCAGGGCCGTCAGGTCCTGGCTCAGCGAGCAGGCCAGTGAAGCCACCGTAAACACGGCCAGGGCCAGGCAAAACACCCGACGGGCGCCGAAACGTTCCGCCAGCCAGCCGCTGATGGGAATCCCCACGGCCACGGTCAACAGGTACGCCGTCATGGTGATGTTCACGTCCGCCGCGGGGACGTCGAAGTCAGCGGAGATGTTGGGGATGGCGGTGGTGAGGATGGTTCCGTCGAGGAACTCCATAAAAAACGCCGCCGCCACCAGGAGGGCAAGGCGCGGGTTCCAGGCCGGCCCGGTACCCGGTTCCGCGGCGGCCTGCTTGCTTGTTGACATCGTTTTATCCTGCCACCGGGCCCGCCGGCGCCGGTGGTGCTGTCCGTCCTGCGGACCGGCAGGCCGGACAAACGCCCGGCCCTGCCGGCTGCCTGGGTGTTCAGAAGCCCCGGGTACGCAAAAGGCCAGGTACGCAAAAGGCCCCGGTCAAGGACCGGGGCCGAACGCGGAGACGGGGGGATTTGAACCCCCGGTGGAGTTGTGCCCCACACTTCATTAGCAGTGAAGCCCATTCGGCCGCTCTGGCACGTCTCCAATTGCTATTCCTAGCCCACCAAGAATACGCAGATGTGGCCATGCAGTGCAAAACGGCAGGCGCCCTGTCCGCAGCAGGCTTCCCGGGCTCGCGGTTTCAGCCGGAAATCCCGGCCTGCCCGGGCCGGACCATCCTCATTTCGGCAAGGTTTTCCCACTCCGGAACCAGGTCCGCAGCGCCATCGGCCCTAAAGCCGAAGTGCCGGTAGAAGCCGATGGCGCGGGTGTTTTCCGAGGCCACCCAAAGGCTTGCGGCATCGGTGCCAAGCGCTGCCCGCAGCAGTCGGCCACCAAGACCCAGGCCGTGGTGCGAGGCCAGCAGGTACAGCCCCCACAGTTCACGGTCCGCCGCTGGCGGTTCCACGCCTGCGGTGCTTGGCACGGGCCGGACGCCGGCGAACCCCACTGCCGTGCCGCCGTCGTACGCTGCCCATAGGCTTCCTGCCGGCGGATCCGCCAGCAGCTGCGTCCACAACGGCAGCCGGCCTGCCGGTTCCAGTGCCGCCAGGAACCCGTCCGACAGGATGCCGTGGTAGGCCTCCTGCCAGCAGCGGACGTGCACCTCGGCAAGCCGCCCGGCGTCCGCCGCCGTGGGCGGCCTTATGGACAGCACGGGGCTCACCCGGCCCCGCCGGCAAGGGCCTTCCACAGGAAGTGCTGGCTTCGGGCCTGCAGCGCTGCTGCCTGCCGGTTGTCGGAGGCGCCGGCGTGGCCGCCCTCGAGCGCTTCGTGGAACCACACGTTGGGGATGCCCATGGCCAGCATCCGGGCAGCCATCTTTCGGGCCTGCACGGGACCCACCCTGTCATCCGAGGTGGCGGTCCAGATGAACGTTTCGGGGTATTCCACGCCGTCCTTGAGCAGGTGGTAGGGCGAGAAGGTCCGGATGTACTCCCACTGGTCCGCTACGTCCGGATCGCCGTATTCGGCGATCCACGAGTGCCCGGCGGACAGTTTGGTGTACCGGCGCATGTCCAGCAGCGGCACCCCGCAGGAGACCGCGCCGAAAAGTTCGGGGTACGAGGTGAGCATGTTGCCCACCAGCAGGCCGCCGTTGGACCCGCCCACACACCCCAACCGCTCCCTTGAGGTCACGCCGCGGGAGATCAGGTCCCGGGCCACGGCCGCGAAGTCCTGGTACGCCTTGTGCCGGTTTTCCTTCAGGGCGGCCCGGTGCCAGGACGGCCCGTATTCGCCGCCGCCGCGGATGTTGGCCACCACGTAGACGCCGCCGCGCGAGTGCGTTCCGCCGCCGTCAACCCCGGCCGCGCCGGTGGTGCGGCGCTCCAGCCAGGCCCGGCCCACGGTACCGCTGTAGGCCGGGGTCCGGGACACCTCGAAGCCGCCGTAGCCGGAAAGCTGCGTGGGGTTCTGGCCGTCCAGGGCCAGGCCGCGCGCGGCGATCTGGAAGTAGGGGACCCGGGTGCCGTCCTCGGAGACCGCAAAATGCTGCTGGACCTCGTAGCCGCCGTCGGCAAAGTACGACGGCGACGACTTCACTTCGGCGTGCCGGCTCAGGACCGCGGGGGCGCCGGAGTCCTGGCCGCCGGCGTCCGTGCGCTCCAGTGAGCCCCGGAACAGGGTGCTGGGTGTGGTGAAGCCCGTGGCGATGAGCCAGAAATCGTCGCCCGCGCCGCCACCGTCCGTGGTGTCCTCATCGTCCACCGCGTAGGCGTTCACGTCGTGCAGCGGCGGGCAGGCATCCAGGATCGTGGAGGTCCAGGCGGCGTCCGGGCTGCCCGATGGTGTGGCGGGGTCCAGGACCCGGATCTCGGCGGAGACGTCCTTGAGCAGGTTCAGCAGCAGGAAGTTCCGGGTCCAGCTCCAGGACTGCAATGACGTGGCGGCGTCAGGGGCGAACAGCACCGAGATGTTCCGGCCGCCTGCGAGGTAGTCCTCGAACTTCGTGGCCAGCAGCGAGCCGGCAGGATACGTGGTGCCGGCCAGGGTCCAGTCCTGCTGGGGACGGAACAGCAGCCACTCCCGGTGAACCCTCAGGTTGACGTCCGTGGGCACGTCGACCGCCACCCAGCCGCCGTCCCGCAGCACCAGGTTGGTCTGGTTGTAGAAATCGATGTAGTCAATGGCGAAGGTCCGCTCGAAGCCGGGGGTGGAGTCGTGGGCCACCACCGCCACCATGTGGTCCGCCGGCACTTCGAAGAGCAGCGGCGCGTCAGCCAGGGCCGTACCGCGTTTGAGGGTGACGGCCGTCCGGGCGTACGAGGAGGCGGTCATGGGCAGACCTTCGGCCGTGGAGGCCACCAGCAGGGTGTCGGCGTCGAGCCAGGACACGTTGCCCTTGGCTGTGGGGAGGTCGAAGCCGCCGTCGGCCGGGTCCACAAACCCGCGGGACTGGACATCGTATTCGCGGTACCGGTTGGCGTCCCCGCCGTCGGGGGAGAGGGCCAGCAGCGCCAGGCGGTGCGGTTCCCCGGGTGCGGGCCGCAGGAACGTGGCACCGTGGAAGACCCACTCCACGCCTTCCCTGGCGGCCAGGGCGTCCACGTCCAGGAGGACGTCCCACTCGGGCGTATCCGTGCAGTAGCTCTCCCACGTGGTCCGGCGCCACAGGCCCTTGGGGTTGTCCTGGTCCTTCCAGAAGTTGTAGTACCAGTCCCCGCGCTTGCCCACCATGGCGATCCGGTCCGTGGCGTCCAGCACCTCCAGGATGCTGCTTTCCAGGGCTGCGTACTCCGCGTCCTCCAGGAGGTCCTCCGTCCGGGAATTCTGCTCCCGGACCCAGGCCAGCTGTTCTTCGCCGTAGATCTCCTCCAGCCAGACGTTTTCGTCGGTAGGCTCCGGCGCCGCACCCGTGGCGGACGATGAATCAGCTGCTGTGGTGGTCATGCGCCCCATCCAAACAACATCTTCCGCCTGCGGGCAAGTCAAGCGTTCAGCCCTTAGCGGATACGCTGGATGCCGTGGAAACAACGCAGAGCATCCGGACCGTCATCATCGGTGCCGGTCCCCGCGGCACCAGTGTGCTGGAGCGCCTGCTCGCCCACACCGCAGCCCGTCCCGCCGCAACGGCCGGTCCGCGGCTCCACATCGACGTGGTTGACCCCTACCCGGCCGGGCCCGGCCATGTCTGGCAGCCGCACCAGTCCCGGCTGTTCCTGATGAACACCCAGTCGTTTTATCCGACGCTGATTCCCGAGGACCCCGAACTCCCGGTTCCGGTGGCCGGCACCACCTTCGACCAATGGCGGATCCGTCAGCAGGAGCACCCGGCGTCCTCCCTTTCAGCAGCTGAACGGGCCGAACTGGCGGGTCTTGGTTCCACCGGCTTCCCCAGCCGCGCCCTCTACGGCCGGTACCTGCGCAGCACCCTCGAGCAGCTGGTGGACCACGCGCCGCAGGATGTCACCCTTGAGTTCCACGAAACCAGCGCCTTGTCGGTCCACCGCCGCGACGACGGGATGTTCGACGTCGGCCTGGCCGCCGGGGCCGTGCTGACGGCAGGGTCCGTGGTGCTGGCGCTGGGGCACATCCCGTCACGCCTGAACCCGGAGCAGCGGGAACTGCAGGCCGCTGCGCAGCAGCTTGGCCTGCGCTACCTGCCGCCCGCGGTCCCCGCCGACGTCGACTGGGACAGTGTCCCCGCCGGCGAACCCGTCCTGGTCCGCGGGATGGGCCTGAACTTCTTCGACACCATCGGCCAGCTCACCGAAGGCCGCGGCGGCACGTTCCTCAGCAACGGCGGCCGGCTGGAGTATCAGCCCTCCGGCCAGGAACCCCTCATCATTGCCGCGTCCCGCCGCGGAACCCCGTACCGGGCCAAGGCGGCGCTGGAAGGCTACTACCCGGCGTCGGTATCCCTCCGCTACTTCACCGAAGAGGCCCTGGGCCGGCTCCGGAAGGCAGGGATCAGGCCCGGTTTCGACTTCGACCTGTGGCCGCTCCTGCACCGGGACACGCTGTGGGCCTACTACGCCACGCTGGTGCGCTCGCAGCCCGGCGCGGTCCCGGACGCTGACGCTTTCCTGGCTGCCCTGGATGAGGCGCTGCACCCGCACGCCCACACGGCCGCGAACTGGGAAGACACCGTGGAGAGTGTGCTGGCCGTGCATGTGGGACCGCGGCACCGCCTGGACCTTCGTGGGCTGGCTGCGCCCCTGGCCGGCCGGACGTTCGCGTCCCGGGCGGAGCAGGACGCCGCAGTGGTGGAATACCTGCTGGATGACGCCCGCCGGTCCGGCCTGGGCGAGGACGATCCCGTCAAGATGGCCATCGGTGCCCTGCACCACGGCCGGGCGCTCCTCAAAACCGCAGTGGCCGACGGCGGCATCACCGACGAATCGTGGGTGGCCGGCCTGCGCGGCTGGTTCGAAAACTTCGTGGAGGGCCTGGCCAGCGGCCCGCCCGCCCTCCGCTCCGAGCAGCTCGCAGCCCTGGCCACCGCCGGGGTGGTCAGCTTTGCCGGACCCGACCCCAAGTTCGGCGTGGACCGCAAGAGCCGGACGTTCACCGTCACCTCGCCCTGGGTGCACGATGCGCCGGTGGCAGCCCGGACCATGGTGGAGGCCCTGGCGCCGGGCAACCGGGTGTCCGCGAATGACTCGCCGCTGCTGGAACAACTCCTGGCGGACGGCCTGGTCCGGCCCCGGCTGATGATGACTGCCGAGGGCGCCCCCATCCAGTCAACAGGCCTGGACGTGGCGCCGCACCCGTACCGGCCGCTTGCCGCGAACGGGTCGGTCACCGAGGGCCTCTACGTGCTGGGCCTGCAGCTCTCATCGGCCCAGTGGGGTACCGCCATCGCCGCTGAAGCGGCCCAGCCCGGCAGCCCCGCTTACCGCAGCGCCCAGCGGACCCTCAGGGACGCCGACGAAATCGCCGCCGCCATCCTGGCCGCCTGACCCCCGCCCCGGTTAACGCACAACGCCCGCCCACGGATGTGGGCGGGCGTTGGACGTCAGGGGCGGATCAGCCCCGCAGGCACACCTGGTACTGGAGCCACTGGATGCCGTAGCGGATCCAGCCCAGCACGTCGTACCACTTGGTGGGGGCCGTGGGGGCCTTGCAGACCGGTGCCGGCGGAGTGACGGGTGCAACCGTCACGTCCGCAGTCACGGTCGTTCCGGATTCCGCGGCGGTCAGCACCAGGGTGGCAGCGCCCGCCGCAGCTCCGGCGGGAACCGGCAGGCTGACGGCGGCGGTTCCGGCTGCCACGGGAACCGTGCCCAGCCGGGTCACCTTTCCGGCTGCGTCGGTAAACACCGCGGTGAGCGAGGTGTTCACCGGGCTGCCCAGGGAGGTGAGGTCCAGCCTGGTGATGGCCAGCGTCACCGGCTCGCCGGGCTTGACCCCGGCCGCTGTGCTGTTGGCTACGGCCACGGAACGCCGGGCAAAGTCCGGTGCCACGGGACCGCTTTTCTGCAGGTACCCGATCCAGGCATCCCGGTCCACCAGGCCGGAGTCCTTGGTGCCGGTGCCCTGCGTGAAGACCCGGAAGTTGTCGCCGCCCGTTGCCAGGAAGCTGAACGTGCCGATCCGGTAGGACTTCGCCGGATCGATCAGGGTGCCGTTCACGCGGATCGAGGTGATCCGGTCACCGGCGGCGCGGGCTGCGTCGTAGGTGTAATTGACGTTTTTGGACAGGCCCAGCTGCTGGTAGGCGCGGCTGGGAACCGAACCGTCGGCGTTGGTCTGCCACTGCTGCTCCAGCAGGGTTTTCACCTGCGCGCCGGTCAGCGACGTGGTCCACAGGTTGTTCACAAACGGCAGTACCGCGTTGGCCTCGGCGTACGTGATGGTGCCGTCCGGGGCGTAGTACAGCTCGTTTCGCAGGCCGCCGGGATTGACGACGCCGATCTCCGCGCCGCCGAGGTCCGCGGACTTCAGCGAATCCAACAGGGAATCGGCCACCAGGTTGCCCAGGGTGGACTCGCTGGCACGGTCATCACGCTTGGCGGGGCCTCCTGCGGGGTCCGGGGTGAACGCGGTGGTGATGTCCTTGGTGACCGAACCGATGGGCTGGTCGCCGATGACGGCTGCGTCGGCGAGGGCCTTCTTGACGATGCCGTCCACCGTTGCGACGCGGGGGTAGGCGGCGATCAGCCCGGCGGCGGGGTCGGTGGTGCGTTTGACGTTCCCGGCCTTGTACGCGGTCACGGCCTTGGTGGCGGTGTCCACGGTCAGCTGGATCTGGCCGATGTTTTCGCCGTAGTTGCCGGTCTGGACGATCGGACGGGTCTTGCCGTCAACACCGGGGACGGGTGCGTCCCAGGCGTATTCCTTGTGCGTGTGGCCGGTGAAGATGGCGTCCACGTCGGCTGAGGTTTCGGTGACCAGCTTGGCGAACGGTCCGCCGGCTGCCACTTCCTGCTCCAGTGTTGCGCCGTCCGGGGTTCCCGAGCCGGCGCCGTCGTGGTTCTCCACGATGATGACGTCCGCCAGGTTCCCGGCGGTGATGGTGGCAGCCACCCGGTTGATGGCCGCTACGGGGTCGCCGAACTCGAGGCCGGTGATGCCGGCCGGGGTGACCAGCGACGGGACTTCCTGGGTGACGGTGCCGATCACGGCCACCTTGATGCCGTTCATGTCCAGGACCGTGTACTCCGGCAGGACCGGGGTGGTGGTGCCCTTGGCATAGACGTTGGCGCCCAGGTACGGGAACTTCGCGTTGGTGCCGCCGGCGATCACGCGGTCCCGCAGGTCCGCCCAGCCGCCGTCGAATTCGTGGTTGCCCACCGCGGATGCCTTCAGCTCCAGGGTGTTCAGCACGTCGATGGTGGGCTGGTCCTTGGCAACCGCGGACGCGAACAGCGAGGCGCCGATGTTGTCGCCTGCGGAGAGGAACGCCGTGGCGCCCGGGGCAGCGGCTGCCCGCAGCTTCTCGATGGTGCCGGCGAACTGGACGGTGTTGGTGTCGATCCGGCCGTGGAAATCGTTGATGCCCAGGAAGTTCAGGTCAACACTGGCCGGCGCGGACTGCAGGTTCAGGCCCACCACCACGGGATCGTGGTCGCTGGCGCGGAACTGGTCCGGGGCGTAGTAGTCGGTGACGTTGTTGTTGTAGCGGCTGTATTCAAGGGCCACCGACTCCACCGAGTTGATGTTCCAGATGTCGGCACCGGACACCACGGCGTCAGCCGCGGGGGAGGCGAGGATGTGGTCCAGGGAACCCACCAGGCCACCGAAGAGGTAGGAATGCTTCGCGGAGCCGTCGGTGTTGCGGGCCTTGTTGTCCTGGTTGACGTAACCGGCGGCGGTGAAGACATTGATGGGGTCTTCGTGGCCGTAGGAGTTGAAGTCGCCGATCAGGAAGACCTTATCGGTGGCCTTGCTGGCCTGCAGGCCCTCGGTGAACGCCAGCAGGGATTTGGCCTGGGCGGTACGTGCGAGGTTCGAAGCGCCCTGGCCCTTGTCGGTGTCGTCCGGGGTGGCTGCGGAGCCCTTGGACTTGAAGTGGTTGGCGATGGCGATGAATTCGGTGCCGGCTGCGCCGCCCACCGGCTTGAAAACCTGTGCCAGCGGTTTGCGGGCGGTGGCGAATGCCGCGGTGTCGTTGTGGATGATGGACTCGCCCACCGTTTCGACTGCCGCTTTTTTGAAGATGAAGGCCGTGCGGATCATGTCTTCATCGGACAGCGGGGGAGCGTTGGCGGGGGTCCGGACGTAGTCCCAGATACCGGGCGTCTCGATGTTCAGCGCCGCCACCAGCTTGGCCAGGGCGTCGTCGCGGTTTTTGCCGAACTGGGCGGAGTTCTCAATTTCCATCAGCGTGACCACGTCCGCGCCGGCCTTGGTGATGGCCGCCACGATCTTGGCCTGCTGGCGTTCGAAGTTTTCCGCGTTGGCGGCACCGCGGGCGTCGCAGCCGCTGCGGACCGTGATGGGATTGCCTGCCCGGTCCGCGTAGAACGTGCAGCCGGCAAGGGTGTCGCCGGTGGTGGGGAAGTAGTTCAGCACGTTGAACGAGGCGATCTTGACGTTGCCGCCGACAGCCTGCGGCGCTTCGGTGCGGGTGGCGCCGAAGGATGCCGGCTGCACCGTGTCCTTGTTCGCTGCGGTGAGGTGCGTCAGCGGCTGGAACTTCCAGGCGTCGTTGGAGTAGCCCAGCACTACGTTCGTGGTGAATGTTGCGGGGGATCCGACGCGGACCGGGTCCGTTGTGGTCAGGTACGGCAGGATCTCTGCCTTGGTGCCCGCGTCCTTGAGGAAGTTGGTGCTGGAGCCGTCGTCGAGCTTGATGCCACGCGCCGTGTTGTCGGCCACGGTGGCGGTGTATTCGGCTGACCCGAAGGGCGCGACGGCGGTGGGCTGGACCAGCGGTCCGGTGCCGCCGGCCAGGCCGATTTCGCCGTACTGGTTCAGGGTGTAGTTGTCAGTCACCGTGAGGGGACCCTGCGGGGCCAGGAGCATGCCTTCCAGGGATTCCCGGAAGGTTTCGCTGGCCGGAAGGGTGAAGGCGGTGGCCTTCACCTCGGGCGCGGCTTCGGCAAGTTTGGTGAGGCCGGCGGCCGCGGTCACGTTGACCTGGGTCATGCCGTAGTACTCGGCAACGGCGCCGGTGACCTCGACATGGTCACCGATCCGGACGCCGGCCACGGTGGCGGGAGAGTAGATGAAGATGCCGTCCGAGGCCGCGTGGTTGGTGGCGTTGAGGTCACCGCCGGTGCCGGGCGTCTGCAGGTAGTAGCCGTTGAGGCCGCCGGTGGGGAAGGCTGCCGTGACCTTTCCGCGGGTGGTGACAGTGGCCCCCACCATGGGGCTGGCCGTTCCGGTGCCCTGGATCTCGGCGATGGTGCGCGTGACCGGATCCGGGGTGGGCTCGGGATCAGGATCCGGCGTGGGATCCGGGTCAGGGGCGGTGCCGCCCGCGTTCGTCGGCGTGATCGCCGCGGCGAGGGTGAAGTCAGCGGCGTTGCTGTTGGTGTCCACCCCGGGAACGCGGTTCAGGGACCGGACATCGGAGTTACCCGACGGCGCCGTCGCCGGGGCCGTCTCGAAGGTGTTGGAGCCGCCGTAGCCCAGGAGGTCTGCCACGTTGGCGGGCTCGACCGCGCTGCCGGTGGGTACCGCGAGGGCACCCGGCTGCCTGGCCAGGATCAGGGTGCCGCCGGCGCCTGCGGGGTTGATGCTGCCGGCCACCAGGTCCGGGGTGGGCAGGGCCGCGCCGTTGGCGCCGTTGCTTCCACCCTGGACCAGGTAGTGGCCCTTGGCGGGAATGCTGCCCGTCAGGGGAGCCACTCCGCTGGGGTTGCCGGTGGAGCCGGCGGCCCGGTACTGGAGCGACCAGCCGCTGAGCGGAACGGCAGTGTCCGATGAGTTGTAGAGTTCAACAAATTTGTTTTTGAACGCTGCCCCGCCGCTGCCCCCGCTCAGGTAGGCCTCATTGATGGTGACGGGGGAGGTGCCCGCGGCCGCTGGTGCGGCGTCCACGGCGGCGGCGGGCAGGGCTGCCAGCGGGGCGGCTATTAGCCCCACTGACAGCGCTGTGCCCAGCGCCAGTTTCCAGGTTGAGTGATGCATTCTGCTCCGGCTTTCGTTGGTTTGCCCCTGTAGGGACGCGACGGAAGGGGTGGGGATTGCCGCCAGGTGTGCTGATCGGGGCAATGCCGAAAAGGCGTGGCCCGGGCCATCACAACACCTCCAAATGAACGCAGTATTGATGGGACGTGCATTCGGCTTGTGTGCTGGACATCACAAACACTACCCGCGGGTAGTGTTTGGGGTTGGCCGGCTGGGGTTGGTCCGGCGAAGAATTTACGCCCCCGTAACGGGCTGCGGAGGTTCTAGCCGGCAGGCTGCTGCCGGTTGTCTTCCACGATCCTGAACCGCGCGCCGGTGGGGTCGGCGAGCTGCGCCACCCGGCCGAAACCGCTGTCCTGCGGCCCCTCCAGCAAGGTGGCACCCAGGGTCAGCGCCGCGGCCACGCTGGCGTCGGCGTCGTCCACGGCAAAGTAAACCTGCCAGTGCGGCGGGACGTCGGCCGGCAGGTAGGCGGACGCGTCCATGACTCCGGCGTGGGCGTTTTCACCCTCGCCGGAGGTGGCGTACCGGAACTCCGGGGTATCGCTCAGGACAGCGGGCTGCCAGCCGAACACGGTGGCGTAGAACTCCAGGGCGCCCCGGTAGTCCTTCGCATGGAGTTCGAACCAGGCCGGGGCGCCGGGCTCGGCCGCGATATCGAAGCCGTGCATGGCCCCTGGCTGCCACGCGCCGGTGGCGGCCCCGGCGGAGTCCTGGAAGAACAGCATGGTGCCTTGCTCCGGGACCTCCAGGGGACCCAGGTGGATGGAACCGCCATGCGCCACCACGGCGTCGGCGGTGGCTGCAGCGTCATCGGTGCGCAGATAGACGGACCACAGGTCCGGCATGCCCACCTGGTCCGGCTGCCGGGCCATGATGCCCGCCACCGTGCTGCCGTTCCTGGCAGCCATGATGTACCCGCCGTATTTTTCGGTGTCGCCCACCTCGAATTCCCAGCCGAACAGGCTGCCGTAAAACGCGCAGGCCTGGTCCGTGTCGCTGGTCATAAGGTCGATCCAGCAGGGCGAACCGTTGATGAAATCCGGAGTGGGCATGGAATCTCCTGGGTGCAAGGTCAGCTGTCCGGCCCCAGCGGCCGGATCACTCCAGAGACTATGGCGGGCCCCTGACACTGGCAAGCGCCCTGTGCGGCGGGTGCGGATCGGGCGGTTAAGCAAAAAACCCCGGCGGCCAGATCACTGGCACGCCGGGGTTATTCCGCGGAAGGTAAGAGATTCGAACTCTTGGTACGGGGTTACCGCACACTAGTTTTCAAGACTAGCTCCTTCGGCCGCTCGGACAACCTTCCTCAACGAGTAGTGTTTCATAGGCACTTGCCTGCAACAAAACAGAGCCCGGAAAGTGTCCGGTGCACACTGGTGGCAGGCCAGTATTCAGTCAGGAACGGGAGAGGTCCATGAAAGCCGTCTTTATATCGGAACCGGGCGGCCCGGAGGTGCTGGCAGTCCGCGAGGTGGACGCCCCCGTGCCGGGTACGGGCGAGGTGCTGATCGACGTGGTGGCTGCCGGCCTGAACCGCGCGGACGTGCAGCAGCGCAAGGGCGTATACCCGCCCCCGCCCGGTGCGTCCGAAATTCCCGGCCTGGAGGTTTCCGGCCGGATCGCGGGTTTCGGGCCCGGTGTCGCCAAGGCGTTTTCCCTGGGCGACAAGGTGGTGGCCCTGCTGGCCGGCGGCGGTTATGCCCAGCAGGTGGCGGTCCCCGCCGAGCAGGTCCTGCGGCTGCCGGACGGCGTGGACCTGGTCACCGCCGCGTCCCTGCCCGAGGTTGCGGCCACTGTTTATTCGAACCTGATCATGACCGCGCAGCTGCAGGCCGGCGAAACGGTCCTGATCCACGGGGCCACCGGCGGGATCGGCACGTTCGCCATCCAGCTGGCCAAAGCCTTCGGCGCGCGGGTTGCCACCACCGCAGGGTCCGATGAGAAGGTTGGCACCGCCACGGCCTTCCTCGGTGCGGATATCGCCATCAACTACCGGGAAGAGGACTTTCCGGAGAGCCTGCGCCGCCAGAACGGGGGCAAGGGGGCCGATGTGATCCTGGATGTGGTGGGAGCCAAATACCTCCGCCAGAACGTGGATGCCCTGGCCGAATACGGCAGGCTGGTGGTTATCGGGCTGCAGGGTGGTGCCACGGGCGAACTCGACCTCGGCAAGCTGTTGTCCAAGCGCGGTGCGGTGGTGGCCACGGCCCTGCGGCCCCGGCCTGTCGCCGAAAAGGGCGCCATCATGACGGCGGTGCGCGACGCGGTGTGGCCGCTGGTCAGTGACGGCCGGATCCGCCCCTTGGTGGCCAGGTCCTTCCCGCTGGAACAGGTCAGGGCGGCGCACCGGTACTTCGATACCGGCGATCACGTGGGCAAGATCCTGCTGGTGATGTAGTCCGCCGTTCCGGCGGCGCAGGCGCTAGATACTCAGTATTGCCAGGGGACTTCACTCCGGCTAGGCTCGTCTATACGCGGTATGCACGGGTCTTGGGGGTCCGTGCATACCGGCAGCCAGCCACGCAAGGGAGCCGTATGTCCATCCGCCACAGCCTCCTCGCCCTCCTGCAGGACCAGCCGCGGTACGGCTACCAGCTCCGGGTCGAGTTTGAAAACCGTACGGGCGCTACCTGGCCGTTGAACATCGGGCAGGTCTACACCACCCTGGACCGGCTGGAACGCGACGCCCTGGTGGCCAAGGAGGGCGACGACGGCGAAGGCCACGTGGTGTACAGCATCACCGCCGCCGGGACTGCTGAAGTCCGGGGCTGGTTCGCCGCACCGGTGGAACGGAACAACCCGCCGCGGAATGAGCTCGCCATCAAGCTCGCGCTCGCCGTGACGCTGCCGGGAGTGGATGTCCAGGCCATCATCCAGGCGCAGCGCGTTGCCTCCATCAGGGCGCTGCAGGATTACACCAGGGCCCGCCGGGACGCCGCCGGCACACCGCGGACAGGAGATACGGCCTGGCTGCTGGTGCTCGACTCGCTGATCTTCCAGACCGAAGCGGAAGTCCGGTGGCTTGACCTTTGCGAGGCGCGGATGGTCCAACAGGCGCAGGCCGCCGGCCAGGCCGTCACCCGCCCATTATCCGCCGGGGTCCCGGAAGACGCCACGCCCACCGCGGATACCCGCCGATGAGCGTCCAGGGTCCGCAGCAGGTCCTCGAACTCGCCAAAGTCAGCCGGACATTCGGCGCGGGCGCCACGGCGGTGGCGGCCCTGCGCGAAGTGGACCTGAGCGTGGCAGCAGGAGAATTTGTGGCCGTGATGGGGCCGTCCGGATCCGGGAAATCCTCCCTCCTCGCTCTCGCAGGCGGACTGGACAAGCCCACGGGCGGCGGGGTCTTTGTGGAATCCACCTCCCTTGCCGGGCTGGGCCTGAATGACCTGGCACGGCTCCGCCGCCGCGCTGTGGGGTATGTGTTCCAGGACTTCAACCTGGTCCCCACCCTGACGGCCGCGGAGAACGTCAGCCTGCCGCTGGAACTGGATGGCACACCCCTGAAAAAGGCCCGCCGGCAGGCCGCCGACGCGCTGCGCCAGGTGGGTATCCCGGAGCTGGCGGACCGTTTCCTGGACCAGATGTCCGGCGGACAGCAGCAGCGGGTGGCAATCGCCCGCGCCATTGTGGGCGAGCGGCGCCTGATTCTTGCCGACGAGCCCACCGGAGCATTGGACTCCACCACCGGGCACGGGGTGATGGAGGTTTTGCGGGCCCGCGCCGATGCGGGTGCCGCCGTGATGCTGGTTACCCACGAGGCCCGGCACGCGGCCTGGGCCGACCGGGTGGTGTTCCTGCGTGATGGCCGGATCGTGGACCAGGCCTCGGCCATGCATGATCCCACGATGCTGCTGACCCAGGCCGGCCTCTGATGCCGTTGAATCTGGCTCCGGCGCCTGGCGGGCGGCGGGGCAGCTTCCGCGTTGCCCTCCGGATGGCCCGCCGGGACATCCGCCGCCACCGCGGCAGGTCGGTGCTGATTGTCCTGCTGATCCTGCTGCCCGTCGCGGCCATGACCGGGGCTGCGACCTTGAACCAAAGCCTGCACCGCACTCCCGATGAGACCGTCCGCTATGAACTGGGCGGCATGCAGGCGCGGTTCAGCACTCTTCCCGCTCCCAACGGCGACTCCGTCCAGGACCCGCTGGATGACACCAGGGTGGTCTCCAGCTCCGGTGCGCACGATCCCGGGTTCGTTGGCAGTGACCCGCTGGACCTTGTCCCGGCGGGGTATGAGGTGGTCCCGCACCGGCAGCTCCAGCTGACCACCCGGGTGGGCGACGGCGACGCCTCCTTCGGCGCGAGGGTGGTCGACGCGCTCTACCCGGCCTTCGCCGGCCGCTACTCACTGCTTTCCGGCCGCGCGCCGCAGTCCCCGGCCGAGGTACTGGCCTCCCCAGGGTTCCTGGACCGGTTCGGCCTGGAGCCGGGCACCACCATCACCACTTCCGCCGGCACGTTCACACCCGTGGGCATCCTCCGTGACGCCGACACCTCTGACGGCAATTCGTTCCTCTACCTTGCGGCGGACCAGGTTCCGGCCGGGCTGCTGGCCGGGGTGGCCGCGGACTCTGTCACCACGTCCTACTACCTCGCCGGACCCGAACCCGTCACGTGGCAGCAGGTCCGGGCGGCCAACCGGGCGGGGGTGGCCGTACTGTCCCGTGACGTGGTGCTCAATCCGCCGCCCGCGGACCAGCAAACGTTCGACGGCGGCCCGTTGCCGGACCAGGGGTTGGCCGCGGAACTCGGCATGTATGCAACGTTTGCGCTGATCGGAGCGCTGGCACTGCTGGAGGTCGGCCTGCTGGCGGGCACTGCCTTTGCCGTGGGCGCCAAAGGCCAGGTCCGCGAACTTGCACTGCTGGCCGCTTCCGGCGCCGAAGCGCCCACCCTCCGCGCCGTCGTCACGGCGGCAGGCCTGTGGCTGGGCGGGACCGCCGTTGTGCTGGGCGCGGCCCTGGGGTTCGGCGCGGCAGCCCTTGTGGTGCTGTGGGTCCGGGCTGCCGGTTCGGCCCGCCTGGCCGGGGTGCACCCGGACCCGGTGCCTACAGCCGTCGCCATGGTGATGGGGCTTGCCGCCTGCCTCCTCGCCGCGCGGTCGCCTGCACACCACGTGGCCCGCCGGGCGGTGCTGGGGGCGCTGAAGACCGGGCGCGCCCCGGCCGGAAGCGCGAAAAAGAGTGCCATCACCGGCGCTGCCCTACTGCTGGCCGCCGCCGGTGCCTTCGCCGGAAGCTGGTTCGTGGGACACTCCACCAGCGATCCGGACCGGCTGGCGGAGCTGTTCCCCGCGGCCTCGGGCCTGCTGACCGGGGGTGCGGTGTTGACCGTGGTGGCGCTGTCACTGCTGACCGGGTGGCTCCTTACCCTTCTCCCGCGCCGGACCGGGCGGCTGCCACTGGCGCTCCGCCTGGCTGCCCGCGATGCCACCAGGAACCGCAACCGCACAGTGCCCGCAGTGGCCGCAGTCCTGGCCGCGGCGGCGCTGGCCAGCAGTGCCCTGGTCCTGGCGGCGAGCCAGCAGGCCGGGATCCGCGAAACCTACTCCTGGACCGCCCTTGAGAACCAGGCCTTCCTGCCCCTGTCGCTGGAGCAGCCGCCCCTGGTGGACGGCACCCCGCAGCCAGCCACCGCAGTGGCGCCGGAGCAGCTTTCCGCCGCGCTCAGCGGAGCCCTGGGCACCGTGGCCTGGACCAGGGTGGTCGCCACGCCCGCCCCGCCGCTGAACTGCTTCGATGGTCCCGGTGCAGACCTTGCCCCCGCCCGGACGGCCACCAGGAACTGCCTCCAGTACGCGCTGGGCACCCCGCCGGGCAACGCCTGCCCCGTGACGCCGATGGGGCGGCTGCAGGATCCCGGCGACCCGCGCTGCAAGGGACCGCTGGCCCAGGGGACCGGCTCGCCCCGGTCCATCGTGGTGGGCGGCGCTGACGAGATCCGTGCCGTCCTGGGCGTGGAACCCGGGCCGGCTGCCCTGGCCGTCCTGGCGAACGGCGGAATGGTGGTGACCAACCAGGTCTTTGTCCGCGACGGGACGGTGGAACTTCAAACCCTGGACCTTCGCCGGCCCATGGCCGAACCAGCGGGGCGCCAAATGCAGTATGACCCGGTCGGCAGCGTCCCCCTGGTGGCGGCGGTGGTGGAACCGCTGGTTCCGGTTCCCTACTACGGCGTCATTTCCGCCGGCACGGCAGCGCGGCTGGGGATGGAGCCGCGTCCCAGTGAGTTGCTGGTCCAGCTCACGGAGCACCCCTCCGCGGCCCAGGTTGACACTGCCAACGGCGTTATTGCCTCGACGTACAAACACCCCGGCGCCGCCCTCTGGGTGGAACCGGGGATCCCCAGGGACAGTTCCTGGCAGATGTGGGCCATCGTGCTGGCCAGCGCGCTGATCACCGTCAGCGCCGCCGGCATCACCACCGGTCTGGCGCTCGCCGATGGCCGCCGGGACCAGAGGACCCTGGCCGCGGTGGGTGCCGCACCCAGGCTCCGCAAAGCGCTCGCCGGAAGCCAGGCGCTCTTCACGGCCGGGCTGGGCGCGGCACTGGGTGCAGCGGCCGGCGTGGTCCCCGCTGTGCTGCTCGTGGCAGCCACGGAAATGCGGATCGCGCTGGCGGTCCCGTGGACGTACCTGCTGGTCCTGGTGCTGGCAGTCCCGCTGGTGGCCGCCGCCCTCGCCTGGACGTTCACCAGGGCGGCCCTGCCCACGGGCCGGCGGGAGCAAGGAACCTGACGGCCTGCGGGCATGGCCGGGTCCGGGCTGGGGCCAGAAGCCAATAGGTCACACAATTGGGTCTTTTTGATTGACCGCAACAGGCCTAGCGTGGGTTGCAGGAGCCGCCTGCCAGGGGCGGCGGAGCCCACGGAGGAAGCTCATGACAACCCACGTTGCCGATTGCAGTGTCACCCGTTGTTCGTTCAACGACCATGAAGGCTGCACAGCGCACGCCATTACTGTGGGGGGAACGGAAGACCACGCCTCCTGTGCCACCTTCATCGACACCGGCCACAGCGGCGGCCTGCCCAAAGTCCTGGCCGATGTCGGGGCCTGCCAGCGCTCCGAATGCGTTCACAACGACCACCTGATGTGCAACGCCCCCGCCGTGCACGTTGGCCCGGGCGCGGACAACGCCGACTGCCTCACCTACTCGCACGCCTGACCACCGGACACCACTGTCCCGGGACAGGGCCTCCGACCGGACACCCGGCCGGGGGCCCTGCCTGTTTCGCGGCACTGCCACGCAGGTACCGACAGCTGCAACCCAGCCGCCAATCCCGTACCGACCCAACAGCGGCAAACCCCATCCATCCGACCGGCCGGACTGCCCGGCCGGACGCCCGCTGCCCGGCCCGCCCAAGACGTGAGCGCACCCTGCAAGCCAGGTGCCGGCGTCGTTCGCCGCCCCATGCCCGCCGTTCGCCGCACCCCGCCGGCGGCATAACCCGAAAGCCGTCCCGGCAGCCGGATGCGTTGGTAAGGTGCCTGCAAGCAACAGTGAACACTCTCAAGGAGGAGACATGGCACCAACACCTGAGCAACGAAGGAATCCATCGCCGGGGGAAGGTGCCGTGGCCACTGACCCGGCCCTGCCCGCCGTCGCCGTGGACGACGCCGTCCTGGAAGCCGAGGACAGGAAGTGGACACCGGCGAAAATCGCCCTGTGGGCCGCCATTGCGCTGCTGGGCGGCGTGGCCTGGTTCATGCTGGCCATTGTGCGCGGCGAAACCGTCAACGCCATCTGGTTCGTCTTCGCCTCCGTCTGCACGTACCTCATCGGCTACCGCTTCTACTCGAAGGTCATCGAGCGCTACCTGACCAAACCTGACGACAAACGCGCCACCCCCGCCGAATATAAGGCTGACGGCAAGGACTACGTCCGGACCGACCGGAACGTCCTGTTCGGGCACCACTTCGCCGCGATCGCCGGCGCGGGCCCGTTGGTGGGGCCGATCATCGCAGCCCAGATGGGCTACCTTCCCGGCACCATCTGGATCATCATCGGCGTGGTCCTTGCCGGTGCAGTCCAGGACTACCTGGTGATGTTCTTCTCCATGCGCCGCGGCGGCCGTTCCCTGGGCCAGATGGCGCGCGAGGAACTTGGTGTGGTGGGCGGCACCGCAGCCCTGGTAGCCACGCTGCTGATCATGGTCATCATCGTGGCCATCCTGGCGCTCGTTGTGGTCAACGCGCTCGGCGAAAGCCCCTGGGGTGTCTTCTCCGTGGGACTGACCATCCCCATTGCGCTGTTTATGGGTGTCTACCTGCGTTACCTGCGGCCCGGCAAAATCATGGAGGTTTCCCTCATCGGGTTTGTCCTGCTGATGGCCGCCATCATCGGCGGCGGCTTTGTGGCCGAGACCGCGTGGGGCGCCGAACTCTTCACCCTGGATAAGGTCACCCTGGCGTGGGGCCTGATCATCTACGGCTTCATCGCCGCCATCCTCCCGGTATGGCTGCTGCTTGCCCCCCGCGACTACCTGTCCACCTTTATGAAGATCGGCGTGATCGTGATGCTGGCACTTGCCATCATTGTGGTCCGGCCTGAAATCACCGTGCCGGCGTTCAGCGAGTTCGCCGGCCGCGACAACGGCCCGGTGTTCTCCGGAGCGCTGTTCCCCTTCCTGTTCGTCACCATCGCCTGCGGCGCGCTCTCCGGCTTCCACGCCCTGATTTCCTCCGGCACCACCCCCAAACTGGTGGAGAAGGAACGGCAGACGCGTTTTATTGGCTATGGCGGAATGCTGATGGAATCCTTTGTGGCCATCATGGCCCTGGTGGCTGCCATCTCGATCGACCGCGGCCTGTACTTCGCCATGAACGCCCCGGCCGCGCTGACCGGCGGCACCGTCGAAACTGCCGCCACCTGGGTGAACAGCCTGGGCCTCGCCGGCGTGAACATCACCCCCGATTTCCTGGCCCAGACAGCTGCCAACGTGGGCGAGGAAAGCATCATCTCGCGCACCGGCGGCGCCCCCACCCTCGCAGTGGGCCTGGCCCACATCATGCAGCAGTTCATCGGCGGCACGGCCATGATGTCGTTCTGGTACCACTTCGCCATCATGTTTGAGGCCCTGTTCATCCTGACCGCCGTGGACGCCGGCACCCGCGTTGCCCGCTTTATGCTGCAGGACTCGGTGGGCAACTTCATTCCCAAGTTCAAGGAAGCCTCCTGGCGGCCCGGAGCCTGGCTCTGCACCGCCATCATGGTGGGGGCGTGGGGTGCGGTGCTCCTGATGGGCGTCACGGACCCGTTGGGCGGGATCAATACCCTGTTCCCGCTGTTCGGCATCGCCAACCAGCTGCTGGCCGCTATCGCGCTGTCTGTATGTCTGGCCATTGTGGCCAAGAAGGGCACGTTCAAGTACCTGTGGATTGTGGCCCTGCCCCTGGCATTCGCCGCCGTCGTCACCATTACGGCGAGCTTCCAGAAGATCTTCTCCGCCACCCCGTCGGTGGGCTACTTCGCCAACAACGCAGCATTCAGCAAGGCGCTGGCGGATGGGAAAACCGAGTTCGGCTCGGCCAAGTCTGTGGCTGCCATGGAGGCAGTGGTCCGCAACACCGGGATCCAGGGCTGGCTGTCGGTGATCTTTGTGGTGCTGAGCATCATCGTGATCGCCACCGCCCTGCTGGCAACCGTAAAGGCCTTCCGGACCCGGGACGCCGCCGGGCGGCCTGAAGGCAACGAGGACCCGGCCGTGCCATCGAAGGTGTTCGCCCCGGCCGGGGTCATCCCCACGGCCGCCGAGCGTGCCCTGCTGGCTGAGTGGGACAAGGTGCCCGCCAGCCAGCGGTTCGAACGGGCGGGACACCACTGATGCCGGCGCCCATGGCGGTCCTGGCCAAAGGCGTCAGGGGCGCTGCCCGCTACCTGGGCAGCGTGATGGGCGCCGACGCTTACACCCGGTACCTGGAACACCACCAGGCTATGGGGCACCGGTCGGCGCCCCTGACAGAGCGGGAGTTCTGGCGTGACCGTACGGACCGCCAGGACGCCAACCCCCAGGGCCGCTGCTGCTGATTGAGCCTGCAGCGGACAACCCCGTCAGGGACGTTCACACGGGGGCCGGGGACGGATCGCTCATGAGAGTATGAACGCATGAGCGATCCGATCCCCGCACAGGCAGCCGAGGACCTACCGGTGGAAGGCACCACCCTTGACGGGGACCGGCCCGGCGACGGCGGGTCCGCTCCGGCGGAACCCGCGCCCGGGGCCGGCGCCCGGACCAAAGGTGGCAACCTGCAGGACCTGGTGGACCAGCCGGCCAAGGTGATGCGGATCGGCACCATGATCCGCCAGCTCCTTGCCGAGGTGAAGTCCGCGCCGCTGGATGACGCCGCACGCGGCAGGCTGGCCGAGATCCACGCCCGCTCCATCAAGGAACTCGAAGACGGGCTGGCGCCCGAGCTGGTGGCGGAACTGGACCGGATCCGGTTGCCCTTTGACGATAACGCCACGCCCTCGGACGCCGAGCTGCGCATCGCCCAGGCCCAGCTCGTGGGCTGGCTGGAAGGCCTGTTCCACGGCATCCAAACGGCCATCGCTGCCCAGCACGCAGCCAGGGAACACTCCGCCCAGCTCCAGCTGCGCCAGCTGCCGCCCGGCACTGTGATTGCCCCCGGGGTAGTAATCGGCGACAACGGCGAACCCCAACGAGCCGGCACCCCGCCGGGATCGCCCGCGCAGCCTGGCCAGCCCAACGATCCGGACCACGGTCCCGGACAGTACCTGTAGGCCAGCTTGGGTTTTTTCAGCGCCGCCAGGCAAGGGCGCAAGGACGACACAGAGCTGGGCAAGGGGCTGTGGCGGCGCGCCCACGACCGCTTCCACCGGGGCCTTGACCGGTTCCACCAGGTCCTGGAAGGCGTCGAGGACGACCAGCTGTATGCCGAGCTGGTGGAGGTCGCCAACAGCCTCGCAGCCCTCCTGGACCGCGTCCGGATCATCTGCGTGGAAGCCCAGCGGCGTTCCCCCAGCGAGGGGCTGGACATTCCCGTGGCCCTGTCCGGGGTGCACCGGGCGTTGTCCAAGGCCGGCAATTCCCTGGCCACCACCGCTGAAGCTGCCGCCATGCTGCGGCTGGCCGTTGGCCCGATTCCGGTCGGGGCAGCCTCTGTGCGGCGCCGGGCCGAATCGGTTTTTGAACAGGTGGCCGACGCCGAGAGGCACCTTCGCGGGGACGCTCCGGCAGCAGGACAGCAGGATATTCCCGGTTAAGCGCCTGGCATAGTCCGGCCGGATTCACCCCTTCAGGCGGCAGCGGTTTGGCAGGATGAGGGCATGACTTCTTCACCAACACTGACTTTCAATGACGGAAACACGATCCCCCAGCTCGGCTATGGCGTGTGGCAGGTTGAGGACGACGTAGCGGAAAAAGTGGTCCGCCAGGCTTTCGAAGCAGGCTTCCGGCACATCGACACCGCGAAGATCTACGGCAATGAAGCCGGCGTGGGCCGCGCCATCGCCTCCTCCGGCATCTCCCCGGAAGAGCTGTTCATCACCACCAAGCTGTGGAACGCGGATCAGGGCTACGAGGAAACGCTGGCCGCTTTCGAAGAGTCCATGGCCCGGCTCGGCCTGGAAACCCTTGACCTGTACCTGATCCACTGGATGCAGCCCAAGCAGGACAAGTACGTTGACACCTGGAAGGCCGTGGTGGAGCTGCAGAAGCGCGGCCGGGTCAAGTCCATCGGTGTCTCCAACTTCACCACGGCCGGGCTGCAGCGCCTGATCGATGAAACCGGCGTGGTTCCGGCCATCCACCAGATCGAACTGCACCCTTACTTCAGCCAGCGCGAACTCCGCCAGTTCGGTGCTGCGAACGGCATCCTCACCCAGGCCTGGTCCCCGCTGGGCCAGGGCGGCGAGCTCCTGGAAGACCCGGCAGTGGCTGCCGTCGCGGCCAAGCACCAGGTCACCCCGGCGCAGGTCGTCATCGCCTGGCACCTGGCGATCGGGAACGTGGTCATCCCCAAGTCCGTCACCGAATCCCGGATCCGCGAGAACTTCGCGGCCCTCGAAGTGGCCCTGGACGCCGGCGACATCGAGGCCCTCAACGGCCTGGACCGCACCGCGGCCGGCGAAGGCCGGATCGGTGCCGACCCGGCCGTTTCCGACTTCGCCTGACCACCACGGCCAGGCACCGGCACGGCCCCCACGCCGGCCGCGTGAAGCCGCCGGAACCCGTACTGCCCGCATGGGCGGTGCGGGTTCCCGCGTTAACCGCGTTGCTGCGGCGCCCCGCTGTGCCCGGCGCTAAGCGGCGAGGCGGACCTGCTCGACGGTGACGGTGTCCACCACGGCCCAGCCGTCCGCACCGGTGCTGTGCCGGTCGGCGAACCGCCGGGCGCCGGCCAAGGTGTCGAAGACTTCAGCCCGGGCGCGGCCGCAGTCGGCGTCAAAGTACGTGACGTGAAATTCCTGAACGGTGTGCGTTTCCATGCTTCAAGTCTGCAACCGGGGTACGACATTCCCCGGGATCAGTCCCGCGTGTTGCCCAGGCGGAGCACCCGTTCCTGCGCCAGCATGGCCGTCCGCTCAGCTTTCGCCGCTGCCCGGGCGGCCTGCTTGGCCTCCGCTGCGCCCGCGGCCAGGGCCTTCCGCTCCGCAGCGAGCTGCTCCTCGGCTGCCTTGAGCCGGCTGCGGAGCTGCCCGGTTTCCGTTTCCAGGTCAGCGACAGTGGCACGCGAGCGTTCCGACTGTTCCAGCAGGTCCGCCGCGAGTTGCGCGGTCCTGGCTTCCTCGGCGCGGGCCCCGGCGAGTGATTCCTTCGCCCGGTCCAGCGCTGGTGCGGAGGCCGCCCGGGGGGTTTGCCGGACCGCCTCGAGCCGCGGCTTGGTGCGGGCCGGGGCTTTGGCGGGTTCCGGCGTCGGGCGCTTCTGCAGTGGTTCGGTGTCCGCGGGTTCGTCGCTGGCGGGTTCTGCCCGCGACGCGGAGGAAACGCCCGCGGGTGCTGTTGCTCCCGGGACTGCAGTGGCGCCGTCAAGGTCCACGGCGTTCACGCCATCTGCCGCGAGGGTCTTGAGGAGCAGGCCGCTGCGTACGGCGCCGGCGGCCCCGGGATCGGCCGTCAGGGCCCGCAGCGTCTCTTCGACGTCCGTGGCCATGGCGCCGCTGATGGTCCTGCCGTGATCAGTGGACACTGTCCGGGCGGTGTCGACCGCGGCTGCCAGGAGGGTGCGGCGCTCCCGGGCAAGCCCGCGGAGGGCCGCCGCGTCGAGGTTCGCCTGCGCGGCCTGCATCCGGTGGCCCAGGTCCGCGAGGCCCGCCAGGACGTCCGGCTTGTCGCGGGCCAGCATGTTCACGGCCCAGGCCGCCACCGATGGTTTGGGCAGCTTCAGGACCGCGGCCCCGAGGGCTTTGTCTCCGGCGGCCGCCGCCTTGGCTGCGGCCGCCCGGACGGCCACGAAGTCGTCCAGGGATGTGCTGTACAGCGTGTCTGCGATGCCGGCCAGCTGGTCGTCGTCCATGCACGCCATCTTAGGCATGCGCGCGGAGTCAGGCCTGCTGGCCGGGGGACCGGATAATGCGGCGGCGGGTCGCCTCGGCAATGGCGGCCGTGCGGTTGTCCACGCCCAGCTTTCCGTAAATGTGGACCAGATGGGTCTTGACCGTGGCCTCTGAGATGAACACCCGCTGCGCCATGGCCCGGTTGGACAGCCCGGTGGCGAGCAGTTCAAGCAGCTCCACCTCACGCCGGGTGAGGGCCGTGCCGGGGTTGGTGATCCGGTCCATCAGCAGCGCGGCCACTTTGGGTGCCAGGGCGCTTTGGCCTGCAGCGGCGGCAAGCACCGCCTGCTGGATCTGCTCCGGTGGCGCGTCCTTGAGCATGTAGCCGCTGGCGCCCGCTTCGACGGCGGCAAGGATGTCGGCGTCGGTGTCGTATGTGGTGAGGATCAGGACGGGCGGAGCCGGGTCCAGCAGCCGGATCAGCCGGGTGGCGGTCACACCGTCCATCCCGGCGCCCATCTGCAGGTCCATCAGGACCAGGTCCACTGGATCGCCCAGGACCTGCCGGCGCTGCAGTTCGTCGACGGCGGCCTGCCCGTCCGCGGCTTCGGCCGCCACCAGGATGCCCGCAAAATCGGTGAGCATGGCGCGCAGGCCGGCCCGCACCACGGGGTGGTCGTCCACCAGCAGCACCCGGATGGCGGTCATGGGGTGCCCGGTCCGGGCAACGGCAGCCGGATGGCCACCACGGTGCCCTCCCCGGGCGCCGACTGCAGCTCCAGGGTGCCGTGCAGCGCCGCCACCCGCGCGGCCAGGGAACCCAGGCCAAAGCCCCGCCCGTCCGCTGCGGGGCGCACCTCCGCGACCTGTGCTGCCGGGTCAAAGCCGATGCCGTCGTCGTAAACATCCAACGTGACCTCGTTGCCCAGGAACGCCAGCGTCACCACGGCTGCGGAGGCCTGCGCGTGGGCAGTGACGTTGGCCAGGCTGGCCTGGACCGCCCGGAGCAGTGCCACGGCGTGCGGCGGTGGCAGTTCAACGGGGACACCGTCCAGTTCGAAGCGGCAGCGGAGCACCTTCCCGCGGGCCGCAACTGCGGCTTCCGTGGCCGCGCAGAGCCGGCGCAGGCTGTCCACCAGGGAGGCGTCCTGCAGCTGCGGGGCGGAGAGGCCGCGGACAAAGCTGCGGGCCTCGGCCAGGTTGCCGGCGGCGGTATCCTGAACCACCCGGAGGCGGTCGCGGGCGGTGGTGGTGTCGCCGTCCTGCAAAGACTTCTCCGCGGCCCGGGCCATCAGCACAATGCTGGAAAGCCCCTGGGCCAGGGTGTCGTGGATTTCGCGGGCCAGCCGGGTGCGCTCGGCCAGGACACCGGTGTTGTGCTGGGCAGCTGAGAGTTCCGCCCGGGTCCTGCGGAGTTCGTCGGCGGCCCGGCGCTGGCTTTCCGCCTCCAGGTAGAGGGCCCGGTACGCCAGCCCCGTTACCACCGAAAACGCCGCGCCCAGCGCGGGCCCCAGCACCACCGCCGCATGTGGAACGGGAAGCCCGCCGGCAGCCCACTGGGCGCCGATGACCGCGGCCGTCATCACGGCGATGCCCACCAGTGCAGCCCGCCGGGGCAGCAGGTGCAGGTGCAGGAAAAACAGCGGGAACGCCAGCCAGGAAAAGTCCGCGCTGCCGGCCAGGAGCACGGCCCACAGCACCGTGACCGTCGCCAGCCACGGCAGGCCGTAACGGCGCGGATCGAAGCCCTGGCCGCTGGCCGAGAACCGCTTTTCAAGGATGGTGCCCGCCAGGTAGGCGGCCGCCAGGAGTGCGGCGCCGCCCATCAGGGCCGGCCGCAGCGGATGGGGATCGCCGGCCAGCAACAGCCTTGCCGCTGCCACGGCCAGCAGGACCGCAAAGCCCACATGCAGGGTGATCCGCAGGACGCGGAGGATGGCTGCCGAAGATCCGCCCTCATGACCTGCCGGCGGCGCGGCAGGGGCGGCGGAACCAGGCGCCGCAGGCGGGCTGGCTGGTTCGGTGGCTGGCATCTGTCCAGCCTATGCGCCGGCGGCAACCAGCGGATCAACCGATCGGTTGAGTCCGGTCTCCACACCATGGGCCGCAGGGATCAACCGCCTGCACGATGGCACGCGGCGTGCACCGGCGGAGAGTTGAAAGGGAAAGCCACCCCGCCCTACCGGAAGAAGTCCAACGTGTTCCTCGCCATCCGCGACATCCGTTTTGCCAAGGGCAGGTTTGCCCTGATGGGCAGCGTGGTCGCTTTGATCACCTTGCTCCTGGTCCTGCTCTCCGGCCTGACAGCAGGCCTGGCCGACCAGTCCACGTCCGCGATCGCCCGGCTGGGCAGCGGCGGCACCGGGACCGTGGACAGGATAGTGTTCGGCGGGCCGGCCGGTGCAGGCGCCAAGGCATCCTTTACCGACAGCGCCGTCACTGCGGACCAGGTGGCACTCTGGCGGGACCAGCCAGGCGTCGAGGCCGCCCAAGCGGTGGGGATCAGCCAGTCCCGCGTGCAGGCTGCCGGCCCGGACGGGGAGGTCACGGCCACCGCGAACGTCGCAGTCTTCGGGGTAGCGCCCGACGGCGGCCTGGCGCCTGGCCCGGTCACGGCAGGTACCGCTGTGCTCGGCTCGGGGGTTGCGGACGACCTGTCGCTGTCTGTCGGCGACCCGGTCACCGTCGGCGGCATGGAACTGTCCGTCGCCGCCGTTGTGGCCGACCAGTGGTACTCCCATACCAGCGTCGTATGGGTGGACCTGCCCGTCTGGGCTTCGCTGGCCCATGTGACCGGGCCCGCCCAGACCGGCACCGTGGCCGCCGTCACGCTCGGGCCGGCCGGCGCGGATGAAGCGGCGGCCAACGCAGCTGCCGGCACCGTCAGTGCCACCCGCACAGGCTCGTTCCAGGCTTTGGGTTCGTTCCGGAGCGAGAACGGATCGCTGATGTTGATGCAGGGGTTCCTGTACGGCATCTCCGCGCTGGTCATTGTGGCGTTCCTGACCGTGTGGACCATCCAGCGGACCCGGGACATCGCGGTGCTGAAGGCCTTGGGTGCCGGTAGCGGCTACATCCTGCGGGACGCCATGGCGCAGGCGGCGCTGGTCCTGGTGGCCGGCGCGGCCGTTGGTGGTGGTGCCGGCGTTGTTGGCGGCCTGCTCGCTGGCCAGGCGGCGCCGTTCCTGGTCTCACCCGTCACCACCCTGGTACCCGTGCTCGGCATTGTGTGCCTGGGCCTGGCCGGCGCAGCGCTGGCGGTACGCCGCGTCGCCGGGGTTGACCCATTGCTTGCCCTCGGTGGCAACTGACCTGCCCCGCCATAATGCCGCAGCCAACCCAGCCTGCACGCCATCTCCAGCCATCAGAAGGATTTAACCCATGTCAGCCAACTCCGATTCCGCGCCGCTGTCCCTCGTCAACGCTACCCTTGAGTATCCGGACGGGGAAGGCATCGTCACGGCCCTCGACGGCGTCCACCTCACCGTGCAGGCCGGCCGGATGATGTCCCTGGTGGGTCCGTCCGGATCCGGAAAGTCCAGTCTGCTCGCCGTTGCCGCGACCCTGGTCCGGCCCACGTCCGGGCTGGTGCTGATAGCCGGCACCGACGCCGGCGGACTGGGGCAGCGGGAGCTCAGTGCCCTGCGGCGGGAAACCATCGGGATCATCTTCCAACAGCCGAACCTTCTGGCGTCCCTGACCGCCGTCGAACAGCTTATTATCGGCGCCCACCTGCGGGGTGCACCGCTCCGGGATGCGGGCGCCAAGGCTAAGGAGCTGCTGTCACTGGTGGGCCTGGCGGACTGCGCCGGCAAGCGTCCGCACCAGCTGTCAGGCGGGCAGCGCCAGCGCGTCAATATTGCGCGCGCGTTGATGGGGAAACCCAGGATCCTGCTGGTGGATGAACCCACGGCAGCCCTGGACCACGACAGAAGCCGGGAAATCGTGCAACTGCTGCGTCGCATCACCGACGAGTTCCAGGTGGCAACCGTGATGGTTACTCACGACACCGAGTTTGTGCCGCTGACCGATGACGTGGCCACCATGCGCGATGGCCGGCTGGGGCTTGCCGTACGCACCGGCTGATGTCCCGGGCGGTCAGCGCCGGAGCTTGGCTTCCGCCAGCGCCGTCTGCAGCTCCCGCCAGGCACCGGTGGACCAGAGCGCCCACACCACCAGCGCCGGCTGGAAAAACAGCCGGATCAGGCGGCTCCGGTCCGAATCCAGTCCGAACCCGTCAGTGCCGGTCGCGTACTGGGAGATGTTGCCGGGAAAAATGGCTATAAAGAAGGCGGCGGCCACCAGCCCCACCGGAACCCGGCGCCGCCGCAGGACGATCAACGCCGCCCCCAGGCTTACCTCCACAACGCCGGATGCCAGCACCACAAAGTCCTTGTCCGCGGGGAACCACGGCGGAACCTGCGCCTGGAATTCCTGCCGCGCAAACGTAAGGTGGCTGATGCCGGCAAAGACCAGCGCACCGCCCAGGGCCACGGCGCCGATAAGTCGCGGGGCGGAGATTTTCCCGGCCGGTCGCGTGAGGAGCCCGGCCAGTGCAGTTCGCAGAGATGACATTACTGAACGGTAACATCAGGAGCTCCCGGTTCCTGCAACGGAGGATGGGGCGCGGTGCCCACCGGGGATGATCCAATGGGTGCGGGGACGCGCCACAAAGGGTGCGCCGCCGTCACGGTGCGGGCAGCCCCGCAGCGCGTGGCCCGAGCGAGGAACGAGGAACCGACATGTCCCTGAAGGACACCCTGAAAGCCGATGTTGTCACCCATATGAAGAATGGGAACAAGACGGCGCTGACCACCGTCCGCAACGTGCTGGGCGAGATTGAGACGCGGGAAAAATCCGGCAAGACCCCCGTTGAGCTCGACGACCTGCAGGTCACGGCCCTGCTGCAGAAGGAAGCTGCCAAGCGCCGGGACACCGCAGCCATCTACGCCGCGGCCGGCGAGGACGGGCGCGCCGCAGCGGAAATCTCAGAGGCGGACATCATCGAGGCGTACCTGCCCCAGGCGCTGACGCGCGAAGATGCCGAAGCCATCGTGGACGAGGTAGTCGCCGGGCTTAAGGCCGACGGCCACGAGTTGACGGTCCGGTCCATGGGAACGGTGATGAAATCAGTCACGCCCCGCATTGCGGGCCGGTTCGACGGCAAGGCAGTCAGCGAGATCGTGCGCGCACGGTTGGCCTAAGTGCAGCGTTAACCAGCAAAAAACCCCGTACAGTCGCAGATTTCCGCGACGATACGGGGTTTTTCCCGAGCTTCCTATCAGAATCGAACTGATGACCTTTTCATTACGAGTGAAACGCTCTACCGACTGAGCTAAGGAAGCACCGCACGAACTTTCCGGCGAACCGGGCGCTTCATGCAAGAGTCAACTGTAATGGAGTCCCGGCGCCCGGGTCAAAATGGCCGGCGCCTCAACACACGGTGTTGTCGGCCGGCACCTGGCCGCTCAGCAGGTAACGGTCCACGGCGTCCTCCAGGCAGCTGTTAGACCGGCCATAGGCGGTGTGCCCTTCGCCTTCCCAGGTCATCAGCGCGGCGTTGCCCAGCTGCCTGCGGAGGGACCCGGCCCATTCCACCGGCGTCGCGGGGTCTCCCGTGGTGCCGATGACCACAATCGGGGACCCGCCGGTGTACTCCACCGGCGCCGGGGTGCGGATGTTGCCGTATGGCCAGTCCGTGCAGTTGGTGCCGCCGTAAGCGAAGAAGTAGCCGAAGGTGGGGGACTCCTGCATCAGGCGCTGCTGCTCGGCCCGCATGGCGGCGGGATCGGTGACCATGGGGTAGTCCAGGCAGTTGATGGCGTTGAAGGCAAACGTGGAGTTGGACGAATAGGTGCCGTTGGCAGTGCGGTCCGCGCCGAGGTCGGCCAGCCGCAGCACCAGGCTTACATCGCCCGACGTGGCCGCTTCCAGGGCCTGCGTGAGGGCCGGCCAGCTTTGGTCGTTGTACAGCGGGGTAATCAGGCCGCTCACAAACATGTTGGCGTTAACCAGCCGGCCGTCCTTTGCCGTCCGCGGGGTCTGCTGCACGGCGGCAATGAGGTCCCGGATCTGCTGGACCCCGGAATCAACGTCGCCGCTCAGCGGACAGCCGTCCTGGCGGAGGCAGCTGGCAACGTAAGCGCGGATGGCCTTTTCAAAGGCCTTCGCCTGGCCGCTGGTCAGCTCCTCGTTGCTGATGGACGGATCCAGGGCTCCATCGAGCACCATCCGGCCCACGTTGTCCGGGAACAGCGAGGCGTAGGTGGAGCCCAGGAACGTTCCGTAGGAGTAGCCAACGTAGTTGAGCTTCGCGTCATTCACCACGGCGCGGAGGATGTCCATGTCCTTGGCGGAACTGACGGTGTCAATGTGCGCCATCACGGGACCGGTCTGCTCCGCGCACCGGGCGGCGATGGCCTTGTTGTCGGCCAGTGCGGCGGCCAGGCCGGCGTCGGTCTCCAGGTCGTAGATCTTGGCCCGTGCCTCGTCCCGCTCGGCATCGTTCAGGCAGGTGACTGGCGCTGAGCGCTTGACACCGCGCGGGTCGAAGCCCACCAGGTCGAAAGCGTCCCGGACGGTGGTGGGGAACTGGGTCCCGGCCGCGTCCTTGACGAAGTCGTACCCGGAGGCGCCGGGTCCGCCGGGGTTGACCAGGAGGCTGCCGGTTTTGGTGCCCGTGGCAGGTGCCCGCAGCGCCGCAATCTGGATGGTTTCACCGTCCGGATCCGCGTAGTCCTCGGGAACAGTGACCCTGGCGCACTGGAATTCCTGCTCGCAGGGCTCCCAGACCACTTCCTGGGCGTAGAAGTCCGCCAGGCCTTCCGGTGCCGAGGCGACGATGGAGGGATCGGCCTTGGCTGTGGCGGCTTCCTGGTTCCCGCTGCCATTAACCAGCGTGCAGGAGGCCAGTACCAGCGAGAGGGCCAGGGCGCCGGCGGCACGGAACGCCACGGCAAGGGGTCGGGCGCGTGCGGGCAGGGGGCGGGCAGTCATCGGGTCTCCTTGGAGGTCTCAGATCAGGCTGGCTGCCATGGACTCTATGGTCAACAGCGGTGCAACGTTGGTGGTGGTGATGCGTTCGCGGGCTTTATTGATGGCATCCATCCGGGCCAGGGTGGCTTCGGGAGCTGACCGCCGGGCGAACTCTTCGAGCTCACTGCGCAGTTCAATGTTCACCAGCTCCACAGCGTTCCCCAGCTGGATGATCAGCACATCGCGGTAAAACGACAGCAGGTCAGTCAGGGTCCGGTCCAGGGAGTCTGTGATGGACCGCTTGGCCCGCCGTTTCTGATCGTCTTCGAGCTGTTTGACCTGGCTCCGCATGGCCGGCGGCAACGTCCCTGACTCGGGGGCACCGAGCGTGGCCAGCAACGCAATCTTCTCCGCGGCGTCGCGCTCCTCGTTGGAACTGTTCGCTTCCGCGGTGGCGATCTTCACCAGTTTATCCGCCATCATCACCGCCGCGGTAACACCGCGGAGTCCCAACGGGAAACGCACCGTCTCCAGCCGGCGTTCCCGGGCGGCCGGGTCGCGGGCCAGCCGGCGCGCGATGCCCACATGGCTTTGCGCGGCGCGGGCGGCCCGTTCCGCGAGTCCGGGCTCCACCCCGTCGCGTTTGACCAGCAGCGCAGCAACGTCTGCAGCCGGCGGAAGCCTCAGGGCGACGCTGCGGCACCGGGACCGGATGGTCACCAGCACATCGGCGGGGGAGGGGGCACACAGCATCCATACGGTCCGCGGCGTTGGTTCCTCGATGGCCTTGAGCAGCACGTTGGTGGTGCGCTCGGCCATCCGGTCGGCGTCCTCCACCACGATGATCCGCCACCGCCCGGACGAGGGACGGTTACCGGCGGTGGCCACCAGGTCCCTGGCCTCGTCGATGGTGATGGTCACCTTTTCCGTCCGGACGAAGGTGACGTCGGAGTGGGTCTCGCCCAGGATGGTGCGGCAGGCGGGGCAGTGCCCGCAGCCCCGGAGCGCCACATCCTCCTGGTCGCAGTTCAGGGCCGCCGCAAACGCCCGCGCCGCGTTGGAGCGGCCGGAGCCGGGCGGTCCCGTAAAAAGCCAGGCGTGGGTCAGGCTGTCGCCGCTGGCCGCCTGGCGCAGTTGTTCGACGACGGCGGGCTGGCCCTGCAGGTCATCCCAGACGGTCACGGCAGATCACCTGGGCCGCCGTCGGCCGGAAGGGAAGCAGCTGGAAGGGAAGCGGCCGGGTGGGAAACCTCGGGAAGGGAAGCGGCCGGGTGGGAAACCTCGGGAAGGGAAGCGGCGGGAGGGGAAGCGGCCGGCTGGGAAGGCGCGGGGAGGCCGGCAGGGGTTGCTGCGCCGCCGGCCAGCAGCGCCTCCACCCGTTCCAGGATCCGCGCGGCGAGGTCCGCCACGGACAGGTGCGCCGGGAGCACCAGGTAGGTTCCGGGCCGGGCGCCGGCCAGGGCAAGGAATGCGTCGCGGATCCGGGAGTGGAACTCATCCGCCTCGGATTCGAGCCGGTCCTCGGCAGCTTCGCCGGCTGTGCGGCGGCGGCGGCCCATGGCCGGGTCAACGTCCAGCAGGACGGTCAGGTCCGGTTGCAGGCCCGAGGTGGCCCACTCGTTCAGGGTCCGGACGGCGTCCTGGCCCAGGTTCCGGCCGGCACCCTGGTACGCCACGGAGGAGTCGATATACCGGTCGGTCAGGACAACCGTGCCACGCTCCAGTGCCGGCCTGATCACCTGGCCGGCGTGTGCCGCGCGGGATGCCGCGAAGATGAGCGCCTCGGTGTGGGCGTCGATGTGGCCGTGGCCATGGTCCAGGACCAGCGAGCGGAGCTTTTCGCCAATGGGAGTCCCGCCGGGCTCGCGGGTGCGCAGCACTGTCAGCCCGCGGGATTCCAGTGATTCAGCCAGCCGGGCTGCCTGCGTGGACTTGCCGGCACCATCGCCGCCTTCAAACGCGATGAATAGGCCGGCCGTTAGTGTGCTCACCGCACCAGCCTACCGATCCCGGCCCGCAATCCCCGATTGGGGCGCCGCGCTGGGGATAACCGCCCGGTGCCCGGCCGGCGGCCCTGCTTTCCGCCCGCTCCCTGCCGGACAGTACGCTTTTGCGCATGAGCCTTTCTGAACAGCAGGCAGCCGCCCTGTCCCCGGACACCTTGGTGGTGGCTGCCGGACGCCCGCCGCGGGAGCGCGACCAGCCCGTCAACCCGCCCCTGGTCCTCTCCTCCACCTATTTCGGTACGGGCCCGCTGGCCGACGGCGACCGCGGCTACGGCCGGTACTCGAACCCCACCTGGGACCCCTTCGAGGAGGCGCTGGGCCAGCTCGAAGGCTCGGACCTGCCCGGGCTGCTCTACGCGTCCGGCCTGGCAGCCGTCAGCTCCGCGTTGTCACTGATCCCCGCAGGAGGAGTACTGGTGATGCCCACCCACAGCTACTCCGGCACCCTGGTGATGGCAGCCGAACTGGCGCAGAAGGGCTTCATCGAGCTACGCACCGTGGACATCGCGGATACTGCGGCCGTGATCGAAGCCCTGGCCCCCGCCGGTCCGGAGGGCCGCCAGGCCAGCATGCTGTGGCTGGAGAGCCCCACCAACCCGATGCTCGGCATCGCCGAAGTCTCCGTCCTGGCCGAAGCCGCCCACCGGGCCGGTGCCATGGTGGTGACGGACAACACCTTTTCCACGCCCTTGGGGCAGCAGCCCCTGAAACTGGGTTCCGACGTCGTCCTCCACTCGGTGACCAAATACCTGGCCGGCCATTCGGACGTTGTCCTCGGCGCCCTGGTGACCGCCAACCCCGAAATCCGGGCCGCGTTGCTCCACCACCGGATCATCCACGGCGGCATCGCCGGGCCGTTCGAAGCCTGGCTTGCCCTGCGTGGCCTGCGCACCCTGGCGCTCCGGGTAGAGCGGTCCCAGGCGTCCGCCCAGATCCTCGCGGAGCAGCTCAGCGCCCACCCGCGGATCGAATCCGTCCGGTTCCCCGGCCTGGCCACGGATCCGGGCCACGAACGGGCCAGGAGCCAGATGAACGGTTTCGGGTCCATTGTCTGCATCCAGGTGGCCCCCGTGGCAGGGCTCACGGGCGCCGAAGCCGCCGATGCGCTGGTCAGGGGACTGGAGCTGTGGTTGCCCGCAACCTCGCTGGGCGGGGTGGAATCCCTGATCGAGCGGCGCCGCCGGCACGCCGCGGAGCCGGCCAGTGTTCCGGAGAACCTGGTCCGGCTCAGCGTCGGTGTGGAGAACGCCGCAGACCTCTGGGCCGATTTGCAGCAGGCGCTGGACCGGTTGGGACGCTAGGCTGGGTCCGTGGACGGTGAACTGATTATTGTGCCCGTAGAACGGGCAGTGTTCTTTATCCTGGCGCTGGTGGCGCTGGGACTCGAGCTGTGGGCCGTGGTGGACTGCGCCCGGCACCGCGCCAACGCCTTCGAGGCCACCGGAAAGCGGACCAAGCCCTTCTGGCTCGCCCTCACCGGAGGCGCAGCCCTGGTGGGCGTGATCTCCCTGTTCGGCAGCGGCGGTGGGATCTTCGGCACCCTAGGCCTCTTCGGCCTTGCGGCAGTGGTGGCAGCGTCCGTGTACCTCGCCGACGTCCGGCCCGCCGTCAAGGACGCAGGCCGCGGCGGCAGCCGCAACATGGGCCCCTACGGCCCCTGGTGACCCGCCGGCGGAACGGGTAGCGGCGCCACCGCCGCCCAACCGACCGTCAGCTCACCCAGCCGCCACCGCGCCGGCCCGTCCTGGACCGGCCAGCCGCCGGCGCGGAGCCGCCGGCACATGCCCAGCCAGCGTTGCCGGTTGCCAAATGACGCCAGCGCAGCGCTCTCCAGCCAGGCCCTGTCCATGGCCTGCAACAGAGCGTGGACCGGCTCGCCGGGCACGTTGCGGTGGATCAGCGCCTTGGGCAGCCGCTCCGCCACGTCCGAAGGCATCGCGAAGCTGCCGAACCGGACGGAGAAGCTCAGCGACACCGGCTCCCGGGCGTCCAGGGCAATCCAGGACGCCCGGCGGCCGATCTCATCGCAGGTCCCGTCGATGAACAGCCCCTCCGGCGCGAGCCGGTCCTGCACCAGCCGCCACAGCCCGGCCACGTCCGCTTCCTCATACTGGCGCAGCACGTTGAACGCACGGACCAGGACCGGCCGGCCGGGGACAGGCAGTTCAAAACCGCCCACGTGGAAGCTCAGCCCCGGCCGCTGCAGGGGGAGCGCCGCCCGGACCCGATCGGGCTCAATCTCGATGCCGCAGACCCGCACGTCAGGCCTGGCGACCGCCAGCCGCTCATAGAGTTCGACGGCGGTGGCCGGCGTTGCGCCGTAGCCCAGGTCAACCACCAGGGGCTCAGCCGCGGACCGGAGGCGCCACGCCTGCGGCCCGGTCAGCCAGCGGTCCACCCGGCGCATGCGGTTGGGGTTGGTGGTGCCGCGGGTGACGTTTCCCACGGGACCGCCCTGCCGGCGGGGGACACCCCTGCCGGAAATCTGCGGGGCAACCACCCGTTCAGCCTTTTGCACCACGGCCCCACTTTATCCCGGGGCGGGTTACGCAGGGTGCCGTGTAACGCAGGGCGGGCGGCAACCCCGCTCGGCTAGGATAAAAATCATGACTTACAAGCTGATTCTGCTGCGCCACGGCCACAGCGAATGGAACGCCAAAAACCTGTTCACCGGCTGGGTGGATGTCGACCTGAACGAACAGGGCCTCAAAGAGGCGGTCCGCGGCGGTGAGCTGCTGGTGGAGCACAACGTCCTGCCGGACGTCCTTTACACCTCCCGCCTGAAGCGGGCCATCAACACCGCCAACCTGGCACTGGAAAAGGCCGACCGTGGCTGGATCGACGTCAAGCGCGACTGGCGCCTCAACGAGCGCCACTACGGCGCGCTGCAGGGCAAGGACAAGGCCCAGACCCTCGCCGAATACGGCGAGGAGCAGTTTATGGAATGGCGCCGGTCCTACGACACCCCGCCGCCGCCCCTGGCCGACGACTCCGAGTTCTCCCAGGTGGGCGATCCCCGTTACGCGGACATCGGCGACGCCGTGCCCCGCACCGAATGCCTCAAGGACGTCCTGGTCCGGCTGCTGCCCTACTGGGAGTCGGACATCAAGGAAGACCTCAAGGCCGGTAAAACGGTCCTGGTCACCGCGCACGGCAACTCGCTGCGGGCCCTGGTCAAGCACCTGGACGGCATCAGCGACGACGCCATCGCCGGCCTGAACATCCCCACCGGCATCCCGCTGGTATACGACCTCGACGAGGACTTCAAACCCGTCAAGGCCGGCGGTACCTACCTGGACCCGGACGCCGCGGCAGCAGCCATCCAGGCCGTGGCGAACCAGGGCAAAAAGTAGGACTTCAGGACGTACGACGGCGGGCCGGTGACCGGCGGGTTCTAGCGGTCGTTGCAACACCCAGAATTTTTGGGAGTTGCAACGACCG